>NZ_JBHINI010000099.1:0-809 GCF_042194935.1 Bartonella sp. CL71SXKL | reverse complement strand
CTTGTGATAAAGAGAGAGGCGTAGGATTTAAAACATGCCAAGCATGATCCCTATAAACCAAGCTATAAATGCACCCCCTTTGAAGCTCACCTCCAGATAATGCACGAATGCCTAATTCCGTCGCCTTATAAACAGGTTTAGCGGCTAAATCATTCAAGGCAATTGCGGTTTCCCCAACATTCTTACCCTTCGCTTTAAAACAAACTGATATCCCATTCTTATACTCTAAAAATTGCGATTTGCTTTGAAGTCTTATCAACGTCGTCTGTTGTTCAGCATCAACCGTAAAAGTGCTTTCAATCACACCACTCGTATCGGATAAATATTCACGCACACGCTGCATCATCACACGAGCACTATTATTCAGACTACTAGGACGTTGTCCTTTTGACCAATCTATTAAATCATCACAATAGGCATTCAAGGAGGCATTTAAAGACCAATCATAGATCGTCGACATCTTACACCTCATGTCTTAATCGCAAACAGAACACTCACATTAACTGGACGCGTCTCGCCTTCACCAGTGCTCTCCAAAACAACCTCTTGGTTCTCATCAAGAGTATAAGGACTTGCAACGTGACTCCTTAAATTCTCACGCTCTATACCCATAAAATTCGCTAGAGAGCTTCCCCCAAACAAGCCTAGACGATAGCCCAATACATCTGTCGTATTCCCATCCCAAAAGTTTTCGTTGCTGGTAAAATGAGACATCGAAAGGCTCTGTCCTTGATGTTGATGCGACTCGATTAAATCTGTTTGCACACTTGCAAAAGAACGCCCTTCATCAATATTGCGCCCTCCATCAA
>NZ_JBHINI010000098.1:0-829 GCF_042194935.1 Bartonella sp. CL71SXKL | reverse complement strand
AGACACCTGTTCTTTTACCATCAACATCCGCTGCTTGATTAGTAATATGATCGGCTGCGTGCCCAAACTTTTTATCGTTGTGAGTTGACCGGTGCTTAGCATTAGTCACTTCACGCAACATTTTCATATACTGATCTGCTCCAGCTTTAGTAATTTTGGCTTGTTGATCTGGTGTCAAATCGGTCGAGATCATCTTGACTTTGTTCAGCCAGGCTTCTAGAAAGTCATCCATTTCTGCATACTCTGCCATGCTATGCACCACCCTTTGTCTTCCTGGATAGAACCAGAATGTCGTAAGAATTATACATATCATCATTTGGCGAATATTGAGCAATGATGTATTCCTTGCCGTCTGCTAGTTTGCACCGAAGCTGATCATGTAGACGCTTATCATGGTGTACCGCAATTGTGGTGGTATATTCCATATCCGTACCAGCCGCTAAATAGCGTTGGTTCATGGTTTGATTAACATTAGCGTAATGCAAACTAAAGTCATCAACGAAGGATGGAACATTTACCCCCTGTGCGTTTTCCTTAAAACCATCGTGACCGAAGTGCGCTTTGTTCCGCATCTGATAAGGTTGATAGTCATATTTACGATTGTTGGGTCGGCTTAAAGCCATCTTCAGTCACCTTCCCATCTAGATGATTAAGCATCATCTGTAAACCTTTAGACGAACCGGCTGATAAAGTCCGGTCATAGTACAACTGAGTTGCCAGAGTGTACACAGTTCGCTTGAACATCGGATCCTTTTCAAAAACTTCAAGCGACGTTTTTGAATCGACCGAATCCTGGACGAATGCTTCAGACTGATTCACTAAACTGGTA
>NZ_JBHINI010000097.1:0-839 GCF_042194935.1 Bartonella sp. CL71SXKL | reverse complement strand
CAAGCAGTGGGACGTGTGATGCGTCGTGCAAAAGGCAAAAAGATGGGCTATATCATTTTGCCGGTTGGTGTTCCTGCTGGTGTTTCACCAGAAGAGGCATTAAAAAACAATAAGAGATACAGTGTTGTCTGGCAAGTTCTCAATGCTTTGCTTGCCCATGATGAGAATTTTAGTAAAACCCTTAACCAGATGGTCTTAGGGCAAGACGTAAGCTCTATCATCGACATTGTTACAGTTTCTAAAAAGACCGAATTAGAGAATGTCACCACGGTTATTGACGAAATCACGCTCCACGAAAAATCAGAAAAATCCGGACTTCGTATTGGGACACAAGCTCATGAACCGCACCAAACATATGAAGGACAAGGAAGATTGCCCTTTTTTGTTGAGTTTCCCAATGCTCTCAAAACACTGATTGTTAAAAAATCTACTATGAGTGATTATTGGGGCATTTGGGCTGGCAATGTTGCTGAGATTGCACAAAACCATATCACACGCCTTCAAACTATGCTTTCTGATCAAACAAGCGAAGCTTATCATGCCTTTGATACGTTTTATAAAGAATTAAAAAACAACTTAAACAGTGAGATAAAGCAAGAAGAAGCGATTGAGATGTTAGCGCAACATCTTGTAACGCGTCCCGTGTTTGAAGCTTTGTTTGAGGGCAATGAATTTGTGCAAAACAATGCCATTTCGCAAGCAATGGAAAAAATCTTAACAGAACTCGATAAAACCAATATTGAGGAAGAATCCAAGGAATTACAAGAGTTTTATGACAGCGTAAAGTTCCGTGCCTCTGGCATTACAGAACCACAGGCAAGACAAAATCTTATTATCAA
>NZ_JBHINI010000096.1:0-841 GCF_042194935.1 Bartonella sp. CL71SXKL | reverse complement strand
TGAGCGAGAGAAAAATGAGCGAGGGGAAAAAGTGAAGAGAGGCTTTTGTTGAGCCTTGCTTTTGACTTGTTCATTAAGGTGCATGGGTGTACTTCTCGTTTTATGCTTTTTTATATTTGTGTCGTGTTTTTTAAAGAATTGGTGCTTTTGCTTGAGAGGTGCTCTTGCTTGAGTGGTACTTTTGTTTGAGTGGGATTCTTGTGAGCTTTTAAGGGGAAAGTGAAGAGGGGCTGTTCTTGGACTTTACTTGCTGTTTCTGTTCTCTTAAAGAGTGAAAATCTTGTAACTTATTTTCTTTTATCAAGCATAAAAATGTGTCTTACCAAGCGATATTGAGAGCGAAAAATCTATACTTAAAGCAAAAGATATTCTGGTGTTTGGGGAAGAAGAGCCCATTTTCTTGCAGGTGGAGAGGCAAGACGCATAGAGAAGACGCGCCAAAAGCTTAAGTTTTTGATCAAGACGTTTTGCTCCATGGAAAGGGCAACAGTGCTTTTAAAGAGCTTGGGGTGGAGGGGGGAAATTGAAAGAAAAGAGGGACATCTATTTATTTACGAGACCGTTATTTATTTACGAGACCGCTAAGGACAGTTTCTCTCTCTCTGGATGAAAAAGGTTTTGTGCAATTTGGTTATGGAATTGTGAGAGACGCTGGTATACATGCGGCGGCTTGCCAAATAATTAATCCTTATCATTTTGAGGCTTTATCATTTTTGGGGGTGCCAGATTGACAACGAGGCATTGAGGCAAAGGGGTGGGTTTTAAGGAAAAGAGATTGAAAATTTTTGAGGAAAAGGTAAGCGTAGGGCGTTTACGTCGTGTGCTTGAGGAAGCTTTAGAT
>NZ_JBHINI010000095.1:0-844 GCF_042194935.1 Bartonella sp. CL71SXKL | reverse complement strand
ATCCCTGCCGAAATCAAGCGAGCAAACAGATGAAAAAGATATTTATTATAACAGGAATGATTACCCTTTTGGGAATGCAGAATCTAGCTCCAGCAAATGCAAATAAAACAGGTGTAAGCGTATCTTTCGAACCCTCATCACCAGCTGCAGTTTCACCACCTGCTCCATCAGCAGAATATCTGGAGCTTATTAATCTATTAAAAAAAGGGGAAATTATTGAGCTCTTAAAAAAACAGCTTGAGTTGCAAAAAGAACAAAATTCACAAATAGAAAAAGCCTATCAAACTATAACAAAGAGTCAGAAAACTGGATCTAAAACAATAGACTTTTCTAGTTTTTTTCTCAAAGAGCCAGAATTGCTCTATAAGAGTGATAAGCTTTCAAGAAAATCATATCAAAAGGTATTAGAGGACGAAAACAAAATTTCTGGGTCTTTTAATCAAATGGGCAAAGCTATTTTTGCGCGTTTACAATATTTATCGATACTAGATAAAGCTATAACTTTGAAAACTTTTGAAAACGTAGAAAATCGTTTTCAATACCTCAAAAATCTATTTAAAGAACTTCAAACAAAAGAAAACCTGAAAGATATTGCAGATCTTCAAGCACATATAGATGGTTCGTTAACCATGATTCAAAATGAATCTATAAAAATGCAAATGATAACGCATTTACGTAACGCTGAGCAATCACTTATCAAAAAGGAAAGACGCGAACTTGATATGAAAATTTTTGACAATGAAAAAAAAGAGATGCCTATCATACGGTGAAAACAAAAGCCACTGTAGAAGGTTCAATACTATCTGAACAATTCAGAGAGGCACAAAGATTTTATCAAAGCCAA
>NZ_JBHINI010000094.1:0-851 GCF_042194935.1 Bartonella sp. CL71SXKL | reverse complement strand
ACCCAGCAATTACCATCATGGGATAGGTTAACTTCCTTTTCAATAAAGCCGCCTAAGGACCCCGCCTTTACATCATCAAAATCTTTTAAAGCTTTAATGCGATAAAGGTTTATAATATTTCGAGTAAGAGCATGTTTGATTTTTTTGATTTCACTGGTTAATTCGTATTTTTTGCACATAGAGATACCCTCACAATTTAATGTGATAAACATTTGCTAAAATTTGGAATGGGAAATTTGAAAGAGGGGCGCCCCCGCCGCGCCCGCGCGTCTTTACGCAGCGTTATTTTCAATAATCTTTACAACGGTATCGTTTTCATAAATTTCACAATCTTCAGGAATTCCATATGCATAATAAAAGTTTTGTTTGACATATGAATAACCATCTCTTTTTAACCTTGCATTGCCATGTACCAAACCTCTAATGGTGTGATAACCAGTCACTTTTGCATTCCCATAAACAGAACCATAGACCTTAACATACCCACCCACGCTAGCATTGCCATAAACCTTGCCATAAATTTTTGAAGAGCTACTTACAACAGCATAATCATAAACCTCAGCCTTGCTATAAATGCGTGCACTTCCTGTTAATTTTGCATTCCCATAAACCCTTGCATATTGATAAACCCACACCTTATCAGAAAGATGCGCATTATCATAAACATGAGCTCCAAAATACACGCGGGTTTTATCATATACATGCGCATTGCCATAAACAAAACCACCAATGACAGCGTTGCCATATACCCTTGCATTTTCATAAACACGACCAGATTTTACAACACAAGCATTATCATAAACCCAGCAATTGCCATCATGAGAAAGGTTATCTTCCTTTTCAATAAAGCC
>NZ_JBHINI010000093.1:0-858 GCF_042194935.1 Bartonella sp. CL71SXKL | reverse complement strand
AAGCTTGAGAAGAAGCTTCTGCTTTCTTAAAGCCCACTGTCATACTGCCAGATGCGCCAGCCTCGGTCAAACCGCTTAACGTATCCTGTGGATTGCCCCACGACTTTGGCTTCAAAATACGCATCCCCCGTAATGAAACCTCACCTGCTCTATTGTCGACTATCTTAACCACCAAATTAAAAGTGCCCGTTGCGTGGATAAAGAAGGAGACAGCTTTGATCCTCTACTTCATTCGTGATTTTATCTAACGACCTTTTTAACGATGGGGAGGACGCTTTGGTGATCGCTTTTGTAAAGCTTTTTGCTTTTGCTGACGTTTTCTTTCATCCTCAAAATGCGTTAGTAAAGCGCGTTCCTGTTTCGTTTTGTTGGTCACACCAAAGGTGTCATTGTCCATCAATTGCTGATATCCAGCTAGCATCAAATTAGCTAAAAACGAGTCACTTTTCAGAGGTTGTACAAAATAGAGCCCTTTTGAATCTTGCAATTTATACCGGAAACCTGCTTTTTTCATGCACTCATAAACTGAGGCAAATTCACTCGCATACGAATTCATATCACTAGAAGAAGCATAAACCGGTTTCCAGCCACATTTTGATAAGGATTGTTGGATCATCGCTTTATCGACACCTGGTTTTTCCCATAATGCTAAAGTTGATGGAGGAGGTTGGTTAACACATCCAGCTGTATTTAAGAGAGCTATGCAACTCAATAGTTTTAAGATTTTCTTCATTATTCCCCTCTTTCAATGGATTTATTTACAATAAACAGCTCGGAAGCTTGTTGATATTTCCTGTCACCGCTGCTTAAAACAACGGTGAACAATATTGAGATGATTGGTTGAGAAAACAATCCCAC
>NZ_JBHINI010000092.1:0-865 GCF_042194935.1 Bartonella sp. CL71SXKL | reverse complement strand
CGACCGTTTTCAACATCAATGCCCTTCTCATCATTATAAGCTTCAAGATCATTATGATGAATGCCCTCATAAGCAACCCCATCCCTTGCCCAATCTGCACTCAGCTCTGTCCAATGAGCTTTGGGAAACATCTGCTTAGCTACTTCCAAGGGCTTGCGATCTACATACCACATGCGTTGTGCATCGGTTAAATTCGGTTGCACTGCCGCGCTATCCCAAACCATCTTTAACGGGTCTAAACGCGTAATGACCGGTTCACCATCAAAGCTATTTTCATAATCAAGGCGGGTATCAGTCCACCCCATGCCGCAGATAACGGCATCTTGGAAAGCATCACTATCAGCGTATTCTGCATGCGCCATGTCCCGAAACCATTCTGCCGCACCAGTAAGCAATTCACTAGGCAATGCCTTCCCTACTTGACGGGGAATAAACTGCACTTCTCGCTTATTGTTGCGTTCTGACCCCACAACGGCATTCACAAGCGGAGCAATACGATTAAAGGTCATAACGGGGCGGCGTTGCTCTTTTAACGCCGCTAAATCAGCCTCATTCCACTGATCACCATTGTAAAAACGAAAATCCTCCCGTGCATGTTCACGCCATTTATTCACATGCTCCACATCTTCTTTGTACCAACTCACAAGCTTGCGAAATAAGCCTTCTGTCGACAAATCTGATGCGTTACTTTCTTTATCTAAATGCTCTTCATCATACATCATTCTGCCATCCATGAGGTACTCTCATATTCCGTTCTGCCGCTATAAGCTGGTCGCTTTTGTATCGTCGGAGGTTCTTCATAAGCCACGCACATCAATCCAAAGGCATCTGCCCCATGACTGGACCAATCATGCTCTGCTCCCAA
>NZ_JBHINI010000091.1:0-874 GCF_042194935.1 Bartonella sp. CL71SXKL | reverse complement strand
TCTAAAAATGCCGATTGGCTTAGAAGCCTTATCACGCTCGTCTTTTGGTTATTATCAACCGTCACAATCCCTTCAAGCACACCCCCCGTATCCGATAAATACTCACTTACCCGTTGCATCATAAAACGAGCGCTATTATTAACCGTGTTAGGGTGCTGTCCCTCTGACCAATTAATTAAAGCATCAGCACCACCATTCTCAGATGCCGTTAAAGACCAATCATAAATCGTGGACATCTGAACCTCACGTCTTGATTCCAAATACAACACTTATATTAATCGGACGCGTCTCACTTACACCTGAACTTGCCAATGCAACATCACGCATGTGAAGGTGGGAATGGGGAAAGGCGAGCTTATGGTGCACACGTATATCCTCTGCTCTCACGCCCAAACGTTCAGCAAGCTTCAACCTTTGCTGTTCATTCAACACATATCCCCAGATGATCGTCATATCACCATGCCAACTCTCTTCCTGATTTTCATCATTCAAAATCGTAAAGGATTGACCACTATGATCATGCTTTCTCATTGCGTCATTTTGTAAAGTGCCAAGATAACGAAAGCGGTCTATCTCGCGGTCATCATCAACACCTCGTAAAAAAACACCACGCAAATCGGGAACGTTAAACTTGTTCCAAGTATCAGCGCCTCCCCATCTGATCCCTATCGCTTCATAAAGAGCAGGATAATCACTACGCAAATAAGCCTTCCCATCACAAGGTAACCAGTCCTCTGGCAAAACTTGCATTCCAAAAATTCCTATCGTCCCTGTCGGATAAATGGGAATAACCGGTTCTTGTGATAAAGAGAGAGGCGTAGGATTTAAAACATGCCAAGCATGATCCCTATAAACCAAGCTATAAATGCACCCC
>NZ_JBHINI010000090.1:0-907 GCF_042194935.1 Bartonella sp. CL71SXKL | reverse complement strand
ATTTTTTATATAAGATTGGCATGCATGAATAGACCATAAAAAGCAAATCATGATGTAAATATTATAACGCATGTAAACGTTCAAATGAAATGAAAAGCAGCTATCATTCATAACAGTTCATAAATTTTATGATACGTTTTTATCACAGCACAAATCACATTGTTTAAAATTTAGTTGTTTGAAATAATCGATAACATATGTTTAAAGATTACATCTTGTTTTAAAGATTGGTTTGTTTAATCGTATAAAGAACAAAATTATTGGTTCCCAAAATTGGGAAGCATAAAATCTATATTTATTATAGCAATATCTTATCACCTATTAGAGGATAATCGTTTGAAACTGTCATAAGCTTATAGGTTTAATTTATAAAGATTGCATAAAAGGATTTAAAGACAAATCGCTTTTAAACGCTTTCTAAAAGTTTAGAAAATGATAAGTAATCAGCATAAATATAATATCATGACATATAGAATGAAAATCACAATGTTATGTCTTATGAAAGAAAAAGCTTTTTAATGATATAACGCAAGCAAGAAAACTTCAAAACCATTGTAATCTCACATGGATTTTTACTTAATTTTGAGTCAAAAGCTGTAATGTTTAAAGAATGCTTTATTCTAAGATAATGTCTCCAAAAATGGACCGGCTAATATTTAAAGAAATTAGGTTTTATGAAAAGTACAAATACGCTTATGAAAACCTCTTTAAATGCACGTTTAAACGTTTGAAACATAAAATGAGATCTTCATAAGAAACGTTAAAACTTTTTTATTACAGTTATAACTTAGTTATCATTTGCTCTTAAGAACGTTTCATTTATGAAAAACGAAGATCTAGATTTCACAGCAGAGCAAAATCTTAAAAACCTTACACTTTATAAAAGCGTTTGTTTATTTATCTTATG
>NZ_JBHINI010000009.1:0-78181 GCF_042194935.1 Bartonella sp. CL71SXKL | reverse complement strand
TGCTAAACGCTTTCAGGAGCATCGTCTATGATCTTATGGATGAAAAGAAATCTGATGCTAACAGGCGCGGCTTTAGCCGCTTTTTTTATGATTTTAGCAAGAGCTTTTAATCTTGGGAAAAAAGCAGAGCAACAAAAGCAAACAGAAAAAGCTTTAAAAGCAGCCACAACCCGTCTTGAGGTAGAAAATGAAATTAATCAAAAAAGTGATGCTGATGTGCGTACTGCTCTCTCTGATTGGTTGCGCGACAAATAAATATGTTTCTTCTTGTGTTGGCTGGTTGCCAATTTATTTAAGCCAGCAAGATCTGAACGCCTTCAGTTTAAACTTAGCCAGAGAGATCTTAAAGCACAATAATCTAGGTGAACGCTTGTGTGGTTGGAAACATGGTTAGAAAAAAAACACAAGACGATATAGAAATTACAGAAGCAGAAAAAGAAATCCTTCAAGAAATCATCATGACCTACAAAAGTGTAAAAGTGATGTCACGTTATACAAAATGGATTGTATTCATCCTCTTTTTGCTTATCCTTGATTTTGCTCGTCTTATGGATGTGATAGACAATGTCTGTGCACGTTTAAAACAGTGACTAACCAAAAACTGAAAGCTTTACCCTTCCCCGCTTTTAACACAAGGAATGAGAGATTATATCGTAATCTATCCGCTAATCGCTTAAGTGTTTCTTAGACACCTGACTTGATAATAGACATATTATCAAGCCTCTCCTGATATAAAAGACGCCCATTGTTCTAAGGGGACACGGCGCTGTTCTAAAAAATCCGTCCGCATGTAAGCCTTTGTCACTGACTTCTCAACTGAATACGCAAGAACAGATTCTGCAATTTCAAATGATGTTGACGTTGTCTCTGCTATCCAGTCCCGCAGAATCGATCTGAAACCATGAAGTCTATAATCAAAACCTTTGTCTTTCATGAAGTTAGAAAGTGCTACATCCGATATAGGCTTTCCAGAACTCTCAGCAAATAAAAAAACATTTTTTTGCTTTTTCAATAACAGCAAGCGCTTCAGCTGTAAGCGGCACATGAAAGTCAGAAACCTTTCCAACAATTCTCTTCATATTTTCTTTTGGGATAATCCATATTGATCTATAAATCTCTTCTGACCGAATATGCCTGATTGGAATAGAACGCCCTCCCCCCGTCAAAATAAGAAGTGTTAAGGCTAGATTTGATACAAGCTCATCATTTTAAGATTGAAAAAACTTAGGCATTTTTTCCATGGCATTGCTGGATATTTTTGGTATTTTGAATAAACTTTTCTAATAAAGCTTTTGCTTTTAATTGCATATCCACATCTATACCAAGTGCCGCCGCATGTTTTATAGCTATATTCAAGTGGGATAGAGTTTTACTTGCTGTTTCGTTTTTTGTCTTCCAAATGGGAGAAATGCATCCTTTTATATCAATTTGCGTCAGTTCAGTAATTGGCGTATCATCAAATTTAGGAAAAACATGTTACTCAAGAGGTATTAGCCACCTTGCTGCTTTTCCTTCATTTTTCAATTCGTTTTTTTGCTTAAAACGCACTGGAGGCAATTTCTCGTAAAGAAATACCACCCCTGCCCGACGCAAATTTTCTTTTTGTTTTCGGCAAATTGGGTCAATTCCTTGATCCAAAAGATCACAACAAGCTGAAGTTTTGAACCATGCTTCTTTTAAAGGTATCTTGCTACAAGAGCCTAATCCCATTTCTCGTCGTCTTTTATTGAGGTAAAATCTAAAAAACTATCATCCTTGATCTGGTGTAGTTTTGATAAGCCATAAACCAGCTTTGTCAGCATATTTGCCTTTAGATAGATACAGATAAGACAGACAGTCTATCACGTGTTCTTGTTCTTCGAACCACCTTTTAAAAACCATCTTTTGAATCGCACTTAGAGCACTTTCATCTGGTACAAAGATTATATATAAAAGGCAATTTAATAAATAAATAAAAACAATTAGTTATTAAATAGAACAAAGATAAACCGCGCTATCAGATGATATTGTAGAGAGTTCTAAGGGAAGAAAAAATTGGTGCACAAACGTGCACGCCGCCCGCATCGCTCTATGTGAATTTTCTTTATTTTCTCATTACTTAGATAGTAAAAACTCTCTTTAAATTTACTGTTTGTAACTCTATAACGATATTATAAAATGATAACTGTAATAATATGAAAGACGAATTAATCCTTCTTTGCTAACAAATATTTCAACCACACCTCGTGAACTAAAAATTTTTCATTCTTAACAATTAAGAATCTGAGTAACTCTTCCTTACCTCCTCATTCTCACTCAAAGTCAAAGCTCCCTTTTTTCACCATAAAATAGTATTTGCAATGCATAAAATTAAAAAATAAAGGCCCTATCAAAGAAATAGGACCTCTTAAATTTAAGCTCCTTTATCCTACAAAACTAGAATTTGTAAGCTATTCCTGCGCGAAAATCATTCGTCTTATACTTAACTTCAATCTCGTCTTTAAATTTCTTTTTACCAAAATCTGAGTAACGGTATTCCGCACGCACAACAAAATGGTCTGTCATTGCAAAATCAACACCACCACCGAGAGTATAACCCATCATCGTTTTTGTTACATCCGATGTCCTATTAAATGGCTCACTTCCCGTAATTACTGTCGACAAAATATCTTGAAACTGTCCATAAGAAACACCACCAGCAATATAAGGCATCACACGCCCTGCAGAAAACCCAACACGCACCCGTGTAGCACCTGTCCATTTTTGTTTTAACGTATGATTAAAAGTTAAACTGTCTTTCTCTTCTTTAGCCTCTGTAGCAGAACGAGAAAAGCCTCTACCCTGTCTCCTGACAAGTTTTGCCCTTTTTTGACTTTTTTTTTCTGTACTTGCATCAGTATCACTACCCGATTCTTTAGTACCCAATCCTTCAGTGTCCTTTCCATCAGTATCAGTCCCACCAGCACTCGATTCATCAGCCTGAAATTTTGTTTTTGTATCCTTTTTTTCCGTTAAAACGATATCCGTATCAATCCCCATAATAAAATTATTACCGAGATCAAAATTAACACCCGCATAAAAACCACCTATAAATCCAGAAAGATCGGGCAGATACTGTTTCTCGATGGGGATCCATGGTTTACTTTTACTCTCCTCAGTATGATGGAGAGGAATATCAACATGAGGCGTTATTGCAGAAATTTTACTTGAAAAGCCCCCAACTTGCCCCCCAAAATAAAAACCTGCCCAAGAAAAAGGTGAAGAAGCAACAACTTCTGAGGCAACATGTACTGGCTCTTCGTGAGTCACCACATCTGCAGCCTGTACTATAGAAGGTGAAATCAAAGAAAAAACAGATGCTGTTATAAATTTTGTATTCATAAAATTATACCCCATTGCTAAATTTAAATATAATCAAAAATCACATTTAGAAAAACAAAGTTTTATAAAATCTTATGCCGCAAAATCGCATGTACTCCTTTATAGTTACATTTAAATCTATCACTATACTAATATATCATTACATCAAAATTTAATATTATCAAATAAATTTTAAAATATTATAATAATCAATACTTCAAATAATAAATATTTAATAAAAAAACCTATTATATTTTTAAAAGGAAAAAATATAAAACATTTTGTACCAATAATACTGCAAAAAAATCACAAAATAGTACATTTTATGCATTTTTTATGAGAAAAAATTCTAAAAATGATGTAATAATTTTTAGAAAATTGATATCCATTAAAAATATTATAAATACCTCAATAATCTTACATCAAAAATGCATAACTGTAGATTCTACATAGTATAAAAAATCACACCTATTTTATACTAAAATCATACCTTTTTTCTACCATTTTCTAAAGGATGAGATTATTAATTACGCACAATATCATTATCCTTCTAAATCTTGTCCCCAAACAAAAATTCTCAATTATTTTATTTAAAAATTGCTCTTCCCCTATTGATTTCTATATTATCATCTGCCTTTATTGCAAAACGGTCTTTATTAGGAAAAGTTATAAAACATCCCTTCATACAAATTGTAATTGTTTGATGAGTATTTAAAGAAATTTTTGAAGGTATACTTCCTTCAACAACAATGAGAGATTGTATCTTTAAATCAGTATTCTTCACTGTTGCAGCAAAAGCTGTTATGGTAAAAATACTTAACAGAATAACTGTAATCAAAACATAAGTATATTTCAGCATTCTAAGATTCCTTCCTCAGCAAAACGCTTATATAGGCTAAATCGAAGAGCGTTGGTTATATGAGAAGGTGAAATAATATTAGGCACATAAATAGCTAAATTAAAGGAAAAACTCTTACGATCAAATGCCGTAAAACTCACCTGTGGGATAGGATTTTTTAAAACGCCTTCTGTCGAAGAAGCAATCTCTAACAAAATTTCAACAACATGCTCTGGAGTAACCTTAGATGATACAATAACTGGTATATCAATTCGTCCTACTTTATTGCGTCGTGTCCAATTACTAACATTATTATTAATAAGGCTTGAATTGGGAATAATAATCGTCTTACGCTGAATAGTCTCAAGTTCCGTTGCACGCACACTAATACGCTTAACAATACCAGCTACTGATCCAGATTCTATATAGTCTCCTATTTTAAATGGTCTTCCAACTAAAATAATAAGTCCAGAGACAAAGTTTTGGACAATATTCTGTAAACCAAAACCTATACCCAGTGAAAGTCCTCCAGCAATAAGAGCGAAATTTCTAAGATCCAAACCTGCCATTGATAATCCCGTCAAAGCAGATACAACAATGCCTCCATAACTTATCACTGTTTTGATAGAATTACGTATACCAGAATCGAACTCTCCATGAACCAACACCACACTATCTAACCAACCAATAAATCGGCGAATAAGAAACCAGCAAACACAAAAAGAAATCATTCCTGTTACAAGAGAAATCAAAGAAAGAGTAATATTTCCAATCTGAAAACCGGTCACCGATTGCCACAAAACTGCTTTTAAATCAGAATAGGAAAATCCAAACTGTACAGCAATTGGTATTGCACAAAATATAACAACAAATAAATTGAGAAAAACGCTCACAAAAACTCCCAATTGATTCATCGTTTTTTCTTCTAAATGAAACCTCTGCATCAAAAGGTGACCAACCGTTGTTTTCATAAATTGGTCTTTAGTTCCAAGTGCTTGAGCGCTTTGTATTCCTAAATACATGAGAACTAAAAATGCTCCATCAATCATAATTTGCTGCATAATAAAACGCGCAAGACCAACATAACCTAAAAAATTCAACACAAAGAGCAGTAATCCCAAGCCAATAAGAGGAATGCGTATGTAAAATGGACAAAAGTATGGCTCTTTTTTTTCTCCTTGAAAACGCCTACGTCTAAACCGCAAAGGTACAAATGATATTATAAACAGCAATATTGCTACAAGAAAAACAGCAATAAAACTTTTAGCAATTGTCAAAGATAGAGGCGCTGAAATGATTTCATAAATACTATCAAGAACAGCGTCAAATGCCAAAACACCCCCTAAAGAAGTGAGTAAAATCACTAATTGATAAGCAGATGATGGTGCAATACTGAGAAGACGCACATGGGGCATATTCGATGATAAAAGAACAATCGCTAAGCGATTGATTAAAAATACTAAAATAATTTGACAACCTATCATATCAAAAACTGTTGTAAGCTTACCTAGATCTAAGTTAAAACTACGAAACAAAAACAACACAAGATAAACGCAAAGAATACATACAAGTGAAGGTAAGAGAACTGAAATAAAGGCAATCAATAAGCGTTGTAAATAAGATATTTCCTCATTAGACTTCGTAAAGTGGCAATACACATGAACAAGAACTTTTTGAGAAAAATACGAAAGACCCAAAGTAATAAAAAGTGGAATTAAAAAGCAAAGAAATAGTTGTAAAAACTTGAAATAAAATATAAAATTCCACCAAGAATCTAACAACAAAAGAAAATCTGATGAAGCCTCTTTTGTTTTTTGGGCGAGATTTTTAACCATCGGAATCGAAAACTCAAGCCTATACGTAAGCGTGCGTTTAAAAAGCTCCCGAGATTGAGAAATAGAAAGTTCAGCTATTCTATTTGCTGCTAAGAAAATTGCTTCAAAACGAAGCATGATACTGTTAATTTTAGCTTTTTGCTCTATCAAGTAAGAATATTCCTTCACTGAGCTTTTCAGTTTTTTCACGTCACGATGGAGCTCCGTTAATTGATCAAGAAGTGTATTAATCTCATTAAGAGGAGGACGCAAAACAAATGCTGCCTCAATAGCACGTTCACTGATATCTTGTGCACGTAACCGCAATTCTTCTAAAGCACGCTCATCTTCTGGCTTTCTGTCAAAATCTCTTTTTAAAGTTTCAGTATTTTCTTCAAGAGTCTCAATAATCAACAGTTGTTGTTGAATAATTTCATCAACTGAATAAGAAGCTATCGTTTGTTCGACAATTGTACTTTGTGCCCCCCGATTCCCCCATGCACCAGAATTAAATACAAAGATAATCCCCAAAAGAAGGAAAAGTATGTGGATATTTTTTCTACAAAATGAATACATATCTACCTTACAAGCACAAAAAGGATTTTATTCCTCTCTTTTAAATATGGTATAAAGCAGCTATTTTCAACTTTTATAGAATAATCTTATAAAAGCTTTCCCTTATCCTATAATACTGATAATAAGATAAAAGAATGATAAATAATATGAACTCAATAAGATTAACGAAGGCACTCTAGCATGTTTTTTTTGCACCTTTATTGCAAAAAAGAAGATTTTCTTCCTTTGACAACCTGGATTTTTCTATCCAGTTTAGGTGTATTCTTGACGAGTACCTTAGGAACGCGTGCTTACTTAATCAAACAATCACACACCAATAATATCATTAAAACGAATAGATTTGATTTACAAAATAAGTGTGATCAGTTGAATGCTACCACAACTGAAAACAAAAAACTTGTAACACCCCATGCAGAATCTATTTTTATGAGAACCGTTCAAAGAATCCTAACATTGGATTTCTTTTTAATAAAGATTCCAGCTGTTGACACACAATTTCGTAACGTTAAAACGCAATATTTCTCAAATAAACGCGCTCCTCCCAATGAACATACTTAATTCTCTTCCTTGAATTATAAAAACGATCATCTTATTTTACTTGTGCTTTTAACTTTGAATAACTGTTAGATTGCCTATTAGCGGAATATATCATGCGTACACCTGGTTGGTTAACTACCCTTTATTGTTTTATTCTTTTAAGCAGCATTTATGTTGCCTTACCCAATTTATTTTCACACGAACAAGTTAAAAACTCGAAATTCTTACCCGACACCCGTGTAGCACTTGGTCTTGACCTTCAAGGAGGCTCTTCTCTCCTGCTCGAGGTTGATAGCAAAACGTTAAAACGCGATCAGTTACATATAGTTTTAAGCAATGTGCGCAATGTATTGCGTGAAAAACAAATCCGCACCTCAAGTGTGCGTATCGTTGAAGATAGCGTTATTGCCCTTATTTCTGACCCATCGCAAACTGAAAAAGCACTCTCTGCTTTGAAAACATTAATAACCCCCATACACAGTAGCTTTGGCACAACAGAACATAACATCACGATCAGTGCTCAAAATGAAACTCTCCGCGTCACATTAACGGAAGCTGGTATAAAAGACCGTGTAAGCAATGCTATTGAACAAAGCTTAGAAATCATCCGTCGTCGTATAGATCAAGTTGGTGTTTCAGAACCAGCCATCCAAAAGGTTGGAAATGATCGTATTATGGTCCAATTGCCTGGCCTACAAGATCCAAAACAACTGCGTGATCTTTTAGGAACAACCGCTAAGATGAGTTTTCATCTTGTTCCTTCTAATGTGGATCCCAATAATCCCCCTATAGGTGTTTCTATTCTCCCTGGATACACTGATGCAACACAACATTATGCAATTTATGATCAAATTGCTTTAGATGGAAATGTCCTGAAAGATGCCCGTGCAGGTTTTGACCCCCAAATACCAGGACGTTCCATTATTTCATTTACTCTAGATTCCGCTGGCGCAAAAATATTTGCCGATATAACACGACAAAATATTAACCGTCCTTTTGCCATTGTTCTGGATAATAAGGTTTTAACCGCTCCGACCATCAATAGTGTCATTCCCAATGGACAAGGTCAAATTACAGGAAACTTTGACCCCAAAGAAGCCTCAACTCTGGCTGCTCTGCTTCGTGCTGGTTCCCTCCCCGCACCACTCACGGTCATTGAAGAGAGAACCGTAGGCCCAAATCTTGGTGCTGATGCCATCCAAATGGGACTTTACACCGGCATAATTGGCTTTATTCTTGTTGCAATTTTTATTTTTCTTCTCTACCGTATTTGGGGATTAATTGCCAATATAGCACTAGCTCTGCACACGATTTTAACATTTGCTGCACTGAGTCTTTTGGGAGCTACGCTTACGCTGCCTGGTATTGCTGGTATTATTTTAGGCATCGGTATTGCTGTTGATGCTAATATCCTTATCAATGAACGTATCCGTGAAGAAAGTCGAAAAGGTGTGGGTGCTTTTGCAGCCCTAGATCGTGGATTTAAACACGCTTTTGCAACCATTGTTGATGCAAATGTTACGGCAATTATAGCGACTGTCTTACTATTTTGGTTCGGCACCGGTCCCGTTCGTGGTTTTGCCGTAACAATGTTGCTTGGTATTATCATCTCCATGTTTACAAATATCACCATTGTACGCATCATCATGATTTGGATCGTTCGTAAATGGAAAATTAAAAAGTTGCATATTCACTCTGCTTTCAACATCATGCCACAAAACACAACTTTCCACTTTATGAAAGCACGCTTCATTGGTATTGGCGTCTCAATTGTTTTATCAATGGCTTCAGTTTTTCTCTTTTTTAAGCCTGGATTGAATTTTGGTATTGATTTCATTGGCGGAAGCCAAATGAGTATTACCACGAAAGCACCAGCAGATCTAGCAACTCTGCGTTCCAAGCTTTCTACTCTTAATGTTGGTGAAGTTTCCTTGCAAAATATTGATAACGAAAACACCGTATTAATTCGCATGCAGAAACAAAGCGGTAGCGAAGCACAACAAACCATCGCCATTGATAAGGTTAAAACAGCTGTACAAAATATCTATCCCGATACCACATTCGATCAAATAGAAGTTGTGGGTCCCAAAATTTCAGGCGAGCTTGCCACAGCTGCTTTTACTGCTGTTATTCTTGCGGCTATTGCCATGTCTCTCTATATATGGTTACGCTTCGAGTGGTTCTTTGCAGTTGGAGCAATTATCACTCTCATTCTAGACACCACAAAAATGATTGGCTTTTTTGCTTTATTTCAATTTGATTTTAATTTAACGGCTATCGCTGCGCTCTTAACAATTGTTGGATATTCTATAAATGATAAAGTTGTCGTCTATGATAGGATGCGCGAAAATATGCGTCTTTATAAAAAAATGCCGTTGCGCGAGCTGATTGATCTGTCAATTAATCAGGTTCTTGTACGTTGTTTTTTTACATCAGCTACAACAATTCTTGCGATGCTCCCCATGGCGATATGGGGTGGAAGTGCTGTTCATAATTTTGCATTACCCATGGTCTTTGGGATTATTATTGCAACATCATCCTCTATCTTTATTGCTGCTCCTATTTTACTCCTGCTAGGAAATTGGTGGCGTGAGCGAAATAATCGTGCAAATATCAAAGTGAAATAAAAATGCCCTTTAATGCGTATGGTACATCTCGCCTCTCTTCTCATAGAAATATAGTCGTTTTCATTCATTCGCTTTTTGATCAAGAATAGTAAATAATCCATGCTCCACGACACACCACTTATCACAACTATTGTTGCAGGCTTATGTTTAGCATTTCTCTTGGGAATGATTGCGAGCCGTTTACGTATTTCACCACTTGTAGGCTATTTGTTAGCTGGTGTTATTGTGGGACCCAATACAGGCGGATTTAAAATAGATTCCGTCATCATTAATCAACTTGCTGAAATTGGTATTATTTTGCTGATGTTTGGTGTTGGGCTCCACTTTTCATTAAAAGACCTTTTATCTGTCAAAGCTATTGCTGTCCCTGCTGCTATTGCACAAATGGCATTTTCTACTTTTCTAGGCTTGTGCCTTGGTCTGATTATGGGATGGGGCTTCAGTGGTAGTTTGATCTTCGGTCTTGCTTTATCCATAGCAAGTACTGTTATCCTGCTACGTGCTTTGCAAGAGCGTCATCTTATTGAAACAGAAAAAGGACGCATTGCCGTTGGATGGTTGATTATTGAGGATTTAGCAATGGTCCTTATACTTGTCCTCATCCCTTCCTTGGCAAGTGCTCTCAGCAATACCAAAAAAGAAGCGTTGGATCCTCTTGTTCAATGGTTGGATTTAAGTATTTGGGGTATTTTTGGTCTCACCATCCTGAAAGTAATTGTATTTATTGCACTTATGCTCGTCATTGGGCGACGCGTTATCCCATGGCTTTTAAAAATGAGCGCACAATCGGGATCACGTGAATTATTTCGTCTTAGCGTCTTTGCTATTGCATTAGGAGTAGCTTTCGGAGCTGCTCATTTATTTGGTGTTTCCCTTTCTCTTGGTGCTTTTTTTGCTGGTATGGTCATGAGCGAATCAGAATTAAGCCACCGTGCCGCGGAAGAATCTTTACCACTGCGCGATGCTTTTTCTGTTCTCTTTTTTGTTTCTGTAGGCATGTTATTTGACCCCGAGAAACTCTTAACTCATTTTTTCCCTCTCTTAGCAACCTTATTCATTATCGTAATCGGAAAATCTGCTGTTGCCTTTTTCATCGTTAAGGCTTTTCGCTATTCTAATGCCACAGCTTTGACTATTTCTGCAAGCCTTGCCCAAATCGGAGAATTTTCCTTTATCCTCGCTGGTTTAAGTTTAAGCTTAGGACTTTTAAACAATGACGCTCATGATTTAATTCTTGGAGGAGCAATTTTTTCTATTTTGCTTAATCCTCTTGTTTTCATTGCCTGTAATAAAATTAAAAAACGTTTAGAAAAAAATTCTGCATCTTCACAAAATACCCAAACAATTATTGATATTGATCCACAAGATCCTGACCAAGATTTTTTACCGATGACCTTAAAAAATAACCATATCGTAATTATTGGCTATGGTCGTATCGGTAAGTGTGTTGCATTATCTTTAATAAATAGAGGTGAACCTATAGTGATCGTAGAAGAATCAAAACGCCTCTCTGATAAAGCGATTGCAGATGGCTTTGAGGCTATTTGCGGCAATATCATTCAACAAGAAATAATGAACGCAGCAAATATAAATAATGCACATAAAGTTGTTATTACAATGCGAAGTACCATTGAAGTAGGAGAATGTATCGTGAATATCCGTGATATGAAGAAAGATATCCAAATAATCACACATGCATTATCCGACACAGAAACAACATATCTCATTGATTTAGGTGCTGATGTTGTAGTAACAGATGATGAAGAAATTGCCAATGGCATTATAGAGTATATAACAGAACGAAGATCTGTAAGGAATATGCTCAATCATGAAAATTTACAGAAAACATAAAATGGATACAGAATCGTGAAAATAAAGCAATTTATATGGCCATTGATTGGTATCTTAGCAATGCTGGTATCTATTCGAATTCTTTACATGAAGCTCTCTGCCATTTCATTTGGGGATGTATTGGAGCGCTTGAGCAATTTAAATGCACAGCACTGGTTATTAGCCTGTTTATGTTCTCTCCTAGCTTATGCTGCTCTTGCTGGATATGATCGAATTGCCTTGCAACATCTAGGCCATAAAATTTCTTGGATTTTTATCGCTATATGTTCATTTACAACCTATGCTCTTTCACACAATATCGGTGCTTCAGTTTTTTCTGGTGCCGTTGTACGCTATCGCGCCTATAAAATGAAAGGGTTAAACGGAACAGAAATCGCAATATTAGTAGGTTTTTGCTCTTTTACTTTTGTAATCGGTACAATCTTACTTTTGGGAATCGTTTTGGTGCTGCAACCCGAAATTATCACCCTCATTCATAAAGAACTTCCTGAATGGCTAGGAACAGCAGCTGGAGCAATTTTACTCAGCTGTATAGCACTTTATACGTTTGGCAGCTGGCTTCAGTTAAAACCCTTACGCTTGGGTAAGAAAATTCAACTTTCCTATCCACGGCTGAAAATTGTTATTCAACAGCTTCTCATTAGCCCTCTAGAACTTTTAGGAGCAGCAGGAATTATATATGCTGTTCTCCCACACAACGCAGATATTCATTTTATCTCTGTTCTTGGTGTTTTCCTAGCATCTTTTACGATAACTCTTCTCTCTAATGCTCCAGCAGGAGGAGTAGGAGTTCTTGAAGCTCTCTTCATCACAGGCATGCCCAATATAAATCCAACCGATGTTATTGCAGCACTTATTGTCTTTAGAATGTTTTATTTGATTATACCGCTCATCATTTCATTATTTGTGGTCGCCATTTTTGAAGCGCAACAATATTGGAAAAGAGCCCCCAAAACACCACCTGAATAAATAAAAGGTTATCAATTACTTCTTTTTGTGTGCCTATATAAGAACAGGACACCATCGTGTTACCAATTTACATATTTTTTTAAGAAAACTCTCTCAGTGCTCTTCCCCATTACACAACAATACCCGTGAATGGTATAATAATAAAGTCATTGTTGCAACATCATCTTTATACTTAATAAAAGAGTAAGCCTGCACCATTATACTATTTTCCCAATGTTGTGATAATTTTTGGCGCCTAAGAACGTTAATAAGAATCATTTTTATGCTTTTCTTCAATAGTCTTTATCCGCACGTTAATCCCATTTATAATGCAAAAATAATAATTTTAATTGATTCATTATAAGAGGGATTGAAACAAAAGAAGTTTATGATAGTAAAGTTTAAAAAAAGAATAATTAATCATTATAAATCAATATATTATAATGATTCTGAGCGGCTTTCTTAATATTTATATTTTTAGAGGTTAAGCTAACGGAAAGACAGCATAGCATAACTTCATAGTTTAATATTTTTAAACTTGAAGCCTCATTAAAGCCTATTGTCTTTCGTTTAACAGGTACTAGTTTTAAACAATTAAACTGATCTAATTTTATTCCTGTTATGTCCGCTCAATACTTTATTTTATCTTGATTTACCCTCTTGGAATACTGATGATTATTACAGAAGTTTTTTGTTTAAGCGGGAGAGTTATCAAAAAATATCCACGCTGCTAATACAACTAAAGTGCAAAGTTTCTTCTGTCTTTAAACAATATGCTAAAAATCCAAAAAAAATTTAATCAATTTATATTAAAAGAAGTGAAAACTGTTGATTTTTATACCCCTTTAAATAAGATAATTGTCGGTAAGAAGCTTCTCCTTACCAATTGCGACTTTAAAAAAAGAAACAATACGCATTAAAAGATCTTTAAATGTCCTTTGGAAGTTTTTTGAGTCCCCTAAAAAGTACAAAAACCGATGACTAAGCTATATCAACAATCTTCACTTTTAAACAAACAGATATGGGGAAATCCTACTGCCCAATTTTATTTAGAAACTCGTATCTTAAAAAAATTTACGCAATCAATGAGTTATTTACGGTATAAAATAGAATGGTGGGTGATGAGGGGATCGAACCCACGACCCGCTGATTAAGAGTCAGCTGCTCTACCGACTGAGCTAATCACCCATAAGCTTCTCAAAAGACGAGAATGAGCGTTTCTATAACGCTCCTAAGGATGGATGTCCAGATATTTTGTTGTTTGTTATATAAACTCATTGTCTGTAAGGTTAAAAATATGATATTCACCACTTGATCTTATATAAAAATAAACCCATTATAAGAAGCTTTATAAATAAATGTTCTGATTGTTACACAGAACCTATAGTTAGAGGATTATCGAGCATAATGCCCGAGCAAAATTTAGAGGGACCTTCTTGTGGTTGTAAGCGGGATGGGGCATCATTTTGTTTTATCAGCAATCACATGCATTCAAGCAATATTGTGTTGTTTTTTTCTTTGAATATAAGTTTTCTTACATACAATGTTCATGATCCAATATACGAATAAAAGCCTATGAATTTTTTTTGTCAATCGCGCGCTTTTAAGCTTATAAAAGGTAAGGAATGATGGAATGGATCACTGATCCCCATGCGTGGTTTGGTTTGATCACGCTGGTTTTTCTCGAAATTGTTTTAGGAATAGATAACCTTATCTTTATTGCAATTTTAGCTGAAAAATTGCCACTGCATTTGCGTGACCGCGCACGCTTTATAGGTCTTACTTTAGCATTAATTATGCGGCTTTTCCTTCTTACAGTTATTGGATGGGTTATGAGACTCGATAGGGTCATTCTTTCACTTTCATCTTTTGTATTTAGTTGGCATAGCTTTATTTTAATCGGTGGTGGAGCCTTTTTGCTAGCAAAGGGAACGCTAGAATTACATGAAAGGTTAGAAGGGGTATCACATGAAAGAAAAACAGGCCTTGGTTATGCTGTTTTTTGGCAAGTAATCGTCCAAGTCGTGGTGCTGGATGCCGTTTTTTCACTAGACAGTATTATTACCGCAACAGGTATGATTGCAAAAGAGCAGGCAGCAGTTATGTATATCGCAGTCATAGCTGCTATGGGAGTAATGATGTGCGGATCTGGTGCTCTTATGCGTTTTATTAATCGTCATCCCACTATTGTAATCCTTTGTCTTGGTTTTTTGATGATGATTGGTTTTACTCTCATTGTTGAAGGGTTTGGTTTTCATATTCCAAAAGGGTATTTGTATGCTGCTATTGGTTTTTCTGTTCTCATCGAAGTTTTTAATCAAATTGGACGTCGTAACCGTGAAAAAATGATTAAAACGAATGATCTACGCAGTAGAACAGCTGATGCTGTTTTGAGGCTCTTAGGAGGAGGAAGCAAAGATAGTCACCTTGCTGAGACTGTAGATGTTATTGCTGAACAGGCCGCAGCATCTGAGTTGTTTAGACCAGAAGAAAAGGAGATGATTCGTGGTGTTCTCGATTTAGCTGATCGCCCTGTTCGCTCTATCATGTCGCCGCGTAATGAAATTGAGTGGTTAGATTTAAATGCTGATGAAAATGAAATGCGTGAAGAATTACAAAAGGTTAAACATAGCCGCTTAATTCTTGCGCGTGAAAAAGTGGATGAATTTGTTGGCGTTGCGTTGACAAAAGATCTTCTTTTGAATTTGGCTGAGGGAAAAAAGATTAATTGGAAAAAAGCTATGCGAGAACCCCTCGTTGTTCATGAAAACACAAGTGTTTTACGATTGATGGAGCAATTACGTCATTCTTCGATTCAGCTTGCAATTATTGTTGATGAGCATGGATCTTTTGAAGGAATTGCAACACCAACCGATATTCTTGAAGCTATTGCAGGAGACTTTCCTGATGACGATGAAGAACTCATGATCGCAGAACAACTTGAAAATGGCAGTCTTCTTGTTGAGGGATATGCTGATATCCGCCGTTTAAGTGGTTATCTTGGGCGTAACCTTGTGGATGAAGCAGATCGTTATACGACTCTGGCAGGCTTTATGCTTTGGCAGTTTGGTCATTTACCAAATGAGGGAGAAAGCTTTGAAACTGATGGTTTACACTTTAAAGTGATTGAAATGGAACGCCGAAACATATCTAAAATCCTTATTTCTCCACTTGTATCACCAGAAAAAAACTAATTCTTTTTATAAGCAAAACGAATAAAAAGATTTTTTTATGATTAAAAATTGAAAAAAATAAGAAGTTGATAACTCAATTGCATTTCATTATTTTTATATTTTTTTAAGCGTAAAATAATGAACATACAAAAGTTATGTTATCAATGAACTTTCCATTACAAAAAATTTTCATTGATGATTGACAAAAAGCTGGAAGAGAGAAAATGATGCAAAATTATTTGTCAATGGTCATTAATCTAAAAAACAATGAATATATACAACATATTGATTTATAATAATTATTTATTACAATATTACCTTTATATCAAGAAAGCCTCTTTCAAACATCAGATTTCCGCCAATGGATAAAACTCCACCATTGTTGAGTTCACTCAACTGATGATGGCATCTTTAAACCAGACTCTGGCTCCTATAATCTTTTTAGATCTTCTTGATATTTCTTAAGGAGCTATTCCTTATCTTTTGTTTCGATAAATTTAGCTATTTTTTTCCTTCCAAGAATGAGACTCAACCTCTCTGGAAAGGCCCTTATTAAGAACTTTGTTTTTCTTCTAGATAGCTCATATTTTTGCTACTTTTTAATTAAAGCGTAGCTGAGCTGCTTAGATTTCACCACTTCTTTGACTAAAGCCAATGCACGTTCAGATGAATCTGTTGGGTATTTTCATCAAAGCCTAAATGATCCTCTGCACTGAAACTTTGATAATAAGATTGTAAGGTTGCAACATCACCCAATAAAGACAGTGCACAAATATGAAGTAAGCTATAATCTGCATCATATACCTTGATAACCTTTATGTGCCTCCAACTTCACTCTATCGCCAAGGTGGTGCTCCATATCTGGAATAAAAGCATGTATGAAGATCAATTTTTTCTATCGCCTATTTCAAGACATAATCAAGCTTAATTCCAACCAATCTGCATTATATTTCTTCTTCACAAACTCTCCACCCCTTTTTATCAAAATCAAGCTGTAGATCTTGTAAGTGCTGAGAATTGATAGGGATCAATTACCACGCAGGCAGCAGCTAAAATACCAGTCGTAATCGAAACTCCAAAATCAAATTGCGGATAACCTTTGATAATTGCGTCATTATAAAGAATTTGTACTTCACAATCTGGTAGTTGGTAACGTGCTGAATAATTATCTACCTCTTTAATTTTTCAACAGACCAATCAAGATTTTTGAAGAGCACTGTTGTACTCTCCATGATGAAAAATTTCTTTGCTCTACCTCAAAAGAGGTTGTATCCATATCAAAAGTCAAAAGCGAAGCAGATTTTTGCAAACAAAAGTGATAACGCCGTGTAAGAGAAGAATCTTATCAATAAGGTCTTTGGTGATTTCTTTTGCAACGTCTAAACGAGATGGAATCTTATTCATAAAAAAACACAAAAAAGTCAATAGGTTTTGTGCAATTATTTTATATAAATCCCATTTAAAATCTACACTTTTATACGTGATTTAATTGACCATTTTTTATAAACAATTACCATGTATGAATAGACCACAAAAAGCAAATCATGATGCAAATGTTATAACGCATGTAAACATTCAAATGAAGTGAAAAGCAGCTATCATTCATAACAGTTCATAAATTTTATGATACGTTTTTATCACACACAAATCGTATTGTTAAAAACGTAATCGTTTGAAATTATCGATAAACATAAATTGCATGCGTTTAAAGAATGGTATGGGGTTTACTCTTTTTTTGAGCTAAACCTTAAAAAAATAATCATTTGAAACTATCATAAGATAGGTTTTAATTCATTAAGGGCACATAAAAGGATTTAAAGACAAGTCAATTTTAAAGCACCACTTACTAAAAAGTTAGTAAATGATAGGCAGACATTATGTAGATACTATCATCACAACAAGTCTTGCATTGCCATATACATTACCTCTAATCACGATATAATCAGGAGATCTTGGCATTGCCATAAACAGAGCCGTAGACCTTAGTATGACACCCCACACTAGCATTGCCCTAAACCTTGCCTAAACAACCGCATGATCATAAACCGCGGCATTGCTATAAATACGTACAATACCGGATAATTTTTCATTCCCATAAACCCACGCATAATGATAAACTCAACCGTTATAAAAAAGATGAGCATTGTCATAAACATGAGCACCAAAATACACATAGGTTTTATCACATATAAGGGTATTGCCATAGACATAGCCCCCAATGGCAGTATTGCCATAGCCCCTTGTATTTTCATAAACACGACCAGATTTTACAACACAGGCATTATCAGCAACCCAGCAATTGCCATCATGAGAGAGGTTGCTTTCAATTTCAATAAAAGCATCTAGATCGCCTTTTTTACATCACCAAAATCTCTTAAAGTACGAATGCGATATAATGCCAGTCACGAAATCCTTTTGATTGGTCAATTCATATTTTGGATGGTTTTTCTTATTAACAGGAGCGGTTTCATTTGTAATGGAAGAAATAACGGAGGTGTTTCTTAATATAGTTGTTATAATTAAGCCTATATGTTTTTAAAAGTTTTGAACAGACATTAAGCCAACTCCAAACCAAATGTTTGTTGAATCAAGTGCTCTGTTCAAACTAATAATAACATATTCATTACCTAGTAGTAGAATACCAACTCCTACACCTGCATAAAGCGAAGCAATAACCCAGCCCATATGGCTATGCTGTATGACTATAATAGAACCCAAAACCATCATTGCTACACTCGCAACACCAGCAGCAAAACGGATCAAAAGAACTAAGTATTAACGCCATGGAAATAATTAAGTGCACTCATTACTATACTGTATAAGATAGCATACGAGGAGCAAGGAATATATTCCAAATTCTGCCAAACGTAAAGAACATACTCCCAACTAAATAACCATCATAATTAGCGCTTGGTATATAAGAACGTTGATTAAAGGTAAACAATCCCTCATCCAACATAACTGGCAATATTGGTGTATAGAGAAATCACCAAATACCCATATCAAAACCATACCGAATACAGCATTTTGAAACAATTCAAATCTTGAAGGTTGCTTTTCCTCCTTATTGTTCCTTTAACTGGTGATATTTCTCATCTGCGTTCCATCTCACCATAACAGCCTTTAGCTCCAAAAATAGAATAAAAGAAAATTTAGCTATCTATTTTAATGCTCAAAACAATATATTTAGCGATCTACTATCAACATCGCCAGAGCAGTTGTACAATAACATATTGAATTAATATGTATTTTTATGTTATAAATGTTTATAGTTAAATTGAAAGCATATTTAGATAATCTTGTTTTTTATCTCGATATTCAAAATGACTAACCGAAGAATTTATATACGCAGCCGTAAATTTTGCTTCTCTTAAAATCATTTGCTTATTCGCTAAAAAACTTAATAAACAACTCAAATAACCATTTTCATAAAAGAGGAAATTGGCTTCTTTTTAGGTAATATTGTTATTTAGGATAATATGAAGTTGAAAAATTTGGTGCACCCGACAGAATTCGAATCTGTGACCTCTGCCTTCGGAGGGCAGCGCTCTATCCAGCTGAGCTACGGGTGCTTCACACTGATTATTAAAATCAGTTATGGTCTTTTAACTAATCATACTCTTAGCTTCAATGCTAAATTATCATTCTAATAAAAAAATTACTTGTTTGTGATTTATCTAACGACGCACTCCTTTTACTTTTTAATGATACTTTACCTTGAAATAACTTCTCTTTATTCAATGCTCTTTTTATTATAAAAAGAGC
Source organism: Bartonella sp. CL71SXKL (assembly GCF_042194935.1). Lineage (NCBI taxonomy): Bacteria > Pseudomonadati > Pseudomonadota > Alphaproteobacteria > Hyphomicrobiales > Bartonellaceae > Bartonella > Bartonella sp. CL71SXKL. The sequence continues at coordinate 58,713 of NZ_JBHINI010000009.1, read as the reverse complement.
TTTTATTACAACTTCAAAACTCTCATAAATAAGTTACAACATAAATTATAAGTATCAGGATAATTTTTAAATGGCTACATTACCAAGTCGCTTTCATTTTATTTCCGCAGAAACTGAGGAGGCTATCAAAGCTACCCATAAATTAATTTCCGTTTATGGTCATTCTTCTCTGGAAGAAACTGATATTGTTGTTGCAATCGGTGGTGATGGGACAATGTTACAAACCGTACGAGACGTCATGAACACAGGCAAACCTATTTATGGCATGAATCAAGGTTCTGTAGGATTTCTTATGAATGAATTTCATGAAAAAAAATTGCCCAATCGTATTGCTGCCGCACATAAAAAAGAAATCCATCCCCTGCGCATGATTGCAAAATCTGAATGTCAAGATTCTATCGAGGCGCTTGCAATTAATGAAGTATCCCTCTTTCGGCAATCTTATCAAGCCGCAAAAATTCGCATCACCATTGATAACAACGTACGCATGGAACAATTAAGTTGTGATGGTGTCCTCGTCGCTACACCAGCTGGATCAACCGCCTATAATTTATCAGCACAAGGACCTATCTTACCTCTTATGGCTCCCCTTATGGCCCTCACTCCTGTTAGCCCTTTTCGCCCTCGGCGTTGGCATGGAGCTTTGCTTCCCAATACAGTAACAGTGCGCTTTGATATGCTTGAACCTGACAAACGCCCTGTAAATGCTGCTGCAGATAATATTGAAGTTAAATCTGTCCATTCAGTTACTATTTCAATGGCAACAGAAGTAACAGCTTCAATCCTTTTTGACTCAAATCATTCATGGGATGAGCGCATTTTATCAGAACAATTTCGCTATTAATGATTGTATTATGCGTTTTATGTGTATATGATTGTTATAGTTAATTTTTTGTAAAAACATCTTAACACTTTTAAAGAGTGTAGAATATTGGTTATAATTATCATTTAGATAACGCAGTTAAAATCACAGAGCAGTTGATAAAAAAATGATACCATCTTTAAACAGTTTTGATGATTTAGGTCTTTCCGCAAAGGTTATTAATGCGGTGAAATCAGCGGGGTATACAGCTCCAACACCTATTCAAAGCGAAACAATTCCGCATGTCCTTCAAAGAAAAGACGTTTTAGGAATCGCCCAAACGGGAACAGGTAAAACTGCCTCTTTCGTATTGCCTATGCTCACTCTCCTTGAAAAAGGTCGTGCAAGAGCACGAATGCCCCGTACGCTCATCTTAGAACCAACAAGAGAAATTGCAGCTCAAGTTGAAGAAAATTTCGATAAATACGGAATAAATCATCGTTTAAATGTTGCTCTTTTGATTGGTGGAGTTTCTTTTGAACTCCAAGATCGCAAACTTGAACGGGGAGCTGATGTTCTTATAGCAACACCAGGGCGCCTTCTTGATCATTGCGAGCGCGGTAAACTGCTCCTGATGGGCGTTGAAATCCTTGTGATTGATGAAGCTGATCGCATGTTGGATATGGGCTTTATTCCTGATATTGAACGCATCTGTAAGCTAACTCCTTTTACGCGTCAAACTTTGTTCTTTTCTGCAACAATGGCGCCAGAAATTACAAAACTAACGAAACAATTTTTACATTCTCCTGTATCTGTTGAAGTTACAAAAGCATCCTCAACTGCAACCACAATTACGCAGCGGCTTGTCAAATCTGGAAATAAATCATGGGATAAAAGAGCGGTTTTACGAGAGCTTATCCAAAATGAAGGTGCAGAGCTTCAAAATGCAATCATTTTCTGTAATCGAAAGAGAGATATCTCTGAACTTTTTAGATCGCTCATCAAACATAACTTTAATGTAGGGGCACTTCATGGAGATATGGACCAATATTCGCGCATGAACACCCTAGCTGATTTTAAAAATAATAAACTTACACTTCTTGTTGCTTCTGATGTTGCTGCCCGTGGACTCGATATTCCAGCTGTAAGTCATGTATTTAACTATGATGTTCCTACACATGCTGAAGACTATATCCATCGAATTGGTCGTACAGGGCGTGCAAATCGCAGCGGAAAAGCTTTTACAATTGTCACAAAAGCTGATCAAAAATATATCAATGCCATCGAAGAAATGAGTAATGAAAAAATTGAATGGCTCAATGGAGATCTCTCAACTTTAATAGCTGATGATCAAACAGAAGATATTGTTGTAAAGAAAAAATCTTCAAAACCATCAAAGAAAACTGCTCCAAAAGAGCCTGTTGTTCACACTAAAAAATCTGTAGAAGAGAATAAAATAGAATATATCAAAAATGCAAATAATAAGGAGAAGCCATCTGAGCAACAACGCTCACGAAAAAATAAGAATTACACACCCATTGGATTTGGTGATGATATTCCTGCTTTCATGCTTATAAAAACGTGTAAATAAACCCGTTCTTTACTCTCTTTAAGAGTGAAATGAACGAAATACTTTTAAAAAATCCGCTCTTATTTCCTAGAGAGCCTTTCCGTTACCTTTTCACGCCCTAAAAGCTGCAAAATTTTTCCCATTTCAGGTCCATGATCCATGCCCGTAAGTGCCTGACGTAATGGCATAAATAAAGCTTTTCCTTTTCGACCTGTTTTTTCTTTTAATGCTGTTGTCCAAATTTTCCAACTTTCCTCATTCAAAGCACCTTCAGGTAAGAAATCGAGTGATTGGTGCACAAAAGCACGATCCTCTAGTGCTACTGTATCAAAATTCTGTTCATCATGAATGATTTTCCACCAAAAAACAGCATCATTGACTTTATTAATATTGCTTCTTATCGCGTTCCAGAAATATTCCGCCTTATCTCCCTCAATAGAAAGTTTTTTAAGGCGCATTTTTACTTCCTCATAGGTTAACTCATGGACAAGATGACTATTCAAAGCAAGAAGATCAGCAATATCAAATTTTGCAACGGATCTTGACGTATCTTGGAGATTAAAATGCTCTAAAAGCGCAGCTTGATTGGGATAGGGATGCACATTTTGCGATGTCCCAATCAAAACGGCAAGGCATTGAACAGCTATAGATTCAAATCCTTCTTCCCGTAGAGAACGAATAGAAAGATCATTATTACGTTTTGAAAATCCTTTTCCTAAAACTGTCGCCAATAAATTGGTATGAGCAAAAACCGGTAATTCTGCATTAAGAGCTTTAAAAAGAGCAATTTGAGCGCCTGTATTTGTAATATGATCATCCCCACGAATAATATGCGTAATAGCCATATCTACATCATCAACAATAGACGGCAATGTATAAAGATAGGTTCCATCTTCACGAATAAGAACAGGATCTGAAAGAGAAGCTAAATCAATCGTCTGCTTTCCCTTTATTGCATCATTCCAGCAAACTTCTGTTCGCTTTGTGTGTAAAGGATCACTTTCAAAATTAGGAAGAAGAAAACGCCAATGGGGTTTACGACCTTGTGATTCAAAGTTTTTTCTCTCTTCTGTTGTCAACTTCAATGCTGCACGGTCATAAACAGGAGGCAATTTGCGTGAAAGCTGGATTTTACGACGCCGCTCTAATTCCTCTGTTGTCTCATAACAAGGATAAAGAAGACCACGTTGTTTGAGAATTTCTGCCACTTCATCATATCGATTAAATCGCTTGGATTGGTAATAAATTGCATCTGGTTGAATACCAAGCCATTCAAGGTCAACAGCAATAGCATCGATATATTCTTGTTTAGAACGTTCAATATCTGTATCATCATAGCGTAAAATAAATTCTCCCTTATACGCTTGCGCATAAAGCCAATTGAAAAGCGCAATACGGATATTGCCAATATGAATATAACCTGTTGGAGAGGGAGCAAAACGAACTTTAACCATAAAATAATACTCAATTTTTATCGCGAAAATGATTGACTATGGGATAGCGACGATCGCGTCCGAAATTTTTGTAACTGATTTTTACACCAGGCGCAGATTGACGCCTTTTATATTCGGCACCATAAAGAAGCTGTTCAACTTTCGCAACAGTTTCTCGTGAATGTCCACGTTTAACAATATCACAAATACTCATGTCATTTTCTACAAGAGATTGTAATATATCATCTAGAATAGGATAAGGCGGAAGAGAATCTTCATCTTTTTGATTTTCTCGCAGCTCTGCAGAAGGCGCTTTTTCTATAATATTGGATGGAATGACAATCCCTTCTGGTCCTCTTAAATTGTGCAAGTGATTTTTATTGCGCCACTCAGCTAATGCATAAACCTGCATTTTATAAATATCTTTTATAGGATTAAACCCGCCATTCATATCCCCATACAGTGTTGCATATCCCACAGCCATTTCTGACTTATTGCCTGTCGTTACCACCATTGAACCGAATTTATTTGAAAGAGCCATTAAAACTGTACCGCGTATACGACTTTGAAGATTTTCCTCTGTGACGTCAGAGGGTAACCCTGAAAAAACAGGTGCCATTGTTTCAAGAAAAGCTTCAACAGCTTGCTCAATCGCTATGATTTCATAACGACATCCCAAAAGATCAGCACATTCTTTAGCATCTTTTAATGATTCTTGCGAAGTATAATGATAGGGCATCATAATGGTGCGAACCCTCTCAGCACCAAGAGCATCCACCGCCATTGCCGTACACAGGGCTGAATCAATTCCTCCTGAAAGACCAAGAATAACATCCTTAAAGCCGTTTTTATTAACGTAATCTTTCAACCCCAAAACACAAGCTTGATAATCAGCCGCTAATCCATTGAGAAGACTTTCATTAGGACCTGAAATACAGTGCCATCCCGTCGTTGTTTTTTGCCAATGGCTTAAAGCAATATGGCTATCAAAGTGTTTCATTTGAAATATCTTTTTGCCTTGTCCATTCAAGGCAAAAGACCCACCATCAAAAACGAGCTCATCTTGACCACCAACTTGATTAGCGTAGATAATTGGCACTCCAGATTGTAGAGCTTGCGTATGGATAACATCTATACGTTTTAAAGTTTTATTACGATAGTAGGGAGATCCGTTAAGGACAAGAATAATTTCCGCTCCTTTATCTTTAAGCTCTGTACTAAGAGAGGAATCATTCCAAAGATCCTCACAAATGACTATTCCTAATTTGATTCCATGATAGACAATAGGCTGAGGACGTGGACCTGAAGAAAATAAACGCTTTTCATCAAATTCAGCATAATTAGGTAAATCAAACTTCAAACTTTCGGCAATGACTCTCCCTTCATCAAGAACCATGACAGCGTTGTAAATATTACCATTGCGCCTTAATGGAAGACCAATGACAATTCCTGGTCCGCCTACGGTTATCTTTGCTAATTTCTCAACAGTCTCTTCACATGTTTTTGTAAAAGCAGGTTTTAGAACAAGATCTTCCGGCGGATAAGCGCTTATAAAAAGTTCCGTGAATAAAACAAGATCAGCCCCCTCTTCTTTGGCCTTTTGATGCGCCATGACAGCTAAAGAAAAATTTCCCTTAATATCACCGACAATAGGATTTAATTGGGCAATTGATACCCGAAAATCATTTTTCATAAGCCTTTGTATCATTTCATCAGTTTAGCAACCACAACTTTATTCTTCATCATCGGAAATATCACTTTTTTAAAAATTCTCTTCTGCCATAATGACCTAAAAAAAATATTAAGTAAATTTTTGCCTACCCCTCAGCAGCAATTGCTAACGAGTCAGTCGCACGATTTTTTTTAAGGAGTTCAGCAACAAGAAAAGCCAATTCTAACGCTTGATCTGCATTTAGCCGAGGATCACATTGCGTATGATAACGATCAGATAGATCGTCCACAGAAATGGCATGCGCCCCTCCTGTACATTCAGTAACATCACGACCTGTCATCTCAATATGAATGCCCCCTGGATAAGTTCCTTCTCCACGATGCACTGCAAAAAAATTCTCTACTTCTTTTAAAACATAATCAAAGGGACGCGTCTTATAACCATTGGCAGTAATTGTATTGCCATGCATTGGATCACATGACCATATAACCGCACGCTTCTCGCGTTCAACGGCACGGATGAGTTTAGGCAGATAACGTTCAACTTTATCATAACCAAAGCGCGTAATGAGAGTAAGCCGCCCCAACTCGTTTTCAGGATTTAAAATATCAATTAATTTTAAAAGCTCATCAGACTCAATGGAAGGACCACATTTTAATCCTATAGGATTTTTAATGCCGCGACAATATTCAACGTGAGCATGGTCAATCTGACGCGTACGGTCACCAATCCATAGCATATGACCAGATGTTGCATACCAATTTCCTGAAGTTGAATCAATCCGAGTCAAAGCCTCTTCATAACCAAGCAACAGTGCTTCATGACTGGTATAAAAAGATGTTTCACGCAATGAAGAATGTGTTTTGGATGTAATCCCTATAGAACGCATAAAATCAATTGCTTCAGAAATACGCTCTGCCAATAATTCATAACGTTCCCCCTGCGGACTGTTAGAAACAAAACTCAACATCCATGTGTGAACATTTTCTAAATTAGCATAGCCACCTTGTGAAAAAGCACGCAATAGATTAAGTGTTGCCGCAGATTGGCGATAAGCCATAGACATCCGTTGCGGATCTGGAATACGAGAACCGGCTTCAAATTCAATGCCATTAATAATATCCCCACGATAAGCAGGAAATTCAACCCCCTCTTTTCTTTCTATATCAGAAGAGCGAGGCTTTGCAAATTGACCAGCAATACGACCAATCTTAACAACCGGTTTAGAACTACCAAAGGTTAAAACAATCGCCATTTGCAAAAATACGCGAAAAAAATCACGGATATTATCAGCTTCATGTTCTGCAAAGCTTTCGGCACAATCACCACCTTGTAATAAAAAAGCTTGGCCTTTCGCAACGGCTGCTAATTCATTTTTTAAATCACGTGCTTCACCGGCAAAAACTAAAGGAGGATAGCTTCTCAGTTTTCGCTCAACATCTTCTAACATAGACTTATCCGGATAAGTCGGAACTTGTTTAATTGGCCTTGTTCTCCAAGTGTCAGGCGCCCATTCTTTTATCATTACACTCTCTCTAAAGATTAAGCTTAAAGATTAGCATATCAAAAACTTTTTACCATAATATATGCTGTTTAACTTTCTATTTTCTTCCCATTTTCATATATATAACTTGGTTTATACATTGTTACCAATTCTTCTGCCATCGTTGGATGCACTGCCATCGTCTCGTCAAAAATATCCTTCGTCAGCTTACCCTTGAGAGATATCCCTATAAGCTGTGCCATCTCACCAGCATTTTCCCCTAAAATATGAGCGCCCACAACAATACGGCTTTCACCATCAACAATGAGTTTCATAAGCATTTTCTCTGAACTACCAGAAAGAACATTACGCATAGGACGAAAAACTGTACGATAAATTTCAAGACGCTTATAACGCTTTACCGCCTCTTCTTCTGAAAGACCCACCGTTCCAATCTCTGGCTGTGAAAAAACTGCTGTTGTAATTAAATCATAATCAGGTGTTGTGGGAATATTCTCAAATGCTGTCTTAACAAAACACATTGCATCATGAATCGCAACAGGTGTTAATTGAATATGACCTGTTACATCACCAACAGCCCAAATATGGGGGATATTTGTTGTCATTTTCTCATCAACAACAACTGCACCAAATTCATCCACTTTAACACCTGCCCTATCAAGTCTTAAACCCGTTGTATTTGGTACACGCCCCGTAGCCAACATAATCTGATCGGCACTGATTATTTTCCCATTTGATAAAACAACTTCATAACAATTTTCTGCAGCCTGCACTTTAGAAATTGTTATTCCGTAGAGAATAGAAATCCCTTTTTCAATCATTGCATCGCTGAGCAATTGCCGCAAATCATGATCAAAATTACGAAGGATTAAATCACTCCGATGGAGGAGTGTTGTTTTTACACCTAATTCATGAAAAATATTAGCAAATTCAACACCAATATACCCTCCACCAACAATGACTATTGATTTTGGGAGTTGATCAAGGTCAAAAATCTCATTAGAAGTAAGGCAAAATTCACCACCTTCTATGGGAGTATTTTGTGCAAATTTTGCTCCCGTTGCAATCAAAATTTTTTCTGCACTTACCCGCTCACCCGTGGCAGAAAGCTCTAATGTGTGATCATCTATGAAAGTAGCACGACTTTCATAAATATGCACATTGTTATTTTCTAATCCCTTACGATACAGCCCTTCTAACCTTGATATTTCTTTATTTTTAGCTGCAACCAACTTTTCCCAGCTAAAAATTGGATCCGCATATTCCCACCCAAAACCAACACTTTTCTTAAATTCTTTTACATATTGTGATGCATAAACATAAAGTTTTTTGGGAACGCAACCACGAATAACACAAGTGCCCCCTATACGATATTCCTCTGCTATAGCGACCCGCTTGCCAAGACCTCCAGCAAGCCGTGCTGCACGCACTCCACCAGAACCACTTCCAATAACAAATAAATCAAAATCAAAAGAGCCCACGAATTATTCCTTCTTATATAGCTGCAAGAGTAGGCTAAGGTCTTTTATTATCAAATGAAAGTCTTTTTTTCTTTTGAAGAAGCATTTTTTATAAAGCAGTATTCTAAAAAGACCTACTCTCATTAAAATATTAAAAACGGCGGGAAAACCGCCGCTATAAAAAAAATCAGAAATTGCCCATTGTTGTCATGATATCGATCAAGCTATTTTTTATTTTCTGAAGATTCTGATTTTATTGGCATATTTGTAGGCATAGTAGAATTATTCAAATTAAGTGTTTCAGACATCTCTTTTTTCACATTTTCTACAAGATCCCGCATAAGAGCAGTACGCCATATATCAAATGCTGAATAAGAATCACGTGCAATATTGGGGACTTCTGTCAAAAACTTTTTACCGGTATCAGAATTATAAAATGTTGTTATCGCATCAAGCTCTTTTTGAGTAAAATATTTTGCATATACATGAGCAATCTCTTTTTCTAGATCAGAGCGCCTTTTAATTAAAGCAAGCGCCTGCTTATCAACAATATCAGAAATAGCTGTTGCTAAATTCGGATCATCGCTGATCAGTTCATTTTTGAAATCATGGACCGCATTTGGTAAAAAACTATCAAATTGATCCGTTGCATGAATAGCTCTGATTGCCTTTCGCGCTGAATCCAAATGTTGATCACTCACACCTTGTGCATAAACCGTTCCAACATTTACAAAAAAAATAGCAATTACACCAAAATATACGACAAAACGCTGAAAAGAAAATATTATTTTCATTTAATGATTACCCCGATAGCTAATTATAATTTTAATTCGTTATTCTACCTAAAATCTTTAAGACCCTTTATTTACTGTGCTAACATATCATCATGTAAATGCCTTTTCTAAAAATCAAACGGTTCTAAAACTTTTATTTGACCATCAGCCATAGCGACAATTGCACGTGAAGCCAACCCCAAAAAAAGGCCATGCTCAACAACACCAGGAATAGCAAGAAGTGCATCCGATAATGGTTTTGGTTGCAAAATGCAGCCCCAAAATGCATCAAGAATAAAATGGCCACCATCTGTTTCAAAAGGATCTTTTCCATTCATTCGCAATGAAATTTTCCCAGAAAGCCCTAAATCATCAGCGACTTTTTCAATGGCTCTGCATGTTGTGTGGATACCAAATGGATTAACTTCAATTGGTAGTGCAAAAGCACCAAGTCTTTTTACCACCTTTGTTTCATCCGCAATGACAAGCATTGCACGAGATGCCGATGCTACAATTTTTTCATACAACAATGCTCCCCCTCCCCCTTTAATGAGCATCATCTCAGGACCAATTTCATCTGCTCCGTCAATATCAAGGTCCAGCTCAGGTATTTGTTCTAAAGTGCTAACAGGCACTCCAAACTTATGACAGAGTTGTTCAGAATATCTTGAAGTAGCAACACCAGTCACACGCAAACCATCCGCAACACGCTCACCTAGAAGACGAATAAATTCATTGACTGTCGAACCAGATCCGATACCAAGCCGCATACCATCTTCAACAAACTCAAGCGCTTTAATAGCTGCCATTTTTTTTAACTGCTGAACATTCATGAATGACTTTGCCTTCTATCCGTATAAGCAGCATTTATCACCCCTATTACCACCGATAATAATGATAATAAAAGATAACCTCTTGACGCAATCTATTTAAATTTACCATCATCTTTTGCTTGAAGAAATGTTACCCGTTATAGAAATATATGATAAGAATAAAATAGAATAATCAACAATTATCTTTTTTATTTCTTTGAGAAGATTTGTTAGCATTTTTTTCATTCAATAAGAATTTTTGATTTATCTTGTGCTATCAATAGGATGCACAAAGATGCACATATCAATTTTTTTGAAAAAATTAAAATGATCAGATATAAAAAATCATCTATTTCTAGAAAACTGTAGATTATTATCTCGTTTCAATGACATTGATAAAATTACCAATCTAAATACCGTAAAATATTATGAGAAAAGTCTTCTGTTATTTTTTGTTTTGTCATTATCCAAATGTGAAGCAAAATATGACCGATTATATGTTTTTATGAATGCTGTCTGTGCATATTCCATGGTCTATGAAACCCTAGAGAAGACCAAATAATATCTCCACCTTTGGTCATCATAACGCTTCCTCGTGATAACAATTGTTGAGGCATAAATATTATTTTTGCCTTCTTGTAACAAGTTGGATTATGCATCACAAATGTCTGAATGAGAATATCTGCCTCTACACATTGATCTGTTTCTCTCTGTAAAACGATCACTTTTAATCCATTATCCAATAAAGATGTACATACATGATAATCACAAATAAATTGTCCGTGCAACGAAGGACCATATTTTGTTGGTTTAATCGTTTCATTCACACGAAATGACTTTTTCCATATGGATGTCGTGAACTTAGAAATATGGTAACGATCGATATATAATTTTTTATCATGGATAACGCCCACGAGACGCATATTATCTGCTATAATCAGTTGTACAGGTGAATGCGTTACACAAATAGAAATACCTGCCAAAATAAACAAACTAAAAAAGAGCCGGATGGGTGTTTTGCAAAAAGTCAGTCCAACCAAGCCTATACTCAATAAAACTAACGCTGATAACGGCATAAAACCAGGATTCAAATCAGGAGAAATAGCCTTGATAGCATGTGCAATCTTTATTACAAGATCAACTCCAAAACCCATAATTTGAAGAGGAAGCCATTCGAATCCTCCTAACATTGCAAGAACTGCGATTAATCCAAAGGGAATGACAAAAATTGAGATGACAGGCAAAGCAAAAGCATTACTAATAATGCTCAAAGATGCCATATTAGAAAAATGATAAGCAGCATAAATTCCACTTGCACTCCCTGCAACAAAGGAAGAAGCACATGTTGAAAGCATCGATGAGAAAACAAAATTTATCACTCCTCCTCCAACATAAGAGGGAGTTGTTTTTCTTTTACGAAAAAATGACCTTCCACTCCACCAATCAAAAAAAGCGATCAAAGCAGCAGTCGCAGAAAAGGACATTTGAAAGCTAGGACCTAATATTTCATGGGGTGTCATCGCTAGAGTTATCAACCCTGCAATGGAAAAATTACGCATTGTTATAGCAGAGCGATTACACAATATAGCAACCAACATAACAGCAATCATCACAAAACTTCTTTGCGCTGATATTGCTAAGCCCGACAATAACAAATAAAAAGCTGTTATCATAAAAGCAACGATAGCAGCAAATTTTTTACTGGAATAATAGGAAGAAAAAACTGGAAAAAATGCTAAAAAACTACGGATACTCAAAAGAACTATGCCGCTTAACAACGCCATATGTAAACCTGATATTGATAAAATATGAGCTAATCCAGCTGTACGTAATGCTTCATTTGTCTCATTTGAAATACCAGCACGCTGCCCTGTTATGAGGGCAGCTGCAACACTCCCCTTTTCTCCTTCAAGGGCTATATGGATTCTTTGTGTCATCTTCGTGCGTAAATTTTCAATTTTCTGTAGAATGATAGCGAATATTCCATCAGGCTGCGAAACGAATATTTTTCTTGGTTTTTCTAAATAAACGCCTTGTGCTCCAATTCTTTTAAAATAATTATGAAAACTAAAATCGTAGCCTCCTGGACGCACAGGCCCAGAGAATGCACGAATCTTAACTTTTCCATGCAGTCCATCACCAATCGCTAAGCCAGATGGCAAATATCTTGCCGATAAACGAACACGATGAAGACTATGGCGTAATACAGGATTTTCTGTATTCAAAATCTCCAAAACTAAACGAAATCCTCCTTTGGCACCTGACTCAATAGAAACAATTCTTCCCGTCAATGTAGTGACAATGTCACTGCTTAGCATGGGTGTTGCAATACGCCACGTTTCTATTTTTGCCGCTAAAGCACCCAATATAATACAAAACAGAAACCCCACGGGAATCCATATTTTTCGATAAAAACGTGCAACATAGAATATTCCCAGAAAAATACTGACCAACGCCCCCAATTGTCCCCAACTTGGTTCCCACTCTAAATGAAAATAGAAAATGATTCCTAGGGCAAAAAAGACTAAAATCAGCGAAAAAAGGATACCAAAAGAAACTTCTTTATTGATACAATCTTCTAACCATTTGCGAAAAAAAATGATTACTTCTTTTAAGAGTGTCAATAAAAAAAGTTTTTGTTGGTTATAGCTACCGTTCTTTGCATCATCATATCTAGAAAAAACACTCTGCCCTATCTGACATGGCTTTTTTCTTTCTGTAACAGATTTTTCGGATAAACCCTCTTTACTTTTATAAAACATCAGTCCCCCACTTTAACTCGCAATACGGCTATTGCACGCCCCATCACTTATGCTAACATGACTTTTCTATAAAATTCCATAAGTAATATCTTAGTTTAAAGGAAAATATTCGTGTCTGTGATTACTCGTTTTGCCCCTTCACCCACTGGCTTCCTTCATATTGGTGGTGCTCGTACTGCTCTTTTTAATTGGCTTTATGCAAAACATACCGGTGGAAAAATGCTTTTACGAATTGAAGATACAGACCGAGAGCGTTCAACAGAAGCAGCTGTAAAAGCCATTATAGATGGCTTGCACTGGATGGGTCTTAGTTATGATGGCGCCCCTATTTCGCAATTCGAACGTGCAGAACGTCACCGCCAAATCGCTGAACAGTTGGTCAAGAATGGTAAAGCATATTATTGTTATGCTTCACCTGAGGAGTTAGCTGAAATGCGTGAAAAAGCCCGTGCAGAAGGGCGCCCACCACGTTATGATGGACGTTGGCGCGACCGTGATAGTTCTGAAGCTCCTAAAGGTGTTAAGCCTGTTATTCGCATCAAAGCCCCTCAAGATGGAGAAACGATTGTACATGATCGTGTTCAAGGTGATGTCCGTTTTCCTAATAAAGATCTCGATGACTTCATTATTTTGCGTTCTGATGGTTCGCCTACCTATATGCATGCTGTTGTCGTTGATGATCATGATATGGGCATCACACATATTATACGTGGTGACGATCATCTTACCAACGCAGCCCGACAAACGATTATCTTTAAAGCAATGGGATGGGACATTCCCGTTATGGCCCATATTCCTCTTATCCATGGTGAAAACGGTGCAAAATTATCAAAGCGACATGGTGCGCTCGGTGTTGATGCCTACCGAACAATGGGATATCTTCCTGCTGCTTTGCGCAATTACCTTGTCCGTTTAGGTTGGAGTCATGGTGATGACGAACTGATGTCACTTAAAGATATGATTTCTTGGTTTGATATTGAGGATATTAACAAAGGTGCTGCTCGTTTTGATCTCAAAAAGCTCGATTCCATCAACGGACACTATATGCGTATGAGTAATGATCAAGAACTTTTTGATGCCGCTCTTAATATTCTACCAGAAACCGATAGGGGAGCACAAATTATTGAAAAACTTGATGAAAAACGCCGTGTTCAATTTTTAAAAGCAATCCCGCATTTGAAAGAACGTTCAAAAACACTGTGCGAACTGATTGACAATGCCTCCTTCATTTTTACGCAACGACCTTTACAACTTGATGAAAAAGCTCAAATGCTCTTAGATAAAAATGGACGAACCATTTTAAACGATCTTTATCTTGCTCTGAAAGCGTGCCCCTCTTGGGATACAAAAACTCTAGATGAAACACTTCGCTCTTTTGTCCAAACACAGAATCTCAAATTTGGATCTATCGCCCAACCACTTCGCGCAGCTCTTACAGGATGTGCAACATCACCAGGTGTTTTGGATATTCTTATTTTATTAGGACGCGATGAATCCCTTCATCGCATCAAGGACCAACTTATCACAACAATATGCCCATGATGTGCACTGAGTATATTTCCTCAAATAAGGATCTATACAGATATCTCAACGCGCCTTAAAAGAGTTTTTTATGTTATATCATTGAAATACATTTCTTATTGAGTAATAATGATCAATAAGGAAATATTTTTAGATTGCATGTACTCACTTTTAGAGGCAATCTACCCTTAATATAAGTAAGAAAAGCTTCAGTTATACATCCCCCACTCTGATGAAGCAGAGTCTTAATTTTTAGAAGTGAAGGATCTGAAAGGAATACCGAATGTCTGAGAATAACGCATATATTATTGTGAATGATAAAAAAGTAGAGCTTCCCTTGCGTAAAGGCACGAGTGGACCTGAAGTCATTGAAATTGCTTCTCTCTACAAAAAAACCGATATTTTTACTTATGATCCTGGTTTTACTTCAACTGCTTCTTGTGAATCAAAAATTACTTATATCGATGGTGATAAAGGCATATTGCTTTATCGTGGTTATCCTATTGATCAATTGGCTGAAAAAGGAGACTTTCTCGAAAGTTGTTATCTTTTACTTTATGGTGAACTCCCAACACAGCAAGAAAAAAATGAATTTGATCGATGTATTATGCAGCATACCATGGTCCACGAACAATTTGCACGCTTCTTCCATGGCTTCCGTCGTGATTCTCATCCTATGGCCGTCATGGTTGCCTGCCTTGGCGCTATGTCTGCGTTCTATCACGACTCTATTGATATTACAGATCCTCACCAGAGAATGATTGCTTCTGTTCGTCTTATTTCAAAAGTTCCAACACTTGCTGCTATGGCCTATAAATACAGTATTGGACAAGCATTTGTTTATCCACGTAATGATCTTAGTTATGCTGCAAATTTCCTCCATATGTGCTTTGCTGTTCCTTGTGAAGAATATAAAACAAACCCTGTGCTTGCTCGGGCGATGGATCAAATATTTACCCTTCATGCAGATCATGAACAAAATGCTTCTACATCTACGGTACGTCTTGCTGGATCCTCAGGTGCTAATCCGTTTGCCTGTATTGCAGCAGGAGTTGCATGCCTTTGGGGACCAGCACATGGTGGTGCCAATGAAGCATGTCTAAAAATGCTACAAGAAATAGGTTCTATTAAAAGAATTCCTGAATTTATTGCACGTGCAAAAGATAAAAATGATCCTTTCCGCCTTATGGGCTTTGGGCACCGTGTCTATAAAAATTATGATCCACGTGCAAAAATCATGCAAAAAACCTGTCATAAAGTTTTAAAAGAACTCAACATTCAAGATGACCCTCTTCTTGATATTGCAATAGAGCTTGAAAAAATTGCCTTAAGTGATGAATATTTTATTGAGAAAAAGCTTTATCCCAATGTTGATTTCTATTCCGGCATTACATTAAAAGCTCTAGGTTTTCCAACTGAAATGTTTACTGTCCTTTTTGCATTGGCGCGCAGTGTCGGGTGGGTGGCACAATGGAAAGAAATGATTGAAGACCCTGCACAAAAAATTGGTCGTCCTCGACAACTCTACACAGGCTATGCTATGCGTGACTATGTTCCTATAGATGAACGTGCAAATTAAAAAAAGAGATCAATAAAGCTTCAATTTACTGAAGCTTTATTGAGAGTAATCAAAAAACATCCTTTAAGAATTTTTATAAAACGTGATTTTAAAACTCTTTCTACAGAGATAACATCATCATAAAAATTTACTAAAAAATTCTAAGTTTTAGCTCTGTAAAGAAATTGAGAATACTTTTCTGCGAATTAGCCAAACATTTAGCAAAAAGAAATTGAAAATTTTACCTTATAATCCTCATTATCTTTAATAGAAATGTATTCCCTATCATTCCCCCATGTTTAAAAGCCCTATTACATATTAAAATCTAGCAATGTCAGAATTTTTCTTTCTATCTTCTTCAGATAAAATTGCAAAAGGCTTACATTAAGTGCTTTTCTAAGATGCCAAAACTTCTTATCCCTCTTCAAATAGATTCGAATAAAAATACTTTACATTTTGTCCTGTTAAGAGCTGAAATTTTCTTTGTATTTAAGTTAATAGTTTTTCTTTTAAAGATAAATTATTGATTTTTTTAAGTAAAATCATTAAATCATATAATCAATAGAGGTATCCTTCTTTCCTGTATTTTTTATTCCCATACTTGATAAAAAGAAATTATTTTTTGACAATGATATTCAGCATAATGATAGCAAAATGACCACAGATAAATTTTTTACATTGCTCCAAAAGAGCTTACAGATTATAAAAATTCATGATGGTTTCATATTTGCCAGCTTATCTAATAGGAGAACATAATGAAATTATTAGCAGGAGCTCTTATAATAAGCGCGACACTATTTACCCTATCGGCCAATTCTCAAACGCTGAAAATTGCAAGCGATGCTTCTTATCCGCCATTTAGTTATATTGACTCAAATAACGAACTTCAAGGGTTTGATATTGATATATCTTATGCTCTTTGCAAAAAAATGAATGTTGAATGTACTATTGTCACACAAGACTTCGAGGGGATGATTCCCGGTCTTCTTGCCAAAAAATACGATGCTATTGTTTCTTCCCTTTCTCCTACAAAAGAGCGCTTACAAAAAATTGATTTTACAGATCCTTACTACAATACAGCACTCGCTGTTATTGTTACCAAAAATTCGGAAATTAAAGAAATCTCAACACAAGCCTTTAGAGGTAAAAACCTTGGTGTACAATCAAATACAACACAAGCTGCATATGCGGAAGATCATTATGCCTCTGAAGGAGTTAATATCAAACTTTATCCTACAGCAGCAGAAGTTAATCGTGATCTTTTAAGCCATCGGCTTGATATCATCATCTTTGATAAATTAAAAGCATTAAATTGGCTTGAAAATGAAGGAAAAGACTGCTGTCTCCTCTTGGGAACTCTAGAAAAAACAAATTTTCCTATTGCAATTGCACTCCGTCAAAATAATAATGATCTTAAAAACAGTTTTAATAAAGCAATAGAAGAAATCCGCGCCGATGGAACCTATGAGAAAATTATGAGAAAATATTTTACTTTCGATATCGATTAGATCTCACTATGAATTAAAATTCAATCTGTATATTTAAGGAGTATCTTTAACTCTTTATTGGACATGCAGGTATAATTGGAAATTCGGCATTTCTATAAGAAAATTTACATTTATCAAAATAATTTTTAATTGTTCCTCAATATTTAAACACTTTATAGAATCTAATGACAACGATAAAGTTGTATTTTTATCGTATCAAAATCTAATTTTTTGATAATAATGCCCAACATAATGATCTAAAATAAGCATCAATAAATTTTTGAATTGCTCCAAAAAAGCTTACAGATTATAAAAACATAATGATTTCATATTTGCCCGCTTATCCAATAGGAGAACATCATGAAATTATTAGCAGGAGCTCTTATAATAAGCGCCGTACTATTCACCCAATTGGCTGATGCGAAAACATTAAAAATTGCGAGTGAAGGCACCTACCCTCCCTTTAGCTATATTGACTCAAATAATAAATTGCAGGGACTTGATATTGATATATCTTATGCACTTTGTAAAAAAATGAATGTTGAGTGTACTATTGTTACACAAGACTTCGAGGGAATGATCCCTGGACTTATTGCAAAAAAATATGATGCTATCATTGCTTCCCTCTCTCTCACACAAGAGCGCTTACAAAAAATTGACTTCACAGATCCTTACTACGATACAGCACTGGCTGTTATCGTTACCAAAGCTTCGGGAATTAAAGAAATCTCGACACAAGACTTTAGAGGTAAAAATCTTGGTGTGCAATCAAATACAACACAAGCTTTCTATGCAGAAGATCATTATGCTTCTAAAGAGGTGAAAATCAAACTCTACCCTTCCACAATAGAAGTGAATCGTGACCTTTTAAATCATCGACTTGATGTGATTATTGTTGATAAATTACAAGCATTAAATTGGCTTAAAAATGAAGGAAAAGATTGCTGTCTCCTCTTGGGAACTCTAGAAGAAACAAGATTTCCTATTGCAATTGCAGTCCGTCAAAATAATAATGAACTTAAAAATAAGTTCAATAAGGCGCTAAAAGAAATCCGTTTGGATGGAACTTATGAAAAAATTATGAGAAAGTATTTTACAGGTGATGTTTATTAAATATCGATATGATATTTAAATGAAACCTACTGGTTATTGCTAAAAAATATTATCGAACTCTTTCATGAGGAACACAGGAATGATTGAAAATTTAGCATTGCTATCATTTAGCAATGGTGGATGGGGAGTGGTTATACTTTCCAGTGCAGGAATGACTTTGTCATTGGCATTATGTTGTGGCTTTCTAGGATTTCCTCTAGGACTTCTCAATGCAGTGATGATTCGATCCAATATTAAGATGGCCAAAGCTATGGCACGCCTCTTTTCAACAGTATTCCGTGGGCTACCAGAGCTTTTAACTTTGTTTTTAGTTTACTACGGATTACAAAGCCTTATTCAAAATTTATTTGACTATTTTAATTTTGAAATCATGTTCAGTATCAATGCATTTGTTGCTGGTGTTCTTGCACTTAGTATGGTTCTTGCAGCTTTTTCTTGTGAAGTTTGGCTTGGAGCATTTAATATTTTTGATAAAGGTCAATATGAAGCGGCTAAAGCTTTAGGACTTTCACGGTCAACCACATTTTTTCGTATTGTCTTCCCTCAGCTCATCCGAAATGCCTTGCCAGGACTTTCTAATAATTGGCTTACTTTACTGAAAGATACATCCCTTGTTTCTACCATCGCGCTTGTTGACCTCATGCGACAAACGAATTTAGCTGTCGCTGCTACCAATAAACCCATGCTATTTTATTTTGTAGCATGCTTACTCTATTTGTTATTTTCAGCGGTTTTTACTGCAATCTTACGCCATTTGGAAACATACACTCAAATAGGCTATAAAAAGGTGCTAGGTCAATGATTCCTGAGTGGCTTTATTTCCTTTTTAATCCTGATCTTTTAAGCCATTATGGACCCAAATTTATTAATGGCTTTATTGTTACTGTTGAGCTTGTTTCTATCTCTTGTTCTCTAGGTCTTTTTCTTGGTATGCTTATCGCTTTTGCTCGTCTATCAAAGAATACATTTTTACAATATTTTGCAAATGCTTATGTCTATTTTTTCCGTGGCTCTCCTTTATTAGCTCAACTCTTTCTTTTTTATTATGGGCTTGGTTCAATGAATAGTTTTTGGCAACAGGTGGGACTATGGTGGTTTTTTCAAAACGCCTGGTATTGTTGTCTTTTTATTTTTACACTCAATTCTGCTGCCTATCAATCTGAGATCTTTAAAGGAAGTTTTTTATCCGTAACAACTGGACAGCGTGAAGCATCAAAAGCTTTAGGTTTAAGCAACTCTGTCACATTTTTTAGAGTTATTCTTCCACAAGCAATGATTGTAGCATTACGCCCCCTAGGAAATGAGTTGATTTTAATGATTAAATCCAGTGCTGTTGCCTCACTTATTACTGTTTATGATTTAATGGGAGTTGCTAAACTCACTTATTCACGGACTTTTGATTTTCAAGTTTACGTTTGGGCTGCTCTTATCTATCTCTTTATCGTTGAACTCATTCATCGTTTTATTGTTTTTATCGAACAGCGCCTCACTCGATATTTACGTTAAATAAAATGATCATAAAAAACTTTACCAAACCAAAATGTTGAATTAATCACGTTATTCATCAATGAAAGAATAAAATAAGATGAATTTGAAAAATAATAAATCGATCTCTCCCAATAAAAAACCAGTGATCTCTATTCAAAATCTAAATAAATGGTATGGAAACTTTCAGGTCCTACATGATATCAACTTTAATGTTCAAGCTGGTGAACATATCGTTATTTGTGGACCATCCGGATCAGGAAAATCAACGTTAATTCGTTGTATTAATCAATTAGAACAAGCACAAAAAGGTTCAATCTGTATCCATAACGTTGATATCCATACCGCTCCTATACAACAGCAAAAAAAAGTTCTTCGTAAGATAGGAATGGTCTTTCAGAATTTTAATTTATTTCCCCACATGAGCGTTATACAAAATTGTATTTTAGCACCTATGACCGTTCAAGGGCTTTCCAAACAACAAGCACAAGAACGGGCAATTCGTTACTTAACACATGTTGGTATTGAAAAACACTGTGAAAAATATCCTTTACAACTTTCTGGTGGGCAACAACAACGTGTTGCGATTGCCCGTGCACTTTGTATGGAACCTGAAGTCATGCTTTTTGATGAACCAACCTCTGCTCTTGATCCAGAAAGTGTGGGAGAAGTTTTGGAAGTGATGGCTCGATTGTCCGACACAGGGATCACAATGCTTTGTGTTACCCATGAAATGGGCTTCGCACGTAAAGTCTCAGAAAGAATACTCTTTCTAGAAAATGGAAAAATTGTTGAAGATACAGCCTCTGAAGAATTTTTTACCAATCCTAAAAGCCAACGTGCTTGTAATTTTCTTGCTAAAATTAAATATTAATCATTAAAATATTGCTTTATTTATACAATTTTATTCTTGTTTTTTAAAAGAGCGATAATTGTTTGTGCGCCAACAACCCCTGATGGTACTTCAGTTTTCATTTTCTGTTCTACCATCTCAAAGGCATCAAGTTGTGCCTGTCGCAATAAAGGATTAGCCAAAAGTTGTTCTACTTGTCTTGCTAACATACCAGGACGGATTAATTCATTCAAATATTCCGAAACAATAGGCTTATCAGCAATAATATTTGGAAGAGCAGCACTCCATAACATCATTTTAGGAAAAATAAATAATTTAGAAAAACGATCAAGTTTATAGCAAAGAACCATAGGAATTTTTGCTAAGGCTAATTCAAGTGAAACAGTTCCATGTGCCGCAAGAGCAACATCTGCTTGTGCAAAAGCACGCCATTTTTCATCTTCACCAACGACAATTTCTATCTTGCTTTTCCAGCCTTGCACAAAATCACGGATTCTATCTACCAAATGAGGTAAGGTTGGTAAAATAATACGTAAATGAGGAATACGTTGTACAAGAATCTCTACTGTTTCTCGAAAAATAGGCATTAAGGAACGAATTTCTAAATTGCGTGATCCTGGCAAAATAACTAATGTAGGCGATGATATTTGTGTATCGATCAAATTTCTTTGTTCTAATTGGCTTTTTTTTTCTGACTGAACTCTCAAAAGGGGAGGATATGTCAAAAGACGATGTCCAACATAGGTCGTGGCAGGGCCTCCCAAATCTTGCATAATCTTTTCTTCAAAAGGAAAAACCGCTAAAACATGATCAACAAATCCACGCATAGCTTTTGCACGCTCTGGCCTCCATGCCCAAACGGTTGGTGCAATATATTTAATGATAGGAATAGAAGGCGCTAAAGCACGTACCTTTTTTGCAATACGATGTGTAAAATCAGGACTATCAATAATAATTAAACAATCAGGTTGTTCTTGTGCAATAAATTTGGATAAATTGCGAATATGTAGCAACAACAATGGTAGTTTTTTCAATACTTCCTTTAAACCTATTAAAGCAATATCATGGGAATCAAAAAAGCTTTTTAAACCTAATGCCTTTAAATGCCTCCCCCCAACACCAATCAAATGAATATTGCATCCTATCTGTTGTGATAAACAAGTAATTAAATCGGCCCCAAGTAAATCACCAGATTCCTCACCTGAAACCACAGCAATCTTTAAGAAACAATTATTCATGACCAAACCTTTCAAATGTCTCTATAAATAGAGAATATTTGTTGGCTTTTTCTATTGTTGTTTTCACCGATAATATTAGACTTCTATTTGCCTCCACCGCAACACCAGATAAACCACTCTTTGCAATATTTATTATTGTCGCGGGCCCAATTGATGGCAAATCAACGCGATTATCCTGTTGTGGTTTTGCACATTTTACAAGAATGCCACCTTTAAGGGGAATTTGCCCTCTTTCTCGCATTTCACAAACACGCCACAGCATATTATCAGTTCCCTCAGCACCCTCCAGAGCAACCACCCTTCCTTGGACAACGACAACGGCTTGCCCGATATCTAATTGACCTAAAAGCTTTGCTGCTTCTACTGCTAAAAAAATATCTTTTTTCTCTTTTGGAGTAGCGCGCCGTACTGTTAAATTAAATTCTATGGGAGCTAAAAGATCTGGGACTATTTCGTGAGCACCGATAACACAAAAACCGTGTGCTTCAATAACCCGTATAAAAGCTTTTAATAACGCATCGTCCCCCCTCTTCAAAGCTCCGATTAACTTAGGAAGAGCTAAAAATGTTGTCCAGTCCAGTCGCAATTGTTTAAGAAGTGGACGCTTTTTCACACCACCTGCCAAAACAACATTATATACACCAGCCTCTTTTAAAATTTTAACGAGTCGCGCTAACTCTACAATTGATAGCTCGCAATGCTCATAGCGATAAAGAACAGAATCTGCCTCACCATGCAAAAGCACAAGAAAAGGATTTTCTCCATTCTTCTCAAGAGTCTGCGCAACAGTAATCGGTAGAACACCATTTCCTGCTATAATAGCAGTACGGCCGGAAAGAAAACTTCTGGCTCCCCAAATAGGCATTTTTAATCCTTATGTTCTTTTATTCTAACACCTTCAAATTTTGGTGTACAATAAAAACGCTTTCCTTCTTCTTTAATAAAATTAACAACTTCAGAAACAGACTGAGAAGAAGAATAAAAAGAAGCAACATCACTAACACGCTCTTTAAATGGTTTGCTATGATCAAAAAGCATGGCAACCGCATGACGGAGTGCATGAATATCTTGACGCTCAAGTCCTGCACGCTTCATGCCAATAATATTGAGGCCGGCAAGTTTTGCCTGCACACCAACAGCTGTTCCATAAGGTATCAGATCACCAACCAGTGCAGATACGCCGCCGATAAATGCATGATGTCCAACACGAACAAATTGATGAACAGCAGCACCACCACCAATAATCACATAATCACCAACAGTGACATGACCAGCAATCATTGCGTTATTGGCAAATGTTACATGATTGCCTACATAACAATCGTGAGCGATATGCGCATAACAAAAAAATTGGCAATTATCACCAACAACTGTCATTCCTACACTCGAATCGGAACCCCTATGCATTGTTACACCTTCACGAATCGTACAATTCTTACCAATAAAAAGAGTTGTAGCTCCTCCTTTATGTTTATTATTTTGCGGATCTGCCCCCAAAACAGCATGAGAAAATACTTTACTCTTGGCTCCTAATGTTGTCTTTCCCATTATTACAACATGACTTGTCAAACTACATTCATCACCAATAACAGCCTCTGAACTAATATGGCAAAATGGTCCAACGCGTACATTCTCACCAAGCTGCGCTCCCTTCTCCACAAGAGCAGTTGGATGGATTTTCGTACCGGACATTTTTAAATTCCCATCAAATATCGTTTATTCTTCTTCGACAATCATCGCAGCAATTTCTGCTTCAGCGACGCGGACATCTTCTACTTTTGCAACACATGAAAAACGTCTCATACCAGATCTTTTTTTCAAAAGCTGAACATGAATCTTGAGCTGATCACCAGGCATAACCGGCTTACGAAATTTCGCATTATCAACCGTCATAAGGTAAACTAAATTTGTTTGCTTATTGCCTAAATTTAAAAGTGCTATTGCTCCTGCCGTTTGTGCCATAGCTTCTAAAATCAAAACTCCAGGCATAACAGGCTTTGCGGGAAAATGTCCCGTAAAATGTGGCTCATTAATCGTTATATTTTTAATACCAATCGCTTCTTGTTCACCATCAATATCAACGATACGATCAATCAATAAAAATGGATAACGGTGCGGTAATATTGATAATAGTTTTTCAATATCGACAGCCTCTAAGTTTTTAGTTTTTTCACTGCTGATCATATCAGCGTTTCTCCTTTTTAACTTTTCCCATACTGCGCAACGCCGCTACTTCACGAAACCATTGTTTAAATGGTCGCGCTGGACTACCTCCCCATTTTTCGCCATCCGGAATGTCATTCATAACACCACTACGAGCAGCAATCTGAACAGATTTACCTATTATGATGTGATCAGCTACTCCCACACTTCCGCCAAGCTGAGACATATCCCCTATAGATGTACTTCCCGCAATGCCACATTGAGCGGCAATAAGACAATAGCGTCCAATTTTTACATTGTGGGCAATTTGTACAAGATTATCAATCTTGCTTCCTTCACCAATAACAGTATCTTGAAATGTCCCACGATCAATTGTCGTGTTCGCACCAACTTCTACACCATCCTCAATAATAACACGACCAAGCTGTGGAATTTTCTCGATTCCAACTCCGCCTCCAACATAACCAAAACCATCTTGTCCAATGCAAACGCCAGGATAAAGCTGAACCTTATCACCTATTATAGAACACTGAACTGTTACCTTAGGAGCAATATAGCAGTCACATCCAATACGGCAATTTTCACCGATAACAGCTGTGGATGAAATAAGAGTTCCTGCACCAATCTCAACATTTTTACCAATAACAGCTCCAGCTTCAATACACACATCATGTGCCAACTTAGCCGTTGGATGAATATGCGCATGTAATGAAATCCCCTTCTGCCCCAACCAAGGCATTGGCTTGACAGAATCTGGAAACAAAATACGACCAATCTGAGCAAAGTCACGCTGTGGTGTGGATGTCACCAAAATTGCCATAGTTTCAGGAACTTTAAAAACAATCTCATTCGTACACAAAACAGCAACAGCAGAACTGTCCAGTAAAGCATCAGAAAACTTCCGATGCTCTACAAAAACAAGCGAACCTTCCACAGCACTCTCAAGTGAAGAAAGAGTATTGATAACTTTATGAGAAAACTCTGGATTAAGAAGCTTTGCACCCGTCAACTCAGCAGCATTTGCAACTGTCAATCGTCGGGACGGCGTAAAAAAAAATGTATCCGCCATCAAAACACTTTCTCTCCCAGCTTAAGCTATTCTCTTCAAATTTTTCCTTCTTAAAATCGCTCAAATCAGAACTTCGTAGAAATACCAAAATTCAATTGTTGCAAACGATCACCTTCCTGCTTCGTTATTGGCCAAGCATAATCAAAACGCAAAGGACCAAACGGAGAATCCCACATCAAACTCACACCTGCAGATGAACGCCAAGCACTTTTGGTATTGGTAACAGACGGTTCACCCTGAAAAACGGCTTTATAATTATTGCCATAAAGCGTGGCAATATCCGCAAATAAAGCACCGCGCAACCCGAATCCTTCAGGCACAACAGGGATAGGAAACTGTACTTCAGCAGTCGCATTCATATATGTCGTTCCCCCCAAGAAATAAACCTCACCCTTACTGGAAACCTGGCGCGGACCTATTCCATTATATTTGAACCCTCGAATCATATCAGAATTTACTTTAAACATATCGAAAATACGAACACCTTCTTTGCCTACTTCATGGATATAACCACCCCCAAAGGAAAGCAAACCAACGATATCCTTCTGGTCAGAAAGAGTCTTGTACATCATCGCCTTACCCGTGGTCTTCAAGAACTTTGCACTCCCACCAAGCCCTGCATATTCCTGAAGCAGATGCACGTACCACCCATCATGGGGGGATCTCATATCATCAATCGTATTATAGGTGAAACCATAACTAATTGATGAACGTTTCCAAGGGCTGTGTTTTGCAGCTTGAACAATCGCACCAGAATATTTCCCATATAATTCTATTATGTCACCCTCTTTGTCAAAATCATACTCTCCGCCAAAATCATATTCTTCCTGCACATAAGAATAAGCTACATTAGCAGATAATTGATTATTAATAGGTAACGAAAACCGCAACGATCCACCTGTCTGCCGTACATCATAGGCTTTATCAGCACGATAAGTACTACGAAAAACATCAACGCCAGCAGATAAACGATATCCTAAGAAATAAGGATCAACAAATGATAAATTATAATTACGAGATTTTTCTTGCCCCGCACCTAATCCTAAACGAACATATTGACCACGTCCCCCAAGATTACGTTCAGTAACAGAAACTTCAAGTGACATACCAGGACTTGTTCCCCCTGTTGTATACCCTCCAGAAAGAGAGAGATCTCCTGTTGAAGCTTCAACGACATCTATTACCAAAACAACTTGGTCAGATTGATCTGTGGGAACCATTGAAATATTAACGGCTTTGAAGAAACCTAAACTTTCTAGACGACGTTTCGCCCGCTGTAGTAAAGTTTGATTGTAAGCATCTCCTTCATTTAAATCAATCTCACGGCGAATGACGTAATCACGCGTTTTCTCATTGCCACGTATATCAATACGTTGAATATAAGCACGTGTACCCTGTTCAATATTATATAAAATTGAAATTGTATGATTTGCTAAATTACGATTTCCCCGCGGTTCAACTTTAGCAAAAGCATATCCCGAATCAGCAACTTTGTTATTAATAGTTGCAACAGACTGTTCAATATCTTCTGCACTATAAACATTACCTGGCTGGGTTTTAAGCACCCTTTTCACAGATTGAACGTCAATTCCATCAACATCACTTTCAACCTGAATATCGCTAATTTTATAGAGCGCACCCTCATCAAGAACGAAAGAAATTTTATACGTATTGCTTGCTGCATCAAAAGTTGCTTTAGAAGAGACTACACGAAAATCTGCATAACCACGGTTATAATAAAAGCGACGTAAAGCTTCTTCATCAACAGCGAGGCGCTCTTCACTGTAAACATCACCTCCCAACAACTTCGAAAAAATTCCTGAAGTTTTTGTTGAAATCACATCACGCAAACGGCGACTTCCAAAGACACTATTGCCCTTAAAAGTGATATCACCAATCTTTGTTTTTTTCCCTTCAACGACATTAAATACCACATTAACCCGCCCTTTTCCAAGGTTAATCGTTTGAACGTTAACAGTGATATTATTACGACCAAGAGTTTTATAAGCCTCACGAATTGTATTTATATCAGCAGAAAGCTTAGCAGAATTAAAAGGCTCATTCGGTTTTAAAGAAATAAACCGCTTAAGATCTGGGTCTTTAAAAGATTTATTTCCTTGAAACAATATTTGATTGACAACCTCATATTCTTTTACGAATACAACCAATTTATCACCCACCGGATTTATTTTAACATCATAAAATAAACCCAATTCGAAAAGGTTCTTCACAGCACTATCAACATCACCACTGGAAACACCTTGCCCAACCTTAATCCCCATATTGTCTCGAATCGCCTGAGAACTTACAAACTTATTCCCACGAACCTCAATAGAGCGGACTACAGACGCTTGTATTTCTCCGACCGCAGCAATTGACATAAAAACCGTTGCTGGGGCAATCATCCCCATCTTTAACACCAATACAGATGCTGCATTTAAAAACTTTGAATTCGTAGTCATTGGCTTTTTTACCTTACTCTCGTTCCTTGGACATGATGCCTTAAAAAGCTAACTGCCATAACAACCTTTTTACAGCTTTACAGCGAGACTTTTCATTCCTTAATTACTCATTATAATCTACAACGCCACAACATTTTGTAGACATGGTAAACAACCTTAAATTTGTTTTTGCTATTATTACTTAATTTATAAAGCGTTTTCCATAATTTAATTAGCTAAACCAACAAAAATAATCATTAAAAAAGACAAAGATCATAAAAAGGAGAAGAATGGAAAAACCTAAACGAAAAACGATTCCCTGAATTTTGGCAGATATTTTTCTCCCAGTAATGACCTCAATGACATGCAATAAAAGATGCCCACCGTCAAGCGGTAGAATCGGAAAAAGGTTAATAAGCCCAACACTTATTGAAAGAAAAGCTGCCAAATTCAACAAAGAGATAAAACCTGTCTCGCTCACTTTCCAAGCAATTTTAACGGTTTTAGAAGGTCCACTTAGCCGACAACGATCCTCTTTGCCTCCTATTAAACGACTCATAAAAAGAACGGTTTGAGTGGCGATAAACACAGTACGATCTGACGCTTCTCTTACAGCTGTTACAAAACCATAGCGAATATGTTTTATATAAGTTGGATCTAAATGTGCTGGATTATTTAAATCAACAGGAACACCTACACCTATCATAGCACTTCGTGTTCGATTACCAAATCCATCATCTCGCTCAACGACTTTCGGGGTAATCATGGTTGTAAAGACTCGCCCCATGCGTTCTATTTTAAACTCTATGGGTTCTCTTCCGTGAAAAGCTACATAATTCATCAAATCTTCAAAGCTTTCAACCCGTCGTCCATCCATTTCAACAAAACGATCACCTAATTCCAAACCGGATTGAAGAGCAGGGCTATCTTTTACCAAAGAACCAACAACGGGCTCAATGGCTACACGACCATAGATAAAGAAAAAAAATGTTAGAATAACAACAGTAAAAAGGGCATTGAAGAAAGGACCGGCAAAAACAGTTGCTGCTTTTTTCCAAGCATGCGCACTAGCAAATGAACCATCGACAATCAGAGATGATTGGAATGATTCCGTATCGATTTTTTCCTCATCCCCAACAAATTTTACATAACCTCCTAAGGGGATAAGTGCTAAACGCCACTTCGTGCCATGCTTATCTGTATAACTCGCTATTTCTGGTCCAAATCCAAGCGAAAAAATTAACGCCTTAATACCACACCACCGACCAATGAGATAATGCCCAAATTCGTGCACAAAAATGATAATCATAATGATGAAAAGAATACTCAAACTTCTTAAAAGAAAATCACCCATAGTGACGATATGATTTAAAAGTTCCAAACGATCTTCTCCCAATTAGATCATACTAAAAAGATTAAAAGGCGCATCCATATCAGACATAAATGAACCAATTAAATAAAGAAGAAAAGCTGCCCCTACCAATCCATCTATACGATCCATAAAACCACCATGTCCAGGCAATAAAGAACTAGAATCTTTAACAGAAAACCGTCTTTTGAGCCACGATTGCCCTAAATCACTCAATTGTGAAACAATTGATAAAACAAGTGTAAGGAGTGGCACAAAAAAACTAGCTAAATTTATATCAAAAAATCCAAAAGCAACCCATATACCACCGAAAACTCCGACAAATGTACCACCAAGTGCTCCTGACCATGTTTTATTAGGAGAAAATTGTGGTGCTAATTTAGGGCCCCCTAATGCACGTCCGATAAAATAACCACCAATATCTGTTCCCCACACTATCGTAAATAAGAAAATAACAACTTGGAACCCCAACATTTCATGATCCCGTAGAAAGCATAAAGCAACAACAGGAAAAGATGCATATAAAAAACCACAAAAAACCCAACCACTCTTTTTTATAGATATAATAGCCAACACCGCAGCCAAAACGATTAAAACACAAAAAATCAACGGAGCAGATACACTCAACACTAAAAAAAAGCCAAAGATCAAGTAAAAGATACTTGCTAATATTTTTTGTAAAACACACCACTTCTCTTTAGTAATACTCATCCACTCATAAAGAACAAAACCACCAATACACCATACAAATAAAAAAAAGAAGTTTCCTCCCAACCATGTTAGATACAACGCAATAACGCCAAAAACAAAAGCTGTCAGAATACGATAAACCAAATTAGACAAAACAACATCCAAACAATAAAAATAGAAAATACAAGCCCTGAAATTAACGCAAGAAAAATTCCCCTACGCAGTGTTTTTATCTCATACCTGTATAATTTCTCTTATAATTTATCATAAATAATTCAGTCTACTAAGATAGCGCTTATGAGACTAATAATCAATGAAAACAGCTTCAAAAATCTCAGTCAAGATTAATCCTAAATATTTTTTTAATATTTTCTCAAATATAAAATGAAAAAGCAGCTACCTCTGCCCCATACAAATTAACTAATATAGGTTTCGTATAAAAACACTTTTCTATCAACTATTCGTCATTTAAAAACGAATTACGCCACATAACATCTGCTTGATCGATCATACCCACATGTTTTATAATGAGAAATAAGAGAAAGGTTAGGCTTAATATTCTTTCCCCAACCTTCATCTTAGAATATTTGAATAATTTCTAATAATGCTTTCATTATGCAGTTTAACAAAGACGTACTCAACTAAAAGCCCACACTATGCTGTTAAATAGTGTCTTCCAGCAAAGGGCATGATTTACCACGCAGATTAAAAAATTTAAACATCTGCCCTTTCAAATCAGTCTCTCCCATATCAAAATGATAGAATACCTTCCTGCATCACACCTTGCTATCACAGAACACACCACCCCTCCTATTATCCCTAGAAACAATTTACAGGCTTGGGAGTATAACATCCTTTTTCTAGCGACAAAACCGTCTTAAACGTGCATAATTTCAGATTCTTTTACGGCTAAAATTTTATCAATATCAGTAATAGTTTCATCTGTGAGTTTTTGAACTTTTTCAGACAAACTATGGGCTTCATCTTGTCCAATTTCACCATCTTTTTCTAACTTTTTCAAATTGTCCAGACCATCCCGACGGACATGACGTGTAGCAACACGCGCTTGCTCTGCATAGTGATGCGCAATTTTTACAAGTTCTTTACGGCGCTCTTCATTCAACTCAGGCAAAGGAATACGTAGATTCGTACCATCAGTTATGGGATTTAAACCAAGACCAGAATCGCGAATAGCGCGCTCTACAGCTCCGACCATCGTTTTATCCCATACAGAAACAGAAAGCATCCGAGGTTCGGGAACAGAAATATTAGCAACCTGATTTATATGCACAACAGAACCATAAGATTCAACGGTCAACGGCTCTAATAAACTGGCCGATGCACGTCCAGTCCGCAAACCACCTAATTCATGTTTAAAAGCCGTAATGGCACCATCCATGCGACGTTTCAGATCATCCATAATTGATGTAACATTCATATTTCTGTCTCCTTCAATTGTCCTTTGAAGCTTACCCTTATTCCGATACTATTGTAAAGCGTCCTGTTCCATTCAAGACCTTAGCCAAACCGCCTTTTTCATGAATGGAATACACAATAATCGGTACATTGTTCTCACGTGCTAAAGTGACCGCCGTTGAATCCATAACAGATAATCCCCATTGCAAAACTTCAACATGTGTTAATTGGTCAAAACGCTTAGCCGTAGGGTCTATTTTTGGATCTGCTGAATAAATACCATCAACTTGTGTTCCTTTAAGAAGGACATCCGCACCAATTTCTGCTGCACGTAAAGTAGCAGCAGAATCAGTGGTAAAAAATGGATTTCCTGTACCACCTGCAAAAATAACAACTTTTCCCTGATTCATATAAGCTATTGCTTTACGTTGCGAGAAACTTTCACAAATTTGTGGCATAGCAATCGCAGAGAGTACAACAGTTTCAACCCCTAATTTTGTCAAAGATGTTCGCAATGCTAAAGAGTTAATAGCAGTTGCAAGCATTCCCATATGATCACCTGTCACTCGGTCCCCACCATGCGAAGCAACAGCAACGCCACGAAAAATATTTCCCCCACCGATAACAACCGCAACTTCTATCCCCATTGTGCGCACTTCTGCAATATCAGCGGCAATACGGTCTACAACAGAAACATCAATGCCAAAATTCTGCCCTCCCATAAGAGCTTCACCAGAAGCCTTTAAAAGAATACGTTTATACGGAAGTGCTAATGCCATTAATAATCTCCCCAAAAGCCTATTTACTTTTTGCTTTTGACATCACGAAGGGCACCACTTTTTTCACGTGACGCCCTATCAACAATTACATTGTTCCCCTCAGAGATTCTACAACCAACGATATGACTTTAAATCTCTGTTCAAGAGTTTGCAATAACTAGCCTTTTACAGCAGCAGCAACCTCTGCAGCAAAATCAGACTCCTCTTTTTCCACACCTTCACCTAATGCAAAACGAATAAAGCCTGTAATTTTTGCTGGAGCACCAATTGATTTCTCAGCATCCTTTAAAGCGGCCTCAACAGTTATATCAGGATTCATAACAAAAGCTTGAGAAAGCAAAACAACCTCTTCAAAAAACTTACGCATACGTCCTTCTACCATTTTTTCAATGATATTTTCAGGTTTTCCAGACTGACGTGCTTGATCTGAAAAAATTGCTTTTTCACGCTCAACAGCAGCAGCATCAACATCTTGAGCTGTAAGTGCTAATGGATTGGTTGCCGCAATATGCATCGCGACCTGCCGACCAAAAGCAAGAGCAGCTTCCTTATTTCCTGTTGTTTCAATCGCAACCAAAACACCAAGTTTTCCAAGCCCATCAGCCACACTATTGTGTATATAAGTCGCAACAACACCATTCTCAACAGACAATTTAGCGGAACGACGAAATGTCATATTTTCGCCAATTGTACCAATTGCATCTTTAATCGTAAGCTCTACAGTCTTCTCAGAGCCTGGATAAAGAGAAACAGAAACAGATTCAACATCCCCTGGCGTATCTAAGGCAGCAGTTGCTACTTTACGCACAATGTCTTGGAATCCATCATTGCGTGCAACAAAATCTGTTTCAGAATTAATCTCAACCAAAACTGCATGTGAATCTTTTGATACGACTCCGATTAATCCCTCAGCTGCTGTACGACCAGCCTTTTTATCTGCTTTAGCTATTCCTTTTTTACGAAGCCAATCAACAGCAGCTTCCATATCACCATTGGTCTCTGCTAGAGCGGCTTTACAGTCCATCATACCAGCGCCAGATAGTTCTCGAAGTTCTTTTACTTGTGCAGCAGTAATGCTCATATTTGCCTCTTTATTTTGTAACAGTGAAAGCGTGCAAAATCCCTCTGCACGCCTATAACTTCTTTTTTAGACAATAAAAGTACCTTAATTAGGCGTTTTATATTATTCAGAAACTTCTGAAACTGCATTTTCTTCCAAAATAGGCTCCACAGGTGCATCAACTTGAGCTCCTAAATCGATACCCATTGCTCCTTGCTGGCGTGCAATACCATCAAGAGCAGCACGGGCAAAAAGATCGCAATAAAGAGAAATTGCACGTGAAGCATCGTCATTACCTGGTATTGGATGTGTTACGTCATCGGGATCACAATTGGTATCAATAATAGCAATCACTGGAATACCTAAACGTTTTGCTTCTTGGAGTGCAATATTTTCTTTATTCGTATCGATAACAAAGATAAGATCTGGAACAGAACCCATATCTTTAATACCACCAAGCGCACGATTAAGCTTTTCACGATCACGTTCAAGATTTAAACGTTCCTTTTTGGTAAAGCCTTGCGCTTCAGCAGCAAGAATTTTATCAAGCTTCCGCAAACGATGGATCGAATTGGAAATCGTTTTCCAGTTTGTGAGCATGCCGCCAAGCCAACGTGCATTAACGTAATACTGGGCGGAACGATTCGCCGCATCTGCGATAATGTCAGATGCTTGCCGTTTCGTACCAACAAAGAGAATACGACCACCACGCGCTACAGTATCTGAAACAAGTTTAAGCGCTTGGTGTAAAAGTGGAACGGTCTGAGCAAGGTCAATAATATGGATATTATTACGCTGACCATAAATATAGGGAGTCATTTTGGGATTCCAGCGATGAGTCTGGTGACCAAAATGCACACCGGCTTCTAAAAGCTGGTGCATAGTAAAATCGGGTAGTGCCATCAATCTTATCCTTTCCGGTTCAACCTCCGCGGAAAAAGCAGAAAGACCTGCTACCGGCGGATGCTTGCTAGAATTTTCTCACAGATCATTTGCAAACACCCAGACTCCGCGTGTGGAATAGCGCAAACATACTAATATTTGATTCTTTTTCAAGTTATTTTCTTTAATCATTTAATATTTGCATTTTCACATTGATTAAGATCTTTTCCAAGTTCCAAGAATTCGAGACTGTTCAATTTTGCACGCACTGAAAAAGTTCCATAATCTATATGAAGATCACGCATGACACCATTCTCATGTAAGAGAAAACTGCTACGATAAACCGGCAAACCATCTTTATTTTCTCCATCATCAAAATAAGAAATTGTAACAGGCCAATATTCTTCTTCATCCAATTTTCTTACTTTTTCCGTTTCGCTATCAGATAAAAGCGTCTTCTTTTCCCCTATGACGATACTTTCTTTTATAACTTTATCTGCTTTATTTGTCCCATCAAATACAGTAACATTGTAAAAATGATCTCCTGCTTTTGCATGGCGGATAATATTTTTTAGTTGCATTATTGGAAATTCAGCCATTGCAAGCTTATACTCTTTTTCCTTTGGCTTTTTTAAGGTAACTGTAATACCATCTTGAGTACGCTCCGCAACCCCCTCGGCACGATGCACAACCTCTTCTCCCTCTTGATCTGTGATATTAAAACGAAATGTACGGCTGTCTCCTGTCTCATAACTCGTCGTCTGTTGATCCGTCAAACGTACTGGCATATCTTCAATGTGAACACGGCTAATGAAACGAAAACGTGTGCTATAGCCTTGGCATGCCGAACCAGTAAGCTCGTAAACCATTCGTCCTGACATCGCAGAAATTGTCATTTCATGAGAAACACTATCGAGATGAAAATCATAAATTGCTCGATGAGGCACAATAAAAATGGGCTCTTCAGCTCTCGCAGTACATAAAAAAACAATATATAAAATTATTATAAATAATGATCTAATCATTCCCAACTTCCGAACTTTATCCCCGTTGCATAACATCATACAATAAGGCAAAAAAGGCTAATTTCTCAATTAACCACACATTTTCTTAAATCAAAAAATAGATTATGCAATGAATATATTATAGAGCAGCTATGGAGTTAACATTATGACCAATATGATTGAAAAAAACTTAGAGAAGTTCGGAATCACTCTTCCTGAAGTAATCTCCCCCCTTGCCAATTACATCACCACTTCACAAAGTGGCAATCAACTCTTTATTTCTGGACAACTCCCTCTTATTAATGGAAAACCAATAGCCATCGGTAAAGTTGGTGCAACTGTGAATACCGAACAAGCCCAAAAAGCGTCCGAAGCTTGCGCTCTCAATATTCTCGCGCAACTCAAGGCAACTCTGGGTGACTTAAATAAAATAAAACGTGTGGTAAAAATTACTGTTTTTGTGGCTGTAGATTCTCATTTTACCGATATTCCTTTTGTTGCCAATGGAGCTTCTAATTTATTCGTCAATATCCTTGGTGAAATTGGAAAACACGCCCGTTCTGCTATTGGTGTTGCCTCTCTTCCTATGGATGTTCCTGTAGAAGTTGAAGCCATCATAGAAATCTAAACCTTCATTAAGACAGTGCAGCATCCTAAATATAACTGAAGTCAAAATACTTCTTTGTCTTACACTCTGATAAACCTTGCATTTTTTCGTTTTTAAATTAGAATCTTAAAATTACAATAAAAGGAAATATTTGTATGAAACAAGCTTACGACAATAACAATATTTTTGCTAAATTGATTCGCAATGAAATCCCTTCTGTTCGTGTCTACGAAGATGATGATGTTATTGGATTTATGGATATCATGCCACAGGCACCAGGTCATACGCTAGTCATTCCTAAAAAAGGCTCGAGAAATTTACTTGATGCGGATACTGAGACATTATTTCCTGTTATTAAAGCTGTTCAAAAAATTGCAAATGCCGTCAAAAAAGCCTTTCAGGCAGATGGCATAACTGTCATGCAATTTAATGAAGCAGCTAGTCAACAAACCGTTTATCACCTCCATTTTCATATTATACCACGTATGAAGGGAATAGAACTTACCCCTCATAATGATATGATAACGCCTACAGAAATACTTGAAGAGAATGCAAAAAAAATCCGTGCTGCCTTATAACACACTCTTAAGTTGTTGAGCTTTTTTTTCCTACACGTTTTTTTGTAAAATTTTCCATTTTACTTTTCTTTGAACTTACAGATATATCGGAAGATGAAATTTCTAACTGTAAGCTTTCTTTTTTACCATTTGATTTTTGTGTCAATACGCGAACGGTACCACCATTGCGTAACTTTCCAAATAAAATTTCATCAGCTAATGGCTTTTTAATATATTCTTGTATAACACGCCCTAATGGGCGTGCTCCCATCTGAGAATCATATCCTTTATTGGAAAGCCATAAAGTTGCAGAAGGGCTTAATTCAAAACAAATTCCCCGATCAGCTAATTGTGCTTCAAGCTGAAAAATAAATTTTTGCACTATCTGATTGATGATTAAATGAGATAAAGGTGCAAACGGAATAATTGCATCTAACCGATTACGAAATTCTGGTGTAAATAACCGATTGATTGCTTCTATATCCTCACCATCACGATGTACTTTCCCAAATCCAATAGCTGATTTTGCCATATCTGAAGCACCAGCATTGGTCGTCATAATCAAAATAACATTGCGGAAATCAATTTTCTTACCATTATGGTCTGTTAATCTACCATAATCCATTACCTGCAATAAAATATTAAATAACTCTGGATGCGCTTTCTCAATCTCATCTAGCAATAGAACTGCGTGAGGTTTCTGATCAACGGCATCTGTAAGGAGACCTCCTTGATCAAACCCTATATAACCTGGAGGTGCTCCGATTAAACGTGCTATCGTATGCCGTTCCATATATTCTGACATATCAAAACGCAATAATTCAATGCCTAAAGATGATGCAAGCTGTTTTGCAACTTCAGTTTTTCCTACACCTGTTGGTCCTGAAAATAAATAACTTCCTATTGGTTTATCCGGTTCGCGTAAACCTGCTCGCGCCAATTTTATGGATGAAACTAAGACGGAAATTGCCTGATCTTGACCATAAACAACATGTTTGAGTTCTCTTTCAAGCTTACTCAGTATCTTCTGATCATTCCGAGAAACTGTTTTTGGTGGAATTCTTGCAATTGTAGCAACAGTCGCTTCAATTTCTTTAACACCTATACTCTTCTTGCGTTGTTTTTGTGGCAAAAGCTTTTGCGCTGCGCCACTTTCATCAATAATATCAATTGCTTTGTCAGGTAACCTACGATCAATTATATAACGTGAAGATAATTCTACAGATGCCTTCATCGCCTGATCTGTATATTTAATCTGATGAAAATCTTCAAAGTAAGGCTTCATCCCTTGCAAAATCTTAATCGCATCTGTAACAGAAGGTTCATTAATATCAATCTTCTGAAAACGACGCTCTAAAGCACGATCTTGTTCAAAGAATTTGCGATATTCTCTATAAGTCGTCGAACCAATACATCGCATAGTTCCAGAAGATAATACAGGTTTCAAAAGATTTGCTGCATCCATATTTCCCCCTAATGTCGCTCCTGCTCCAATTAAGGTATGAATTTCATCAATAAATAAAATAGCATCTGGATATAGCTCAAACTCTTTAATAACTTGCTTTAAGCGTTCTTCAAAATCACCGCGATAACGTGTACCTGCAACAAGTCCCCCCATATCAAGAGAAAATATTGTTGCATTTGATAAAACTTCAGGCACTTGCCCATCAACAATGCGCTTTGCCAATCCCTCAATTATAGCGGTTTTCCCCACTCCAGGATCACCAACCAAAAGCGGATTGTTTTTCGACCTTCGACATAAAATCTGAATCATGCGTGAAATTTCTATTTCACGGCCAATTAATAAATCAACTTTTCCATTACGTGCTTTACAATTGAGATCAACACAATAATTCGTTAAAGCACTTGTTCCTCTTTCACCATTATCCGAAATCTGCTGATCTAATTGCTCTTCAAGTCCTTCAAGTAACATGGATAACCCATCATCACGCGTGACACCCTGTGAAATAAAACGTACAGCATCATAGCGTGTCATTCCCATCTCTTGAAGAAAATATGCTGCATGGCTTTCACGTTCAGAAAAAATTGCAACAAGAACATTTGCCCCCGATACTTCATCTTTTCCAGCCGATTGTGCATGAATCACCGCACGTTGGATAACACGCTGGAAAAAAGCTGTAGGCTTTGTATCCTCATCAGCTCTAATCTGTTCATCTAACTCTGAGCGAAGATAATTGGTTAAGCGCTCTCGCAATTCCTCCACATCTACTTGGCAAGCCTGAATAACGGAATTTGCATCGGCATCATCTAACAGCGCAAGTAGAAGATGCTCTAATGTTGCATATTCATGCCGTGCTTGAGTAGCAATTGTTAATGCACGATGCAAAACCTCTTCAAGACTAGGTGTAAAAGATGGCATAGCTCCTCACTTCCATTCCATTACACATTGTAACGGATGTTCATTTTGACGCGCACATTCTCTCACTTGTAATATTTTCATTTCAGCGACTTCATAAGTATAAGTCCCACATTCTCCTATCCCATTGTGATGAACATTTAACATTATCCGCGTTGCCTCTTCGAAACTTTTTTTAAAAAAGTTCTTCAAAACAAAAACAACAAAATCCATAGGTGTGTAATCATCATTAAGCAAAAAAACTCGACATAATTTAGGTTTTTCGAGTTTTTCTCTAGCCTTAGGCATTATAACCGCACCATGCCTACCTTCATCCCAATTCTTGCCCTTTTCATTATGCATAATATGAGCTATAGAGTTTATTATGAGCGTCTGTCCCATTATCGTTTTCCATGCAGCACATTTTTTATTAATTTTAAATTCTTTCATAACTATTGCAATACCTGTTTGTATTAGAAAAAAATTTCCCTCTATGGTTAGACTTCAATCACTCACTCATAAAATAACTTCTGTAAACAAATTAGTAATACCATTCGTCTAAATTGCATCAACAAATTACAGAAAAGGAAGCTTTATAGAAGTTTTTCAGGATAAATGGAGAAATAGGATACTGCAAGTGTATATTAATTATCAAAAAATTATGCGCTACTGTAAAACAATAGCAATTTCTTTTGTTGTGTTAGCTTTTTCTTACTGTTGGGCATCAGCCACACCTCAAGGCGCCTATCCTGATAAGTATGCGGCTATTGTTATAGATGCTACTACGGGAAAAACTCTATTTCAAGCCAATGCAACACTGAAACGTTATCCTGCTTCTTTAACAAAAATGATGACATTGTACTTACTCTTTGAAGCTATGCAGATGCGTCGTGTGACACCCAATACACCAATTCCTGTTTCACATTATGCAGCAATGCGTCCACCGACAAAAATTGGGTTTAAAGCAGGCCAAACAATTTCTGCAGAATCAGCAGCTAAAGCACTCATTACAAGATCTGCAAATGATGTTGCTGCTGCCATTGCAGAATATCTTGGAGGTAGTGAAAAAAAATTCGCTCAAATGATGACAGCAAAAGCTCATAAACTTGGCATGAAACATACACATTTCGCAAATGCTTCAGGACTTCCGGATGTGCGCAATTATTCTACAGCACGAGATATAGCGACTTTGTCCTTAGCTTTACGTAAACATTTTCCCAAACAATATAAATTGTTCAAAACAAAAAGTTTTAATTTCCGTGGACATAAAATTAACAGCCACAATAAACTTGTTAAAATAATGAAAGGTGTCGATGGAATTAAAACAGGATACACACAAATGTCAGGTTCTAATTTAGCAACTTCGATGCGTCTTGAGGGGCGCTCTATTGTCGCTGTTGTTATGGGAGGAAAATCATCTACTGCACGTGACGAGCATATGGCTAGCTTATTGAATCAATATTTGCCCAAAGCAAGCCAAATGAAAAGTGGTGAACGTTTAATAGCTTCTGTACGCTATCACTTACCCACTGGCGCCAATACTCCTATACCAACCATTAAAGATGATTTAAGTAATTTTGACGATGAAATTTCGACTATGTTGACAGCATTTGCAGAACAACCTAAAAACTCCAACATCGCAATAACGGCTGTAAATAAGGTAATTATACCAATACCGAACCCTCAAAAAACTATACCGGTTGAGACTCATAAAATTGTAACAGCCTCTTTGTCCGAAAATGCCGGATGGGCTATCCAAATAGGTTCTCTTCCTAGTGAAGAACAAGCAAAAACTCTACTTTTAAAAGCAAAAAATATAGCTTTTTCTACTTTAAAGCACGCATCTTCACATATGCAACTGTTTGAAAAAAATGGGCAGCGTTATTACCGGGCGCGCTTTACAGGGTTTCAATCAAAAAAAGCTGCATTTGATGCTTGTTCTACATTAAAGAAAGCAAATTTTAACTGCTATACTGTAGCCTACTAAAAAATTTTGAATTCTGCGTTAAGGATAGTATTATGACAGATAATGCTTTTGCTTCATTCCATAAAAAAGAAATTTTATTGAAGCAATCATCCCTCCTTTCATTGCGTTCTCTTCACGATGCTGCTGCAAAACTTACTGGTTTAAAATATAATTCGACTGCATTAGATACACAATCTCTTGTTAACCTTCTCATTTGCCAAACAATGCGCAACCGTCGTCTCATAATGCCTCCTGTACGCATTCATTTACGCGTTGCGAGCCAAACTGGTAATGTGCCTATTAAAATCCGTCTAGGAGCAACAAATATTTAATTCTACAGACCATCTCTAAAAAACTATTTTATTATTAACCATTATCTACAGCCTTAGAAAACCCTTTGATAAACATACTTTTTTCTTAAATTGTGGAATTGTTCTGACAGCTTTTCCAACTATCCAATATCTCCAAGCCTTCAATAAAACCATTGTTAAGAACATAAAAAACATCCAATATTTTTCCACTTTTGGATTTAATATAAAAAATTATCCTTGATATCTTTTTGGAAAAATGAATAGCTTCATTGGATGAAAGCTTATCATTTTAGGAATTATTCTAAACGTTCAATAAAGAAAGTCCCTCTTACTAATGCTCCCCCTACAACATAAACGCTGTAAAAAATAATCTAACTCCTCTTACTTGTATTTCTTTCAACAGACAAAGAAAATTGGAAAATACAAATACTATCGATGAAAAAACGTAAAAGAAATTATCAGATTAAATATCATGATAACGATTTCCATAAGATTTTAATTTATAATTATAATTTACTTTTTGCATATTGAATAAGAGATTTTCGTAAAATTCTCTTATTTTCCTTCTTATATTGAATCAGTCAAAATCGTCCGCCTGCTCATCACGAGAAAGATTGGCATATAAACTATTTAAAAAAGGAATCAAATATCCCTTATGAATTATTTCAAGTACGAGGATCTTTTGTAACATTGATCGTTGAAAAAAGGATGATAGTGCTGGTTTTCTCCCTTTATAAATAAAGATGCTAATACTCTATAGATTTTATACCATCCATGGAATGACTCACATTATACTATTCATATTCAAGATGCTGATTTATAAAGATAATTCATTATTTTGCATGTTAGATGATAATCTCGAATATCGTAAGATTCTCTCATTTGAAACTTGTTTATGTTGAATTAATAAAAACCGTTCTCTTGCATGTTATGGGCGAGATTAGTGTGTGGCGTAAAACTGTACCCAAAATACTCAAAATACCTATAATGAACCATTTCAAATGCTAAGGGCTTTGATCCCTGTACGGGGGGGCTTGGCAAAGTGTGCAATCATGCCCAGCGTACTCTTTTTATTAAGCATAAAGATGGGACAGCTCAATGGATTTACCGTTATTATATCATTCACGGGTGCCATCGCGAAATGAGCTTAGGAGCGTTGAGAGATATTTTTTAAACGAACTCACGAACAAGTAACACGATAATGTTCTATCGTGTGCATTCTATTCTCATGAAAATTTTTATAAATATTTCCTAATGTATACGTTATTATTTATTTTAATTTTTTTGTCGGTACAGAATTTATAAATAAAAAAGATATTCCCAATATATCTTTAATTATTGTAAATTAGTGTTTCTTTTCAAGATATTTTTTTACCATATAGGTAGCAAAAAACTTCACTTTTAAAAAATTAAAATCTTTAAAAATCTCTCTTTATCATAATTATTCAGATTTAAAATAAATTTTCCTTGGATACTCAGGTATAATCTTCCATTACTTAAAAGATATGGCTATGGAAACTTTTTAAAACCATAAAACCCAGCTAAAAAAATAATGGTAAATTGATCACTAATTTTACTTTACGCTTTTTTATTTTTTCCATTTTAGGACAAATCAAACATATATCAACAATACGCTCTCTCCAAACTTGTATCAACAGCTACTATTCATTAAGAAAGCACTGAGCCATCTCAAATTTATTTTAAGCATGCTGCTGAATTAATTTGGAGTTTTGATTTATAAGGAACAAAAAACATAAGCTTTATCAGGAAATACGATTCTTCTCCAAAACGTCCAGTTATGGATTGAAAAATGTTCTAGCTCTTAACAAGATATTACA
The DNA here is from genome assembly GCF_042194935.1 of Bartonella sp. CL71SXKL. Lineage (NCBI taxonomy): Bacteria > Pseudomonadati > Pseudomonadota > Alphaproteobacteria > Hyphomicrobiales > Bartonellaceae > Bartonella > Bartonella sp. CL71SXKL. The sequence continues at coordinate 16,162 of NZ_JBHINI010000009.1, read as the reverse complement.
TTGACTGCAAGACCACCTTTACTTGTCTCTTTATAGCGTTCACTCATATCATGACCAGTCTGGCGCATTGTTTCTATACAAGCATCAAGAGAAACAAAATGATCTCCATTACCATATAATGCAAGAGAAGAAGCCGTTACCGCCTTAACAGCTCCCATTGCATTACGCTCAATACAAGGAACTTGTACAAGACCTGCAACAGGATCACATGTCATTCCCAAATGATGTTCAAGCGCAATTTCTGCCGCATTTTCAATTTGAGCTGGTGTTCCACCTAATGCTGCGGTCAACCCTGCTGCGGCCATTGAAGATGCCGTTCCAACTTCACCTTGACACCCAACTTCTGCACCAGAAATAGAGGCATTATGTTTGATAACACCGCCTATAGCTGCTGCCGTTAATAGAAAATTATGTATTCCCTCTCGATCTGAATCATCATTAAATTGAAGATAATAACGCAAAACGGCTGGAACGACACCAGCTGCGCCATTTGTTGGTGCTGTAACAACACGACCACCTGCTGCATTTTCCTCATTGACTGCTATGGCATATACCGAAAGCCAATCATTTGCCCAAAGTGGATAATTGTGATTTTTCCTTTGATTTTCCAAAAGCGTTTCATGCAGCTTTTTAGCACGCCTTAGAACACGCAATCCACCAGGCAACTCACCTTCTTGTGACAGACCTCTATCAATGCAATTTGTCATCGCTGAAAAAATTTCATCAAGCCCTACATCAAGAGAAGAACGCTCTATCTTTGTTTCTTCATTTAAGCGCTTCATTTCAGCAATTGAAAGTCCTGATTTTTCTGCCATTGATAACATTGTACAAGCAGAATCGAATGGATATGGTACCTCAAATGCTTTTGGTTGTATATTATCATTCATATGGCTTAATTCATCCTCAGTCACAACAAAGCCACCACCGATAGAATAATAAATCTGCCGCAACAGAACATTCCCATCAGTATTAAGTCCTTCAAAGGCTAGTCCATTTGTATGTCCAGGGAGGATTTGCTTTCGTTCAAAAATAAGATCACATTGCACATCAAACTGATAAGCGGGATGGCCTTCTGGTTGCACTTTTTTTTCACGTATAACTTTTTCTAACAGAAACCCCATGCTATCAGGATCAACAGTAGAAGCTTTTTCTCCTAAAAGTCCTAATATGATAGCCCTATCTGTTGCATGACCAATACCCGTGAAAGCTAACGAACCATAAAGATAAACACGTATACGAGAAACTTGAATATCAGACGACTGAGAAAAATCTCCTATCTTTTGCAAAAACATATTAGCAGCTGTCATCGGTCCCATCGTATGTGAGCTAGAAGGACCAATCCCAATTTTAAAAAGTTCAAAAACAGATAGAAACACGTATCACCTCAAAACTATAGTACAGTTTGAGCATATATGCTTTTTCATAACGTTTCTCCCGTTTAAAATCAAATTGCGAGATAAACTAAAAAAATAACAACAATAAACACGAATGTCGCTCGTCTTGCTACCACCCAACACTTTCTTTCTATAGTGTTTTCCATTAGCCAACCTTCAAAACGGGCAATGCCCCTAGAGTCACCACTCCTAATGTTCCAAGCGTAGTAAAATAAGTGTTAATATGCAATATTAAAATTCAATAAGGATGAGAAATCTTATCGGAAACATTTTTCATAATGCACTAAGTTCTTCAAAACGTATGCTTAATTGTATGAAATATTTTATGGGTATGTTTCAATGAAACGTACAAAGTTTTCTAACGATTCTCGTTCTGTCTCAAACTTGTTTTCTGGAGCACTCATATCGCGATAACCAAGTGCCATACCACAGATAATATGGCGATCAGAAGGAATAGATAAAAGCGTACGAATCTGTTTATGATAATCAGCAAAAGCAGCTTGAGGACAGGTATCTAATCCAAATCCACGTGCAGCTAACATAATGGTCTGCATAAACATACCCAAATCAAGCCAACTCCCCATTTCCATGTCGTGATCCATTGTAAATAAGAGTCCTACAGGTGCATCAAAAAATAAAAAATTTCGCGCCTTTTGATGAAGTATTTTTTCTTTATCTCCTTTTTGAATTCCAAGACTCTGATAAAGATCCAAACCAACTTTTCGACGCCTTGAAATATAAGGCTCACGCCACTGACGTGGATAATAACTATATTCACGCTCTCCTTTTACACCTGAAAGCACAAGTTGTGAAAGCTCTTGCCCTACTTTCTGTAATACACTTCCTGTAAGCACAATCACTTGCCATGGCTGAATATTTGTTCCAGATGGTGCACGTGCTGCAAGTTTTAAGATTTCTTTGATTGTTTCCAAACTAACTGGCTGATCAGTAAAAGCGCGAATTGACTTTCGTGACAAAATAGATTGAAAAACACTCATAGGAGAAACTGTCATTGTTTTTACTTTCTTTATGAAAAATAATTTTTTCTTATCAAGGACAATATACTGCGAAAATACCTTTGCAGCTTTTTCAAACACTCTATTTCTTTAAATGACTTACACATTTCACGCAGTGTTAAATATCCCCCTTAGAGATAGTATAACCTATCCCTTTTAAGAGAAAGAAAATTGTCTAAAAGCAGACAAAATAAATTTTATAATCAATGACTAACCCCCAACTCCGCTAAGCTCTCAAAAAAACTCTCCTCAATTCGTTCTAAATCCTGTAGAAGATCATCAACATCATGCTGCATCTGCTTTAAATCAGCTCGTTTTTTATGAATTCCTGCAATTAATTTCTTAAGCTTTTTCTCATCATCTGGTGGTTTTCCAACTATTGTCAACATATCAGATATTTCAGACAACGAAAATTTAACTCTTTTAGCACGCAGTATTTGCTTTAACTTATGACGATCCGTTTGTGTATAAAGCCGTGTACTTCCACGCCGAAAAGGACTAAGAAGTCCCTCTTCTTCATAATAACGCAAAGTTCGAGCTGTTATTGAAAACTCACGTGTTAATTTTCCAATTGAATAATATTCGTACATTTTATCATTCTGTCTGCATAGATCACATTGTTATAAGAAATGTGTCTATTTTTTATAAAAAACTTAGTAAGCACCCTAATCTCTACTTTCCTGCATTCTAATTTATCAGAAAATACATTCTTATCATACAAGCATTGTATAGTAGAGAATCAATTATTTTTTAGATTACAGAAAAGACTATTGACCTTTCATTATAAGTCCTTTTAAATCTTTATAGAAGATATCAATCAAAAATTTTCCTAAAATTCAAAATCAATCATTATTTGATTTGTAGATAATCACTCTTTTCCTTGAATATGGCTTTTGAGTTTTACATATTTTGGAAAAATTCTATACTTCTTTTAGAAATTAAGAAACTTTAAAATAAAGTAACAAAAAAGATAAACATCATTACAAAATAATAAGCTACTAAAGACGTTCCAAATAACTGTCGCCTTATAATTTTTGACATTTTCAAGAAAATATGTAACTTCTGCATTTTGAGATAAAAAAACGTCTGAACTTTCTATTCAGACGTTTTTATATTATGTGATGTTGTATTTAAATTATTCAGCAACGGCCCCAGTTGTCATATTTGTCAACATAGCCTTAGCCACTTCGTTATTACTAGACTTACGCTGCTCATCTACAATCAAATCATCACGAACCGCAGCAATACGACGGATTTGAGAAATCGTACCACCTGTACCTGCTGGAATAAGACGACCGACAATAACGTTCTCTTTAAGTCCTTGCAAAGTATCAATTTTACCAGAAACTGCTGCTTCAGTAAGAACACGTGTTGTTTCCTGAAACGATGCCGCCGAAATGAAAGAAGGCGTTTGAAGAGAAGCTTTTGTAATTCCAAGAAGAATGGGATTACCAGATGCTGGTTTCTTCCCTTCTGCAATCAAATTATCATTGATTTCATCAAGTTCAATACGATCAACATTATCACCTGGAATATAACCAGAATCTCCAGATTCAGTAATTTCAACTTTTTGCAACATTTGACGAACAATCACTTCAATGTGCTTATCATTAATAAGAACTCCCTGTAAACGATAAACCTCCTGAATCTCATTAACAAGATAAGATGCCAAAGCTTCAACCCCCTTAATCGCCAAGATATCATGAGGTGCTGGATTACCATCAAGGATATAATCTCCCTTTTCAATTTGATCGCCTTCTTGGAAATGAAACAACTTACCTTTTGGAATCAAATATTCTACTGCCTCAAGAGTTTCATCATTTGGTTCAATAATGATACGACGTTTATTCTTATAACCACGGCCGAATCGAATCGTGCCACTTACTTCAGCAATAATCGCATGATCCTTTGGACGACGCGCTTCAAAAAGCTCAGCCACACGTGGTAAACCACCCGTAATATCTTTCGTCTTGGCACTTTCCATTGGCAAACGAGCAATAACATCACCAGCCTTAACATGAGCACCAAGCTCAACAGAAAGAATAGTTTCCACTGACATCATATAACGGGCTTCACCTCCCTTATACAATTTAGCAATGGATTCACCTTCTTTATCTGTGTGAATAATAATGGCTGGTTTAAGATCCGCACCACGTGGATTAGCGCGCCAATCAATCACTAAACGCTTCGTAATACCCGTAGATTCATCAGCTGTTTCAGTGACAGATAAACCATCAATCATATCTTCAAAACCCACATAACCTTCAACTTCCGTTAAAATTGGACGTGTATAAGGATCCCATTCTGCTATACGTTGGCCACGTTTAACCACATCACCATCATCAACAAAAATATGAGCACCATAGCTAACACGATGTACAACGCGCTCTTTTCCTAACTCATCCTTGATAAGGATAGCCATATTACGCCCCATAACAACCAATTGGCCTTCAGAGTTACGAACCACATTACGATTACGAATCTCCACCTTACCTTCATAAGATGCCTCTAAATACGATGAATCAACAACCTGCGCAGTTCCTCCTAAGTGGAAAGTACGCATAGTAAGCTGTGTTCCCGGCTCACCAATGGATTGAGCAGCAATAACACCAACGGCTTCTCCCTGATTAACAGGTGTTCCACGCGCCAAATCACGACCATAGCATTTTGCACAAACACCAAGACGTGTTTCACATGTTAAAGCAGAACGAATTTGAACAGATTGAATCCCAGCTGCTTCAATCTTCGCAACATCAGCTTCCTCAATCATTGCTCCACCTTCAAGGATAACCTCTCCAGAGACAGGATGTAGAATATCAACAAGCGCTGTACGACCAAGAATTCTTTGCCCAATGGAGGCAACAATTTGTCCTGCATCAACAATCGGCTGCATGGTAAGCCCTTTTGCGGTACCACAATCAACTGCTGAAATAATAGCATCCTGTGCAACATCAACAAGACGCCGTGTTAAATAACCAGAGTTCGCCGTCTTTAACGCAGTATCAGCAAGTCCTTTACGTGCACCATGCGTGGAATTGAAGTACTCATTAACAGTTAGACCTTCTTTAAAATTTGAAATAATGGGCGTTTCAATAATTTCACCCGATGGTTTTGCCATTAATCCACGCATACCGGCCAATTGTCTCATCTGGTTAGCAGAACCACGAGCACCAGAGTGCGACATCATATAGATCGAATTCATCGGCCGTTGACGACCTGTTTTAGGATCAAAATCGACAGCTTGAATACGTTTCATCATTTCATCTGCAACGCGATCTGTACATTTACCCCAAGCATCTACAACCTTATTGTATTTTTCACCTTGTGTAATCAAACCATCATTATATTGCTGTTCGTACTCCTTAGCCAAAGCTTCTGTTTCTGCAACTAAACGAGACTTACTATCAGGAATAACCATATCATCCTTACCGAATGAAATTCCTGCACGACAAGCATAAGAAAAGCCAAGCTGCATAATACGGTCACAAAAAATAACCGTCTCTTTTTGTCCACAGTGCCGATAAACATGATCAATCATTTTAGAAATATTCTTTTTCGTCATCTCTTGATTGACAATATCAAATGAGATATCCGCACTTCTTGGCAAAAGCTCACCGATAATCAAACGACCAGGTGTCGTATCATAAAGTTTAGAAACTTCTTTTCCATCCTTCCCAATATTCTTAACACGGCCTTTAATCTTCGTATGAAGCGTTACAACCTTATTTTCCAAGGCATAATGAAGCTCACCTATATCAGAAAAGGCCATTCCTTCACCTGGTTCTTTTTCAGAAACAATTGAAAGATAATAAAGACCAAGAACCATATCCTGTGAGGGAACAATAATGGGAGCACCATTGGCCGGATGAAGAATATTATTGGTGGACATCATCAAAACACGGGCTTCAAGCTGTGCTTCAAGAGAAAGCGGAACGTGAACCGCCATCTGATCACCATCAAAATCTGCATTAAAAGCAGTACACACCAGTGGATGAAGTTGAATAGCTTTGCCTTCAATTAAGATAGGTTCAAAAGCCTGAATCCCCAAACGGTGCAATGTTGGCGCACGGTTGAGTAAAACAGGGTGTTCACGAATAACCTCATCCAAGATATCCCAAACTTCTGGATGTTCTTTTTCAACAAGCTTCTTTGCCTGCTTTACCGTTGATGAATAGCCTTTTGCATCAAGCCGCGCATAAATAAAAGGCTTAAATAATTCAAGAGCCATTTTTTTAGGAAGACCACATTGATGCAATTTTAATTCAGGACCCGTCACGATAACAGAACGCCCCGAGTAATCAACTCGCTTCCCAAGTAAGTTCTGACGAAACCGTCCTTGCTTGCCCTTCAACATATCTGATAGAGACTTGAGAGGACGTTTATTGGCTCCAGTAATCACACGCCCACGCCGTCCATTATCAAACAATGCATCAACAGCTTCTTGTACCATACGCTTTTCATTGCGCACGATAATTCCAGGAGCACGCAATTCAATCAGCCGTTTCAAGCGGTTATTACGATTAATAACACGCCGATAAAGATCATTCAGATCTGATGTCGCAAAACGCCCACCATCAAGCGGAACCAATGGACGCAAATCCGGTGGAATAACCGGAATTGTTTTCATTATCATCCACTCTGGCTTATTTCCAGATTCAAGAAAATTTTCAACGATTTTAAGTCGTTTAATCAATTTTTTCTGCTTTAACTCTGAAGTTGTTTCAGCTAATTCGAGACGCAAATCATTAGCGATTTTATCTAACTCCATACTAGCTAAAAGCTCGTAAATAGCTTCAGCGCCAATCATAGCTGTAAATTGATCTTCTCCGAACTCATCAATAGCAAGCATATATTCTTCTTCAGAAAGAAGCTGATGGAGCTTAAGAGATGTCAATCCTGGTTCGGTTACAATATAATTCTCAAAATAAAGAACCCGCTCAATATCTTTTAAAGTTAAATCTAAAAGTGTAGAAATACGACCTGGTAATGATTTAAGAAACCATATATGTGCAACAGGTGCCGCAAGTTCAATATGCCCCATACGCTCACGACGTACGCGCGAAAGAGTAACCTCTACACCGCATTTTTCACAAATAATGCCCTTATACTTCATGCGTTTATATTTGCCACATAGACACTCATAGTCCTTAATAGGGCCAAATATACGTGCACAAAAAAGACCATCACGTTCTGGTTTAAAAGTCCGATAATTAATAGTCTCAGGCTTCTTAATCTCACCATACGACCAGGACAAAATTTTCTCAGGACTCGCAATAGAAATACGAATAGAGTCAAATGTCTGCGCTGGCGCTTGAGGATTGAAAAGATTCATGACCTCGTGGTTCATGCTGTTCTCCTTCAAAGATTCTTAGAACCTGTTGTAATATCTCATTTATTTTATAACAGATCTTCTTTAAAATACATTTACTTTTAAAAACGACCTGTATAGCCTTAATAAGGTTATTGAGCCTCTTAAAGTAATAAGAGCGCAGCCTTTTTCCAGTGCGCTCCTTGAATTATTACTCTGCCGTATCAGACAATGCCCGCTGTGCAATAAGTTCACGCGCATCATCAAGCTCCACATTAAGAGCAAGTGAGCGCATTTCTTTTACCAACACATTAAAGCTTTCGGGTATCCCTGCCTCAAATGTATCATCACCACGCACAATTGCCTCATAGACTTTTGTCCGCCCAGCCACATCATCTGATTTTACTGTTAGCATCTCCTGCAAAGTGTATGCAGCACCATAAGCTTCAAGTGCCCATACCTCCATTTCACCAAAACGCTGACCACCAAACTGTGCCTTACCTCCTAATGGCTGCTGCGTAACAAGTGAATAGGGACCTATAGAACGTGCATGAATCTTATCATCAACAAGGTGATGCAATTTCAACATGTAAATATATCCCACCGTTACTGGACGATCAAAAGGCTCCCCAGTACGACCATCATAAAGCGTAACCTGCCCTGAACTATCTAAGCCTGCGTCTTCCAGCATCATGTTAATATCAGACTCATGTGCTCCATCAAAAACAGGCGTTGCAATTGAAACCCCTTTTTTCATCTGTAATGCCAATTTGTAGAGGCTTTCATTATCATACTGACGGACTGGTTCATTATGATTATCATCAGGCATAAGATTTTCAATACGCTGACGCAGCGGCAATATATCCCCAGTCTCTTGATACAACTCTAACAAATCACCAATCTTCTTGCCCATCCCCGCACATGCCCAACCAAGGTGCGTCTCAAGAATTTGTCCAACATTCATACGACTAGGCACACCAAGCGGATTCAAGACGATATCAGCATGGGTCCCATCTTCAAGAAATGGCATATCTTCTACGGGAAGAATACGTGAAACAACACCCTTATTTCCGTGACGTCCCGCCATCTTATCACCTGGTTGGATTTTGCGCTTCACAGCCACAAAAACCTTCACCATTTTCATGACTCCAGGAGGCATTTCATCACCTCTTTGGACCTTTTCAACTTTATCCATAAAGCGACGTTGTAATGCTTCCTTTGATTCATCATATTGCTTGCGCAAAGCTTCAATTTCATTTTGAAGTTTTTCATCCTCAACAGCAAATTGCCACCACTGGGATCGTGGATAATGCCCCATCACTGTACTATCAAGCTTTTTGCTGCCCGAAAAGCCTTTCGGACCTTCTACAGCAACTTTACCTGTCAACATATCGGTGAGGCGCGAATAAACATTGCGATCAAGAATAGACTGTTCATCATCACGGTCTTTTGCTAAACGCTCAATTTCTTCACGCTCAATTGCCATCGCACGTTCATCTTTTTCCACGCCATGGCGATTAAAAACGCGAACTTCAACAACAGTACCAAAAGTCCCAGGAGGCATACGCATAGAAGTATCACGAACATCGGATGCCTTTTCCCCAAAAATCGCACGCAGAAGCTTTTCTTCCGGCGTCATGGGACTTTCACCTTTTGGGGTAATCTTTCCAACTAAAATATCACCCGGTTGAACTTCAGCACCAATATAAATAATGCCAGCTTCATCAAGATTTCTTAACGCTTCTTCCGCAACATTAGGAATGTCGCGCGTAATTTCCTCAGGCCCAAGTTTTGTATCGCGTGCCGCAACTTCAAATTCCTCAATATGAATTGAAGTAAACACATCATCAGCAACAATGCGCTCGGATAACAAAATAGAATCTTCATAATTGTATCCATTCCAAGGCATAAAGGCTACGAGAACATTCCGCCCAAGAGCCAAATCACCAAGATCCGTGGATGGACCATCTGCAATGATATCACCTTTTTCTACCCTATCACCAACATTTACAAGAGGACGCTGATTAATACAAGTGGACTGATTAGAACGCTGAAATTTCTGTAAGCGGTAAATATCAACGCCTGATTTTGAAGGATCTAAATCTTCTGTTGCACGGATAACAATACGGGTAGCATCAACTTGATCAACAACACCACTACGTTTTGCACTCACAGCAGCTCCTGAATCGCGCGCAACTATGGATTCCATTCCCGTCCCAACAAATGGTGCTTCAGCGCGTACAAGAGGAACTGCCTGACGCTGCATGTTTGATCCCATAAGTGCACGATTCGCATCATCATTTTCCAAAAAAGGAATAAGCGCTGCTGCAACTGAAACCAACTGTTTTGGTGAAACATCCATCAAATCAACATGATCACGCGGCGCCATTAAAACTTCACCAGCATGACGGCAAACAACAAACTCTTCTATAAAACGACCTTCGCTATCTAATGAAGAATTAGCCTGAGCGACATAATGCTTTGCTTCTTCCATCGCTGAAAGATAAATAACTTCTTTTGTAACTTTTCCATCAATAATTTTTCGATATGGACTTTCAATAAAGCCATATTTGTTAACTCGCGCAAATGTTGCTAAGGAGTTGATTAGACCAATATTGGGGCCTTCTGGTGTTTCAATCGGACAAATACGACCATAATGCGTAGGATGTACGTCACGGACTTCAAAACCCGCACGTTCACGAGTCAAACCGCCTGGACCAAGAGCAGAAAGACGGCGCTTATGGGTAATTTCCGACAATGGATTGGTTTGATCCATAAACTGCGACAATTGTGAAGACCCAAAAAACTCACGAACTGCTGCTGCAGCAGGCTTTGCATTGATCAAATCCTGTGGCATAACTGTATCAATTTCAACCGATGACATACGCTCTTTTATCGCACGCTCCATACGAAGAAGACCAATGCGATATTGATTTTCCATCAACTCCCCAACGGAACGAACGCGACGGTTGCCAAGATTATCAATATCATCAATTTCACCACGTCCATCACGCAATTCAACCAACATCTTAACAACAGCAAGAATATCCTCTTGGCGTAAAATGCGAACTGTGTCTGGACAATCAAGATCCATACGCAAATTCATCTTAACACGCCCAACAGCAGAAAGATCATAACGCTCTGGATCAAAAAACAATGAATGGAACATTGCTTCTGCTGTATCGATTGTTGGAGGCTCACCTGGACGCATTACTCGGTAAATATCAAATAACGCATCCTGCCGACTTTCATTTTTATCCACCTTCAAAGTATTGCGGATGTAAGCGCCAATATTCATGTGATCAATATCAAGAATATTGATTTGATCAGCACTAACATCAAGCAAAATTTTTAATACTTTTTCGTCAATTTCATCACCAGCCTCAAGGTAGATTTCACCTGTTTCGTAATTGACGATATCTTCGGCTAGATAACAACCTAATAAATCATCTTCACTAACTTTAACCGCTTTAAGTCCTTTTTCTGCCAAAGACTTCGCAGTACGAACTGTTAATTTTTTACCAGCCTCCGCAACGACTTCACCACTATCTGCATCTATAAGGTCAGAAATGAGCTTCATTCCTTTAAAGCGATCAACAGAATAAGGAACTCGCCATCCTTCTCCATCACGCTCATAAGTCACTTTATCATAAAACGTTGATAAAATATCTGACGCATCCATACCTAATGCCATCAAAAGACTTGTAACAGGAATTTTGCGCCGTCGATCAATACGCGCATAAACGATGTCCTTAGCATCAAACTCAATATCAAGCCAAGAACCACGATACGGAATAACACGAGCAGCAAAAAGAAGCTTTCCTGATGAATGGGACTTTCCTTTATCATGGTCAAAAAAGACACCAGGAGAACGATGCATCTGAGAAACAATAACACGCTCCGTACCATTAACAACAAAGGTACCATTCGTCGTCATTAAAGGCATATCGCCCATATAAACGCCTTGCTCTTTAATGTCTTTGATATCTTTGGAGCCAGTATCCTCATCAACATCAAAAACAATCAAACGCAATATGACCTTTAATGGGGCAGCATAAGTTAAATCACGTTGACGGCACTCTTCAACATCAAATTTTGGTAAATCAAATTCATAACCTACAAACTCAAGCATAGCTGTACCGGAAAAATCTGAAATAGGAAAAACAGATTTAAAAACAGCTTGCAAACCTTCATCTGGTCGTCCACCTTTCGGTTCCTCAACCATGAGAAACTGATCGTATGACGCTTTTTGAACCTCAATAAGATTCGGCATTTCTGCTACTTCAGGAATCTTACCAAAAAATTTGCGTACGCGCTTACGACCATTGAATTGAGACATCATTGCGTGAGTCTGAGCCATCGTCGCTCCTTGATCTTTACTCTTCAAGGTAGACCAACCTTGAAAGCCTTATATCATTAACCTGCATATGCAGACCAGTTCACTTGACACTCAATAATGAGCATCATTAACTTTCCCCACCAACATAAGCCATTTATCTCTTTGACTCTATGATGAAGGAGTAAGTAATCTAAACCTATCCCATTCCTGTTACGAAACCATTAGGAAAAGGTTTTTTACTCATTATTTTCCCTCTTTGTATTAAGAGAAAGAAATCGGCGAACATAAATGCCCGCCGATAAAATTAAATTTACTTAAGTTCCACTTTAGCACCAGCAGCTTCAAGTTGAGATTTAATTTTTTCTGCTTCTTCTTTAGAAGCAGCCTCTTTAATAGGCTTAGGTGCACCTTCAACCAGATCTTTAGCTTCTTTAAGACCAAGTCCAGTAAGAGCACGAACTTCCTTAATAACATTAATTTTTTGTGCGCCACCTTCAACAAGAATAACATCAAATTCTGTTTTTTCTTCAGCAGCTGGAGCAGCAGCACCAGCAACAGCAGCGACAGCTACAGGAGCAGCAGCCGAAACTCCCCACTTTTCTTCAAGTAACTTAGAAAGCTCAGCGGCTTCCAAAAGGGTTAGATTAGAAAGGTCTTCTACGATCTTCTCTAGATCAGCCATTTTTAAATTCCTTCAATTAAAAGATTTGAACCATTATTAAATTTTATCCAAAAAAACAGAAAAGCATTAAAGCTCTTCCATAAACGTGAATACAAACAGCCTTAAGCCGCCTTATCCTCCTGAGCATATGCTCCAATGACACGTGCAACCTGACCAGCAGGGGCATTAACAACCTGTGCAATACGGGTCGCAGGGGTAGAAATCATACCCACAAGTTTTGCACGCAACTCGTTTAATGAAGGCAATGAAGCCAATGACTTCACAGCATCTACAGTTAAACTTGTTGCACCCATTGAACCGCCAAGTATGACAAATTTGTCATTGCTTTTCGCAAAATCAACAGCAACTTTCGGTGCTGTGATTGGATCTTCTGAATAAGCAATAAGTGTTTGCCCAGTAAACAAACCCACTATCGATTCAGATTCCGTGCCCTGAAGAGCGATTTTAGCAAGACGGTTTTTGGCGACTTTAACGGCACCGCCAGCTTCACCCATTTTCGAACGCAGATCATTCATCTGTGAAACTGTCAGACCGGAATAATGTGCAACAACAACAGAACCAGACTTCCGAAAAGCCTCGTTAAGCCATGTAACAAATTCGCGTTTTTCCGCTCTATTCACTGTCTCTCTCCATTTAACAGATTTACTTAAAACAAACCTGTTGGTTACCTTTGATAACATAAAATACTTCATGTCACCGATGAGGATCCTGTCCCCTTTTTCACGCACAGCGTTCAAAGGCAACCTTGGCTCAAACCCTTTAAGTCTTTTAACTCTCAGTTTTTACCCCAGTCTCATGCAGGTTTTTTTTGATTAAGATACTTAAAAGTATCACCTACAATCTCGGACAGGATATTCCGGAATTTCTCCCGGCACAACCTAAGCCCTATAAAGCTTAGATAGCTAAATGCTGATCAAAACCAGCACTTTAAAATACAATTTTGATATTCCCATACCCCAAAAAACAAAATCATAAATCAGCTTACATTAACTCTGAACGAACCGTTGCTGGATCAACTTTAACACCAACTCCCATAGTCGACGAAACAGCAACGCGTTTAATATATTCACCTTTTGCACCTTGCGGTTTGGCTTTAATAACTGCACTTGCAAAGGCTTTTATATTTTCTACGATTTTTTCAACACCAAAAGAAGCCTTACCAATACCAGCATGCACAATACCAGCTTTTTCCACACGAAACTCAACAGCACCACCTTTAGAAGCTTTGACAGCACCGGCGATATCAAGTGTTACAGTACCAACCTTCGGATTTGGCATCAAACTCCGTGGACCAAGAATCTTACCAAGACGACCAACAAGAGGCATCATGTCTGGCGTTGCAATACAACGATCAAAGTCTATAGTCCCTCTATTAACGCTTTCAAATAAATCTTCGGCACCCACAATATCAGCTCCTGCCGCCTTAGCTTCCTCAGCCTTATCCCCACGAGCAAAAACGGCAACACGAATATTTCTCCCTGTCCCATTAGGCAAATGAGCAACGCCTCGAACCATTTGATCAGCATGACGAGGATCAACACCCAAGTTCATTGAAATTTCGATTGTTTCATCAAACTTAGCAACAGCACGCTCCTTAACCATTGAAACGGCATCTTTTAAAGCGTAAAGTTCATTAAAATCAATATCTTTTCGGATATTTTTTATTCTTTTTGCTACTTTTGCCATAATATTAGCCCACCACTTCCAAGCCCATCGAGCGAGCAGAACCTTCAACCATACGCATTGCTGCCTCAATGTCATTCGCATTAAGATCTTTCATCTTTGATTCCGCAATCGAACGAATTTTATCGCGAGAAATGCTTCCTACAGACACTTTACCAGGCTCTTTTGAGCCAGATTTCAGGTTTGCTTCCTTCTTTAAAAAGAATGATACAGGAGGCGTCTTGAGAGAAAAGGTGAAAGACTTATCTTGATAATACGTAATAACAACTGGAATCGGCGCTCCCTTTTCCATTTCTTGTGTAGCTGCATTAAACGCCTTACAAAACTCCATGATATTAATACCACGCTGCCCAAGAGCTGGACCAATCGGTGGAGATGGAGTAGCAGCTCCTGCAGGAACCTGCAACTTAAGCTGACCTATACTTTTTTTTGCCATAACAATCTGCCTTTAATTTCACTGGTATACTGACAATTCACCTTGCCCGTTACCCGCTGCAGTCACGTGGTTCGGATCATTAAGCCGACAAAAGCTATAAATCACCTCCCACTCCTTCCTTAAAGTAATTAAAACTACTCTAAGTTTAATCAGAGTTTTTCAACCTGACCAAATTCCAAATCAACAGGCGTAGGACGCCCAAAAATAAGCACTTCAACCTTAAGACGAGAGCGCTCTTCTTCAACCTCTTGAACAATTCCATTAAACGAAACAAAAGGACCATCAGCAACGCGAACTTGCTCTCCAACCTCAAACAATACAGAGGACTTTGGAGACTCAACCCTTTCCTGAACTTGTTTGAGAATTTGCTCAACCTCTCGATCAGAAATAGGAACAGGACGCGCATCCGACCCTAAAAAACCTGTCACTTTAGGCGTATTCTTAATAAGATGATAAACTTCATCTGTTAACTCAGCACGAACAAGAACATAACCAGGAAAAAACTTTCGCTCAGTATCAACTTTGCGTCCACGACGAACCTCTACAACACGCTCTGTTGGAACAAAAATCTTTTCAAAAAGATGATCAAGTCCCTTTTGCTTTGCCTCCTTATCAATAGCTTCCGCTACTTTCTTTTCAAAATTTGAATATGCCTGAACAATATACCAACGAGCTGCCACAGTCACACTTCCTTACATTCTCAACTAAAAAGATATTTCAGAAGATCAATAACCCGCCAAACACCAAAATGCATAACCTGATCCACAATAAAAAAGAAAGCTGAAGCCAATGCAGTTACCAACAAAACCATAATAGTAGAAATAACCGTCTCACGACGTGTAGGCCATTTCACTTTAATTGTTTCTGCATAAACCTGCTTCAAAAAGGTAATCGGATTGGTTTTAGATGCCATCGTCACACTATACTCTCTCTAGTCCTATTGTGTTTTATAGAACAAAATAAACAGGAAAAAATGCAAAAGCCAACTTTCAGACTTATGCAATTTCCTTACTTTCTATTCAATACCGTTTCACACACAAAAAAACAAGCCCCATATCAAAAAAAGCGAAAAAGGCAGCAAAATCCACTCCCTTATATGTAAAATCCCCCCTTTGGCAGGGGCAGCAGGACTTGAACCCGCGACCTGCGGTTTTGGAGACCGCCGCTCTACCAACTGAGCTATACCCCTAACTCTCAAAACTAAAACACTTTTAACACCCCTTTAATAAGCATTATTTATTCAATGATCTTAGAGACGATACCGGCACCAACAGTACGACCACCTTCACGAATAGCAAAACGAA
>NZ_JBHINI010000089.1:0-932 GCF_042194935.1 Bartonella sp. CL71SXKL | reverse complement strand
AGCCAATTGCGTAAACTAGAGCGAAAACCATGGGGGCAGGCATCAATCTTATTCTCTCTCATATACTTTGCCATACAACTATCAGCAAGGGGACCGCGACCGGTAGCAGAAAAAAAGAAATCATTGCGAGAGAACAAGCGCGCTTGTTTTAAGATTTCTAATGCCTCTGATGATAAGGGCACACGAAATTCTGTTGTAGCATCACGCAAACCTTTCATATTTTCAGCAGGGATAGTCCAGATATCTCCATCAACTTGATCTTTATGAATATGACACAAAGGATTGGTACGAACCCCTGTCAGAATAAGCAAACGCAAAGCCAGTTGTGTTAAGGTTGATGCTTCGCAAAGTGTTTTATAAAAGGTAGGGACATCTCTCCAATCCATAGCTGGTAAATTTTGTGTTTTATGACGTTGTTTACCTAAGAGCGCGCGTGCTTTTTCTGTTGCTTGTAAATCAACATTCAAACCCAAGGCAGCCGCATGTTTGAGACAAAGATTAAGACGGGTAAGAGCTCTATTAGCTGTTCCAGCTTTTGAATGCCAAATAGGGGCAAGAACATTGCGTATCTCTGTTTGTGTAATCTCAGAAACAGGCAGACAGCCTAATTTAGGGAGAATATGTAGGCGTAAAGGTGCAAACCAATTCCCATCTTTACCATCCCCTTTTAACTCAGATTTCCGACTTTCAAAAGTATCTAAAGCAATATCTTTTAAGTAATGAAGATTGCTTATTGCCTCACGCTTTTGTTTATCGCGTTCTTTAATAGGGTCACGACCCTCATGCAAAACAGAACGCCATTGATTTGCTAATTCACGGGCTTTTTTTAAAGAAACATTTTGCAACGCACCCAAGCCCATTTCACGGCGCCGACCATGAATGGTATAGCGATAAATCCATTGAGCACCTCCATCTTTACGCTTATGAAGTAA
>NZ_JBHINI010000088.1:0-934 GCF_042194935.1 Bartonella sp. CL71SXKL | reverse complement strand
ATAATATTACCCTATCAGAAAGCTATGATACCTCTAACGCAAAAGAAAAGCATGAAAAGTCTTTTGCTGGTGTGACAGGCTCTGTCAATGTGGGCATTCTTGGTACAGTAAAAGATGTAAAGGATGCAGTCAAACGTTTTGGTCATGGGGATACAAAACACAAAATCGGTAATGGTCTTATTGCTGGTCTAAAAGGCTATGATCTCTATAGCAAAGGCAAAGGTCTTTATAATGGGATGAAAGGTGGAAACAAACAGTCTATTCGTGATATTGCTGATGTTTCTGCTAGCGTAACCGTGGGCTTTAAGACAGAGAAGGCAGAAGCCTCTGTTCAGACCTCTACTGCGGTAACAGGTACAATAGAAGCAGGACGCGCTGTTAATATGCAAGCCCACAAAGGCAGCATCCATGGTGTTGGAGCCGATATTATTGCTGGCACAAACCCGATGCAAAGCAATGATGAACAGAGCGGGAATATCACCATGGGAGCAGGTGAAGATATCACTTTTGAAAGTGCGCAAAATACGCAAAGTACACAAAATCATACGCAAAGCGCTTCAATGAATGTTGGGTATAGTTATGGTACCGGTGGTACAGGGTGGATGGGGAATGCTTCTTTTGGTAAAGGCAAGGGGTCCAGTGAGGAGGTTCACCAGAAGAACAGCCATATTATAGGCACTGGCACTCTTCATACCATAAGTCAGGGAAACACCATACTGGCAGGCGCCGTGGCTTCTGCAGACCATGTAGAAATGGAAGTAGGGGGTGATTTCGCCATTACCAGCCGCAGTGATACGGGACAAAGTTCTAGCAAGCAAAACTCTTTTTCCATTGGTTATAATAGTCGAGAAAAGGAGGGTACAGCCTCAACCAATATTTCCTTGAACAAGGATAAATCCTCTAGTGATTATCATAGTGTTGTGGAACAATCAGG
>NZ_JBHINI010000087.1:0-939 GCF_042194935.1 Bartonella sp. CL71SXKL | reverse complement strand
AAAAAGCTAATCATAAAGAAGTTTAAGAAGAAAAAACAACTTCAAAATGTCCTTCAAGCGTTTTAACTTCTTTCGGATTAACAATAATCTTTATATCGTTTCCCAATTTTGCCAAACACTCAAGCATTTTCATTTCACTAATTCCTCGAAATTCTCCACTTAAGAGTTTAGACAGTTTTGGTTGAGTCATTTTCAAAAGTTGACTAGCCTGTTTTTGTGTTAAGTTCTTTTCTTTCAGAATTTGACTAATCTTATGAGCAAGTTGCGCTTTGATAAGCATCTCTCTGGAATCTGAAAAGCCAAGATCCGCATAAACATTGGAACTACCGTGAAAAACATTGATCATTTTAATTCCCTTCTAATTGTTCTGCTAACTTGAGACGTTCTTTAATCAGATTAATGTCTGGTTTTGGTGTTGCAATGCCACGGGTCGATTTTTTCTGAAAACAATGCAACACATAAAGAGATTTTTTATATTGTATCGTATAAACAGCGCGATAAGTTCCTTGAATATCGCGTTCAATAATTTCTAGAACATTGGCAGATCCAAACCCCTTGAGAACCTTAACATTTTCTCCTCTATCTCCTATCTGAGCAAGATAAAGAGCATAACCAATCCTTTGTTGAATAAGATCAGGAAGACTTTTTATATCTTTGAGTGAAGAACCAAGCCATATGATACGTTTTATTTTACTCATGATTATTAATATACCCATATGGGTATATTTTCAAGTGGTTATTCTAATTTTGTGATTTTTTAATAACTATTATTAATAAAATTGACTTGATAAAAATGGTAACAAAAAACCATAATTGTTTATTTATCTTATGAAAAGCTGCTTTGTAAAAACCAACGCTTCCAAATGTAAAAAGAACGTTTTTTGCAGATATTTATTGAATATGCATTTGCTTTTGATTGGATTGTTAAAGCTACCGAGC
>NZ_JBHINI010000086.1:0-952 GCF_042194935.1 Bartonella sp. CL71SXKL | reverse complement strand
ACGGTCTCCACGCCGTCAACCGTTGTGCGCCCTGCATCCAAACGAATATTCTTCTCCGCAAGGAGAACAGCATCCCCACCCGCCGCAAAATGCCCTCCTTGACTGAGGATATCCCCGCCATGCACATGCAATTGGTGGTTTGCCGCAATACGCCCTGAATTGGTTATTGTGGAATTGCTTGTATTTTGGCTGGTGATATTGACATCATCGCCCATGATCAAAGCCCCAGCAGAAACAAAGGAGGCTCTGTCTTTTTCAGGGATGTAAAGCACCGGTGCGTAAACATCCATGCCCTTGACCTGTTGGCGCACATAAATCACCATCGGGGCTTCTAGGGACGCCAATTGTTCTTCACTCAAAGCCTCACCAAAGGGGAGATTGTGTGCTTTTGCATATTCTGCCCCGACATCCAGCAAGGTTTTGACTTGTTCAATGGCATCACTTCCAGGAATAAAGGAGCCTTTACCCAAACCTTGACCAACCAGATCACGCATTTGTTTTTCAATCAATTCCTTTTCGAAATAAGCATCGCCTAAGAAAAAAATCTCTCTGTCAGGATTGTAACCAATTCTGTTCAAATAATAGGCTGAGCCATAAAACTTGCCAACATCAAGGAATTCTGCCCGCGTTTCATAAATGAAATTTTGGTTGGGCAGCGTGCCCCCAACACCACCCGATTGGGGTTTTGGTAAAGGGAGCCCCTCAGAAAGTTCCCCTGCATTATTGAGATCCACTTTCGGTGTAAAGAGAGCGCCAGCCCCAGTTAAACCACTTAAGGACTCCAGTGGATTGCCTTCAACTGCTTGTGCTTTAAAATGCGCATCCCCTGTAATCGAACCTTCCGCTGCCGTGTTATTGAGTTGATCGACCACCAAATTCAACGTGCCACCCGCTTGGACAAGACCAGGAGCTGCATCAAGAGCTTCTGAACCAGTATGGCGATCCTTGCCAT
>NZ_JBHINI010000085.1:0-989 GCF_042194935.1 Bartonella sp. CL71SXKL | reverse complement strand
AGCTGTAAAATGCCGTTGCCTACAGCACCTGTTTGTTGAAAGCCTTCATCTCTGTAACTATCATCAAGAAAAGGGTCTGCAAACATGCCCTTTTTGGCAACAGGTTCTTTAGAGTCAACATTGCTTTTAATACGCTCTAATTGCATCAATCGATCAAGCGAAAGCACTCGTTGAAAATAACGCCACATTTCATCATAGGGGGCAACCCGTGTGCCATCATTGACCACAACCGGCGTTTCAAGCCAATTGTTGGTAATGGTTGCAAGGGACAACACATCATCAGGGACACTGGGTGCCATGGGTTGGTCTACTGAGATACCTTTGATGTAAACCACATTGCCCCCCGTGTTGAGACCTATGCGGTCAATGCGGGGCAATTTATAAGTGTAACTGACGATAATATCACCACCCTCCGCACCCCCTGAGACTGTGATTTCCTGCGCTGTTACCTTATCAGCCGTGATTTTTGCGCGGTAACGGTAAGTCACCTTATAGCTGCTCCCTGCTAAAGGTTCGTCTCCCACGGGTGCCCAATCAATGGTGTCTCCGGTTTTTTTAAAATCTGTGCCTTCTTTAAATTCCTTGCTTCCTTGAACGATTTTTATAAACGCGGTGATGCTTTTATCAGGAACACCATCACGCCCAGCGGCAACGGCACCACGGGTGACGTTAACGGTTTTTTCTTTTGTCAACAAAAGAGACTGAATATCGGCAATAGGAAAATAATAGGGTTTAAAGGTAAAACTTGTTTTCCCTTTTGAAGGCGCAAAAATATGCGTTTCGCTAGGAACAACGCTTGTCGAAAAGTCCTCGAGTTCTTCATGACGCAAAGCCGCTAAGCGTTTGCGTTTGAAACCATTGATATTGGCTTCTCCTTCTTGAATGCTAAACACTTGGCAACCGTTATTGGCTCCCAATGCGCTCACACGGCAGCCACTCACGATATAATGTCCATGGGCGCGGTCGTACGTCGCAATGGCTTGCATGGC
>NZ_JBHINI010000084.1:0-1040 GCF_042194935.1 Bartonella sp. CL71SXKL | reverse complement strand
TTTTGTTATAAGATATTCACTTAATATGCATGTTCTTTTGATTGGATTGTTAAAGCTACCGAGCGTTTATAGGCTCTCTTATTCAAATGAGTGATTAAAGATCATACGCACATTTACGTTTCTTTTGATAAGTTTTCATATCTCTCATAGAGCGCTTGCAATATGATACGTTTTGTATATATGCATTCATTACTCCATTGTGGATGATTCATTTTAATCAATAAAAAACGCTATTTGAAAGCCGCGTCATATCATTTGGCACGGCTTTTTTTTATTTTACTCTCTCTTTTATGATATGTTTATAGCAATGCATTTTATATGCGTTTATAACCATAAAGAATGCACGCCCCCCATGTCTCTTTTTATTCTGTTTTATCAGTTATATTGACAACATTATCCCTTTCATAAACCTCACAATTTTTGGGAACCAACCTTACTTTGCTTTTTTTATTGATTTTTGCATTGCCATAAGCACGCCCCCAGATTGTTGCACAATATGAGATTTTAGCATTGCCATAAACAGAGCCATAAATCTCACAAGATCCACTCACACAAGCATTTCCATAAACCTTGCCATAAATTTTTGCACGACCATTAATAACAGCATAATTATAAACTTTTGCATGGCTATAAATGCAAGCAGAGCCAGAAACCTTGGCATGACCATAGACGCGTGCATAACTAAAAACCGTAGCATCATAAGAAACATGCGCATGGTCATAAATATGAGCATCAGCAAGAATGCGGGCACTACCATTCACATGAGCATACCCATAAACATTGCCATAAACATGAGCATTGCTATAGACAAAAGCATGGTCATAAACTTTAGCATATTGAGAGATAAAAGCTTTTCCATAGACCTCAGCATTGCCATAAACTTGACCACAGACTTGAGAAAAATGGCGTATTTTTGCATTTTCATACACTCTTGCATGACCATAGACACAAGCCTCATCATACACCCAGCAATTACCATCATGGGATAGGTTAACTTCCTTTTCAATAAAGCCGCCTAAGGACCCCGCCTTTACATCATC
>NZ_JBHINI010000083.1:0-1055 GCF_042194935.1 Bartonella sp. CL71SXKL | reverse complement strand
GAAAGAAATATCGCTATATTCCGTTTTTTCCGTGATGACGGGCGTGCTATCAGCTTCGTTTTTTAGAGTGTTGGTTTGGATATTTAAGTTTCCACCTGCTTGAATAGAGCCTGCTTTATTGACAAGGGAAAGGCTTTTTCCGCTGCCATCTGCATTGGTAAAAGATAAATCACCTTCTGCCATTATAGTGCCAAAATCATTCAACAAAGCCCCATCAACTTGTAAAGCACCATTGCCCTTCACATAGATTAAGCCCGTTTTGTTGTTGGTCACATTGCCCGTCACGCTAAAGGCTAAATCCTGCCCCGATGCCAATTGACCGCTATTTCCAAGCTCCCCCGTTTTGATCACGAAATCTCGTGCCGCTAAAACCAACGTTGTCTCATCAACCATAACGCTTGGAGCAATAAAGAGAATATCTCCAGTTCCACCCTGATCTGTCACGGCTTGTAGCAGCGCATTGTGAATATCAAGGGCATTGGTGCTTTGAAAGTCTAAACCGCCATAAGCCAATTCGCTCTCTGAGACATCAATATGATCTGCAATTAAATACAGCGTTTGCGGCGTGTAAATATGAGAACGATTATTGCTTAAATCGAGAGTGTTTGCTGTCAACCTCACATCCCCCTCAGCAGACAGCACATTCTCAACACTGATCTCTCCTGATACCGATGTCAATGTTGCGCTGCCATAGCCCATGACCTGATCATAATAGATGTCGTTGCCTGCAAAAATTTCAATATTGCCACCACTGGCAATCTGACCAACCTTCACCCCTTCTTTTGCTGTAATCAAAAGAAAGCCGTTTTTATCTAAAATAAGATCCCCTGAACCGCCCGTAGAAACGACACCTGTCATCAGTGTGCCTGCATCAAGGCTGCCAACCTTTAAAACAGCTTCTTCACCCGTCATCAGTGAAGAAAAGTCAACCGCCCCACCCTCAATATTTGCCTTACCATAGGCTAAAAGTTGTCTAAAATGAACGGGGGCATTTGTTGCTGGTTGTGCTTGAATGGCAACATTTTGATGCGACAGAATTGTTTGAGAAACAGATA
>NZ_JBHINI010000082.1:0-1062 GCF_042194935.1 Bartonella sp. CL71SXKL | reverse complement strand
TGTATTTTTACGCCAAAGTTCTCTTTTGAGAATTTTTCGTGCCATTGTTGTTTTCTTTGGCTTGTTTACAGGTGTAAATGTTTATGCGCGCTCCTCAGCTATTTTTCATTCCCCAACAGATAATTTTTCTCGCCAACAATCTGAGAAGCAGCAATTAGAAAGAATTGAGAAATTACGCGCTTTAACGCCTAAAAGGATAAAGACGCCTTCAGAGCAAAATCCAGAAACGCTTTTGGGTGGGAAGCAATGTTTTCCCATTCATGCTGTTGTTGTTGAGGGAGTGCATCATGTCAAAAAGCGCTTTATATCAGCCGTAACAGAGCCTTATGTTGGAGGATGTATCGGTCTTGTCGATATTCAGCTCTTAATCAAGAAGTTAACCAAAGTTTATTTGGATCAAGGCTATGTAACGGCGCGTTTTTATATTCCTGATCAAGATATCAAAAACAGCAAGACGCTCAAATTTGTTGTCGTTGAGGGGAAGCTTTCAGAGATTTACTATAATGGTTCACCGGCGTCTCGTTATAACAATGTTGTGTGGAGTGCTTTTCCTGGGCTTCAAGGTCATGTTCTGAACATGCGCGATATTGAACAGGGGCTTGATCAGATCAACCGTTTGAGTTCAGCACACGCTCAAAGCGAACTTCTTCCAGGGCGTGAAGAAGGGAGCACCATTGTCAATATTAACAATCATCTCGATAAAACTTTCAAGGTTACTGTTTCTCATGACAATATGGGACAATCTTCCACGGGTTATGCGCGTTATAGTGCGGGCTTGAGGGTAGAAAATATTTTAGGGATGAATGATGCGTGGGATTTTAACTATCAGCGCAGTCAGACAGATTATTGGGGTGGGAGCAAGCAAGAAGGACATAGCAATAACATTTCAGCGAGTGTGAGTATTCCGTACGGTTATTGGACCTTTGGATTGAATGGCACTGTTTATAATTACCAAAGTATAATCCCTGGCAATTTTACCGATATTGAGACGACGGGGGATTCCAGTGAGTTGCACGCCAGTACAAGCAGGGTTCTTTACCGTGATAGTGTTTCCCTTACAAC
>NZ_JBHINI010000081.1:0-1091 GCF_042194935.1 Bartonella sp. CL71SXKL | reverse complement strand
GATCAACTTTATTGAAAAGTTGCGCGAAAACTGTAAATTTCATGAAATTCCTCTTTAACGAATTTTCAATTTTTTATCACCTTAAAACATAGATACATGCTAAACGCTTCATTTGCATTTATACATTACCTAAGTATTTTCATCACGATATCTTGGCTTTGATAAAATCTTTGTGCCTCTCTGAATTGTTCAGATAGTATTGAACCTTCTACAGTGGCTTTTGTTTTCATGAAAAAAAGCAAATCTTGTAAAGAGCTTTATTACTCAAATCTTATTTTAGGCATATCTTTGTAGCTAGGTTCTACAATTTTCCCATACAATTTACGTTTTTGTATTTCGATAAGAGTCTCTTCATTATTGCTTAAATTTCTGACCATTTGTAGCTTTGTATATTCATTTTGGAGCATCGCTGACATGTTCTTGATACGTGTTTGCAGCTCAAAAACTTCTCTCAGATCTTTTGTTTTATCTATATTATTTAAGAAATCAACAATTTGTGTAAAGCGCTTCTCTGCGTCTTGGAAGGTTTGCAAACTTACAGCTTTACCGACAATTCCACCATATTTAAGACGCGTATTAATTATTTCGCGCATCTCATGAGACGACATTAACCAGTAGGCGGGCCTTTTCTCTTCGTCTGTAAGACGAGGAAAAAGATCTTTAAATTGTTCAATATGTATGTCATTGTAGTTCATCGCTTTTTTTGGGTAGATAGAAGACGAATCTTGAAGGAACAAACTCTTATCCTCTCCTATTGTTGGTGTTTGTATTCTATTTCCTGTTATAGACTGATGGACTTTTTTCGCGTTTTCGATCTGGTTTTGGCTTTCTTTAATTTGTTGGTTTAATAACTCAATAATTTTCAGATATTCTGTTTTTGAAACAGGGAGAGGAATTTGAATAGTTGAATCTTGAGCCCCAGAAGCCCAACTAAAGTTAGACATTAGAGTTAAATTTATCATTCCCAAAAGGGTAATCATTCCTGTTATAATAAATATCTTTTTCATCTGTTTGCTCGCTTGATTTCGGCAGGGATTGTTTTATTAATAGGCACCCGGTTCCTATCATTTGGCTGTTTTAGCTTTGGTGCT
>NZ_JBHINI010000080.1:0-1095 GCF_042194935.1 Bartonella sp. CL71SXKL | reverse complement strand
TGCCGAAATCAAGCGAGGAGACAGATGAAAACAAAACAAGCAAAACCAGTGAAAGCCGAACAACTTAGAAGTTATTATGAAGAAAGCCGTGGCTTAGAACGTGATCTTATCAACTGATTTATGAAGTTAATAATGTAATGGTCAGTCTTCTAAATATGTGAAAATTAAAAGGAATAAAATATGCAAAAGCTGATTATTATCATAGCAATTAGTGCGTTTCTTGGAACAACAAACTTAGTAAGAAGTAACACTCTTACTAAGCAAGGAGGAGGTCATAGCCGTTTTGCAGTTCCTAGTCTGGGGTCAGGAGGGCTCGATTCAAGCACCAATTATAAACCAAAAATACCACCAAGTTACATTCCACCACATAATCCCCCCAATGTTACAATCAGTCCTTCTACTTTTGGAAAGGAAATAAATCCCGCACCTTCTCAACCTAGTGGCTCTAAGCCATCTAAACCAGCTTTCGTGTCTGCTTCACCAGCAGAATATCTGGAGCTTATTAATCTATTAAAAAAAGAGGAAATTATTGAGCTCTTAAAAAAACAGCTTGCGTTGAAAAAAGAACAAAATTCACAAATAGAAAAAACCTATCAAGCTATAACAAAGAATCAGAAAACTGGATTTAAAACAATAGACTTTTCTAGTTTTTTTCTCAAAGAACCAGAATTGCTCTATAAGAGTGATAAGCTTTCAAGAGAATCATATCAAAAGGTATTAGAGGACGAAAACAAAATTTCTGGGTCTTTTAATCAAATGGGCAAAGCTATTTCGGAACGCTTAAAATTTGCATCGATACTAGATAAAGCTGTAAGTTTAGAAACTTTTGAAATCGCAGAAAATCGTTTTCAATACCTCAAAAATCTATTAGATGAAGTTAAAACAAAAGAAAACCTGAAAGATATTGCAGATCTTCAAGCACATATAGATGGTTCATTAGCCATGATCCGAAATGAATTTATAAAGATGGAAATGGTAGCGTATTTACGTGACGCTGAGCAATCACTTATCAAAAATAAAAGACGCGAACTTGATATGAAAATTTTTGACAATGAAAAAAAAGAGATGCCTATCATACGGTGAAAACAAAAGCCA
>NZ_JBHINI010000008.1:49834-95831 GCF_042194935.1 Bartonella sp. CL71SXKL | reverse complement strand
TTTGGCAGTTTCCGTTGAGGGGAAGGATGCACTCTTTTTGAGGGCTAGAGTGCATCCTCTTATGGATTGGATACTGCCTTATGAGGGTTCGGCAGTTTCCGTTGAGGGGAAGGATGCACTCTTTTTGAGGGCTAGAGTGCATCCTCTCATGGATTGGATACTGCCTTATGAGGGTTCGGCAGTTTCCGTTGAGGGGAAGGATGCACTCTTTTTGAGGGCTAGAGTGCATCCTCTCATGGATTGGATACTGCCTTTATGAGGGTTCGGCAGTTTCCGTTGAGGGGAAGGATGCACTCTTTAAGGGCTGGAGTGCATCCTTTCCATGGATTGAACGCACTCTTTGGAGGCTAAAGTGCATCCATAGGGAAAGGCATATTCCATAAGAAACAGAGATAACCAAAAGATTTGTTTTTATATTTTTATTGATAGGTTGCTGTATTTGCGAGGGCTATTCATTCTTTATTCTCAATATTTAAGATGATTATGTGATAAGGGTTGTTCGTCAATACAATCGTAAAAGACGCTGAGCATTTTTATAAAAATTAAGATATTTTTGTGCCTTTTTCTTGTTTTTTTTGTGTTTACACAAGATATGCACGGCTTTTCAACAGTTTGTTTTTTTTAGCTTTGCTAATGGCGTTGGCTAAACACTTCAATTGTTTTAACTGCTTCAATACCGCCTTAAAAAAACAGTGCTTTATAATATGACAAAATAAGCTGTATAACTTTTGATTCTTACGCGATGCTAGAAAAAGGGGAATGTTAGGAGAGATGTTGTCTATATTCTTAGCTTATCTCTTAAGGTAGGAAGATTAACATACTTTCTGGATCTATTTTTATTTGGCCGGATCTATTTTTATTTGGTTTGACGGTTAAAGAGCAATAGCTGAATGGAATCACGCTTGCTTCATGTTTTTATCCTCACGCTTTAGATTTTTTCTCATAGAGATTTTGTTTTTAATGGGGTTTTACGCGAATCATGTAAAACAGAATGTTCTAAATAGAATATATTTGTGTTGCACATTTACGTACTTGTTTAAAAAACATTATGTTGTCTTATCATCACAATGATGTTGATGAATGGGGATGTTGATGAATGGGGATGTTGATGAATGGGGATATTGATGAATGGGATAATGGAGAAATCTCTTGCGAAGTGGATAAGCCCTTCTTTAAAATCTCATAAGGGGAAAGCCTGCACTATCATACTATTCGCGCCTCATGTGATGACAGCCTTTGGCTCTTGAGCGTGTTCATAAGAGGCATTTTGATTCTTTATCTTGCTAGTGTTTTATTTCATATGTCTCTCATGTTTGTAATGTGGAAAAGACAAGGTGTTGATTGATGCAACATGAAATAAATTTAAAATGAGAGAATCCCTATGATATCCGGGTCTCTTAAATTTTATATGGATAACTGGAAATTATTATTATAAATCAAACTATTACCGTGATACATCAACCTGTTGGTGGACTATGCGATAAAGAAAGTTATCCAGTAGTTAAGTCATTCTGTTATGTCGTAAAACACTGTCATTTGAAGTTTGGTGATATGAAGCAGGCTTCTTTGGATATGTTTTAAGTGTTTTTTTAAGGGCGTGGTGAATCTTTAAGACAGAGCAAGCTTCTGTTGCGCCTTGAGTTTAGCTGAAAATCCCTGAATGGAAGCCAAGAGTGAATGGAAGCCAAGAGTGAATGGAAGCCAAGAGAGAAGTGTATCCAAGCTGTTTGTAAATCAGATTGAGTTAAGAATCTTTGTTCTTTGAGAATGAAACGCAAGTCAATTTGACAAAAGAATGATCTATTTTGCGGGTAGACCTTATGGAGGAATATAACAAAGCTCATAAGGAAGTGATTTAAGACAATACAGTCATAAAAAAGTACAGTTATAAAAAAAAGTCCTCCGTCGCAATTAGAGGACCAAAGAGCAGGAGAATTTTAACATTGACTCGCAGGACGTGTCAAAAAAGAATAAATTCAAAAGGCCGTACTAAATACAAAAAATCATACTTAAAGAACCTACCGCATTATAATTAGCAGAGAATTGAAAAAATAGCAATATAAAAAATACTTTTTACAAAAAATTTTGTCATTTTGCATTAAAACTTAATACTTTTTTCAATTGAATATTTGTTTTAAGACTCGATATTAATTAAACTATATTTAAAAATATTATGATGCATGCAAGCATCTTGATAATATTCTTCAATCAAAAACGAATTAAGAGCCCCTCATGATTATAGGACTGATATGGGGAAGGCTTTTTGTTTTTAAGAGTGTGGGGTGTATCTTAAGTATGTGTGGGGGGTGAAGTATTGTCCTTTTGGGTGTGGGGGGCAAGGTAATGAAAATGGGGGCGAGAGCTGCTCAATGCTTGAGCCTGTGTGGGGGAGGTTTCTTTAGAGGGGCGGGGGCAACATGGGAGGCCGCTTAAAATGGCGAGGAGGGGGATTATTCAAAATGTTTATGGTTTGCATATCCCCAATGAAATGCGAGCAAGTCTAAACAATCTCGTAAATGATCGGCAAGGGAGTTTTGTTTGCGTTTTGAAGAACTTAATTCTTTTATCGCTTGTCCATGGCCGATAACGCGTTCAAGCAGTGAATAGCCAAGAATACCCAGTTGAACTTTGATTGTTCTTAAATGATTGGAGGCTTCTATTTGACGTTCAATGGGGTGTATGTACCCTTGGCTACAGGAAACCTTTTCACGGGTGTAGTCAAGGCTCATGTGGAGATCGGCTTGGCTTTGACGCCAGTAAAAATAAAAACGTTCTGCCGCTTTATATTGGGCTTTGCTGAGATGTCCTTTCGCATATAAAAGTGCAATGGGATGGCTTTGTGCATTGGCAATGGCATTGATGGTGCGCGGGTTGCTGGAACTTTCTCGATGATTGGGTTTAAAATAAGGATTACGCGTTTCAACAGGGATTTCTTGCGTCTTTAAATGACCAATGTGCTTTTCTTGATTTTGATGATCAAGCGGGCAGGTTTGCATATTTTTTTTCTGCTTATGGGTCATAGCATCTCCTTAAAAATTATCGTTTGCTTCTTTATGTTTATGCAAAGAAACGGGATTGTGCTGTTGTATGCTTGTTGAGGGATACGTTTTTATGTCTGCTTTTTGCGTGAGGGGAAGTTTCAAAAAAAGGGTGAGGGGTCGCTTTCTGTGGGTGTTGTCATTGTTTTATAGGAGAGGGGTTTATAGGGGAGACTGTATGGGGGAAAAGTGTGTTGTCTCGCGTGGATTTGCTTCTTGAAAGGATTGGCATTTTTTTGCATGATGGGCGTTACCTTTAATTTTACTGCTGTGGGGGATATTGATGCCGAACGATTTGGTTTTTTTGCTGTGGTTGGGGTTTTTCTGCTTTGTTGCTCTTGTCTTTGTTTCTATTTATGCGGCAATGAGGTTTTTCGGGGTTACAAGGAAGGCTTTTTTAAAAAATTTGGCGTTGAGCTTCATTATTATCGCTGTCTCTAAGTTTGTTTATGGGCAAGCTGAGCACTTTGGTTTGGCTCAGGTGTGGTTCTCAAACAAGTTGGTCTTCCACATTCTTTTTGGCGTTGTCTTTGGTCTTATCCTTGGGCTTATTTGTCTAGGGGCAAAGCGTCTTGGGTTTAGGCTTTCATTCTTTGCAAAGGATTGATGTTTTGCTGCATTTTTGGCATGGTCTCTGATTTTTACTTATAAAGGAGCGGGGCGTATGGTGGTTGCACGGGACATGTTTTTGAAGGGGTTGGTGTTTGCGGGCATTATTGGACTTGTTTCTTTTTTTGCTCTGGAGGGGGTACGGTGTGTGCGTGTACTGTTGGGGTGGTGCTTAAAAAAAATGAGCATTTCTCTTCCCCACGGGCGTGGTCTTTGATGTTCTTTCTGTGAGGGGTATTTGATGTCGAACGATTTGATGTTTTTGCAGTGGTTGGCACTTTTCTGTCCTTTGGTTCTCGCCTTTGTTTCTATTTATGCGGGAATAAGGTTTTTCGGGTTTACAAGGAAGGACTTTTTTAAGGGTGGGGTGCTTGCATTCTTTGTTGGCGTGACCTCTAAGTTTGTTTATGCGCAAGCTGAGCACTTTGGTTTGACTTGGTTGTGGTTCTCAAACAAGTGGGTCTTTTACATTCTTTTTGGCGTTGTCTTTGGTCTTATCCTTGGGCTTATTTGTCTAGGGGCAAAACGTCTTGGGTTTAGGCTTTCATTCTTTGCAAAGGATTGATCTTTTGCTGCATTTTTGGCATGGTCTCTGATTTTTACTTAATAAAGGAGCGGGGCGTATGGTGGTTGCGCGGGACATGTTTTTGAAGTTTCTGGTGTTTGGCGGCGTTGTTGGACTTTTTCCTTTTTTTGCTCTGGAGGGGGTACGGTGTGTGCGTGTACTGTTGGGGGGCTTAAAAAAATGAGCATTTTTCTGTCCCACGGGCTTGGTCTTTGATGTTCTTTCTGTGAGGGGTATTTGATGTCGAACGATGTGATGTTTTGGCTGTTGTTGGGGGTTTTCTGCTTTTTTGCTCTGGCCTTGATTTTTATTTATGTGGGAGCAAAGCGTCGCTCTGTTACAGGGGGGATGTTTTGGAGATGGGTGGTGCTTTATGGCGTTGTTGCCACCTACCTTGGTTTTATTTATGTGGGCGTGGGCAGGCGCGCTGTTGACGGGGAGCTGCTCTTGAAGGGGGCGGTGTTTTCTTGCATTTTTGCAACTGTCCTTGGTTTGGTGCATCTGGGCGTCAAGAGCATGCCTGTTGCTTGGCAAGTGTTCTTAAAGGCGGTTATGTTTTGTTGCATGATGGGCTTTATCCTGTGGTTTGCTGCTGTGGGTGTCAGAGATATGGATAGCATAAGGGCGGTATTCTTAAAGGTTTTGCTCTTGTCTGTATTGTTGAAAGTGCTCTTGGGGTTCTTTATACGCGAGCAAGGTGATACGGTGTTACAGAGGTCGTTGCGTGTTTTGAATTTTGTGCTGTTTTCCTGCATTTTGGGTACTCTCCTTTGTTTTACCCGTCTGGGAGCAGAGAATCTAGGGTTGAGCTGGCTTTGGTTCTCGAAGGATTGGGTGTTTTTATTCATTTTTGGATTTACCCTTCCTTTTGTTTGTGAGGGAGCAAGGTGTGCGCGTGTTCTATGGGCTTGGTTCTTGAGGTAGGGGGTGTTTTTTTGCTGTTGTTGGTGGTTTCCTACCTTTTTATTGTTGTCGTTATTTGTACTTATAGGCTTTCCAAGCGCTTCGATATTCCGTGGTGGCGGGCGGCGTTTTATTGTATTTTTGGTGTTTTCCTCTTTTTGAAGGAAGTGCTGTTTTACGGTATTTTAGGAGTCGTCCTTTTTTTAGCTCTTTTGGGGATGGAGAGTATGGACATACCGTGGGGACTATTGTCCTTGATGGGGATCGTGTTTGCTGTACTGTTGGAGTGGTTCTTGATTTTGCATATGAGGGGGCGACAAAATGGAGTGGTGACGCGTTGTTTGTGGTTATTGAAGGGGTTGGTGTTTTGCGCCATTGCTGGAGCGATCTTTTTTTGTTTGCCTTTGGGAGCAGAGTATATGGGGTTGAGCTGGCTTTGGTTTGCGAAGGATTGGGTGTTTTTCATTATTTGTGGATTGATCCTTCCTGTTGTTTCTGTGGGAGCAAGGCGTGCGCGTGTGAAGGCGGTGGCGTTTTTTAAGAGAGTGGGGTTTATGGGGTATTACAGATAACGTCGAGGGAATGATTGTTCAAAAGAACAGCGATAGCGGTAGGTTTGGGGATCAAACCAAAGCCCTATTTTGCCTTCAAAATCACCAGAACGTTGTTTGGCAATATTCATAATAACGCCTGGGCGTTTTGCTAAATCTGCTTTTTCTTGTGCTAGAGAGGCGGCAAAGATTTTATCTTCCAACGACCGATTGCGCCAAATGGTGATGATGTTAAAGGCATTGGCACCAATTTCTGAGGCGCCTTTAATGTCTTCTGTGCTGGGGATATCTTTATCCAGACCGCCTTTGCGAGCATGGGCGACAAGGTGAATATGCACATTGTTTAAAACAGCCCAATCAACCATTTTATAAACCGCTTGTTCTTGTCTTGCATAATCATCAGAGGCAATGCCAAGCCGCATCAAACTGTCGATGATAAATTGATCGCAGCCATAGCGCGCACGGCAATAGTCAAAGACTTCAAGCAAGGTATCTACGCTCGATTTGCCAACATGCTCATAAAGAATAAGCCCTTCGTCTAAAAAATGAAGAATCCGTTCAATTGTCTCTTTTGTAGGCTGTTCTAAGCCGCCCGTTTGTTTGGTTAAACGGCGAAGTGATTGTTCTCCTTTCATTTCTAGAGAAGCTAAGCAAAGGCGACTCTTTTGTGCAATCCAATGGGGAATACAGTCTGATAATAATTGGCTTTTACCTGCACCACTCGCACCACTCCAGAGCGTTAATTCTGCTGGGCGGAAATGCAATTTGTCCTTCAGTTTAGGATAGGGAACCGTATAACCAAGATGTTTTTCAGGCTCTGGCCAAAAAAGCCCAATCACTTGATCTTTATAGTCTGAGGCGCGCCGTAAACCTTCTGGTGCAAAGCTTTGTGCTGAGGAAAAGGCAGCTTTTATGGTGGCTTTATCGATCCCTGCGGTTAAACAGTCATTGGCATCTTTAAGGGGTAAACGGACACGGTAGCAACGGTGGCGTCCAAGCCTGCTGGCAATCTCACGGGCTGCTTCTTCTCCGGGCGGATCCATATCGGTGGCTAAAAAAATCGTTTCAAAAGATTCTAAATGATCAAATTCATTTTCAATCCAGTTGTGTTTTCCTCCACTGCCTCCTCCAAAGGGAACAGAAACCGCCGGATATCCATAGGCGGCTAAGGATAGCGCATCAATTTCTCCTTCAGTGATAACAATGGTACGGTTTGTTGAAGAAAAATTGGGGAATGGCGCCTGTTGGGGCGCGTGCGTGGGTGCCTGCTGAGGTGTGTGCGTGGAGGCGTGGTTGGTTGAGGCGGTGTTTTGGGGCGCCTGTGTGGAGGTGGGGTTGGTTGTGGCGGTGTTTTGGGGTGCCTGCTGAGGTGCGTGCTGGGTTGCCTGTTGGGATGTGTGCGTGGAGGCGTGGTTGGTTGAGGCGGGGTTGGTTGAGGGTACCTGCTGGGGTGTGTTTTGGGGTGCCTGTGTGGAGGTGGGGTTGGTTGAGGCGGTGTTTTGGGATGCCTGCGTGGAGGTGGGGTTGGTTGATGCGGTGTTTTGGGATGCCTGCGTGGAGGCGGGGTTGGTTGAGGGTACCTGCTGGGGTGTGTTTTGGGGTGCCTGCTGAGGTGCGTGCTGGGTTGCCTGTTGGGATGTGTGCGGGGATGCCTGCGTGGAGGCGGGGTTGATTGTGGCGGTGTTTTGGGGTGCCTTTGTGGAGGTGGGGTTGGTTGAGGGTACCTGCTGAGGTGTGTTTTGGAATGCCTGCTGGGATGTGTGCTGGGTTGCCTGCTGGGATGTGTGCGTGGAGGGGTGGTTTGTGGGGTAAAGGGCTTGCCAACCAAATAAAATCGGTTCACATTGGGAGGCTGTTGGTTTGGTTTTTGCTCCCGTTTGCGCAAGCCGTTCTTTGACTAAAGCAAGGGTGCCGTCGGGTTTATAAAAGGGGAAAATGATTTTTTCGCCATTTTCTCCTATGCGGTAACGCTTTATAATCTCTAGAGGAATGCGGCGTTCTTCATGGAGATAGGTTTTTACAAGATTCTGCGGGCTCTGCCCTGTAGGAACCGGTGGACGGCGATAGGAACGATGGGGCGCCATAAAGGGTTTGGGGCGTGTCAAATTGAGAGTCGCGCGTGCTTCTTCTAAGGCTTGAGAGAGGCTAATGCCTTTGACTTCACACCAAAGGTCTAAAAGATCTCCTCCTGTGCTTTCTGCAAAATCATACCAAAGTCCTGCTTTACTACCACTTAAGCAAATCGATAAACTTTGACCCGCTTCACCACGTGTGTTGCCTACAATCCAATTGTTGCCTCGTTTGTGCCCTTGGGGAAGAAGCATTTCTACTATTTTATCGGCTTGTGAGATAAGTTTTTGTTTGATTTCAAAAATTGTGCTCATGATCATTCGTGATATTATTGTCGTTTTTCTCAAGATGTGGGAGGTGAGGACTCTGTTTTTGCTGTTCTCACCATTCGATCTGATCGTAAAGTCCCGTGGTGCTATGGGGCTTGCCAGTTTACTTTGAGAGCTTCTTTGCCGCTCTTTTTTTGCCAATAGTCGCGAAACCTCTTGGCTTGCCAAAGGGCTTGACTCTCACTCAAACCTTTTTGAAATGGCTGTGTTGGTGTTTGTTTGCTAAGAGCATGGGAAGTGGTGCCTTGAGAAAAAGGAGGAAGGGGGTGAAGAAGGAAGGATGCAAGAAGGGCGGGGTGGGTATGCCTGTTTTGAGGGTGTGGTGCATGCTGGAGTGTCCTGTTGGGGTGGCATGTGTTGGGGTGTCTGTGTGGAGGGGGTGGGTTTGTTGCCAAAGAGTTTGCTTTTCATTGAGTTTTTCTGAAATGGCTGTGTTGGTGTTTGTTTGCCAAGAGCATGGGAAGTGGTGCCTTGAGAAAAAGGAGGAAGGGGAAAGGAGGAAGGATGCAAGAAGGTGGGGCGGATGCCTGTGAGGGTGTGGTGCATGCTGGAGTGTCCTGCTGGAGTGCCTTGTGTTGGGGTGCCTGTGGATGTCCTTGTGTGGGGAAAACGGCTTTTGTGATGAGAGCAAAATGGTCGATGTTGACGCGTTTTGCTGTGTGAATCGCCTATCCAAGTGTTGTTTTGCCGCCCTTTGTTTTGTTCTGTGTTATTTTGTCCGATGCTGTTGTGGTTTTGAAACATTTTTATCCCCGCGCGTGCTTGAAAAATACGTTGTTTTTGTGATGTCAAAAATTGTCATTATAGTTGATCAAACTGCGGTAAAGGGTGTCGTTGTTCTCAGAGATGAAAGATGAGGAGCTTCCCTGTTTTTGCTGTTCTTGCCGTTCGATCTCACGGCGAAACCAGTTGCGCCATGTGGCTTGCCAGTCTACTTTGAGAGCTTCTTTGCCGCTCTTGGCTTGCCAATAGTCGCGAAACTTCTTTTCTTGCCAATGGGCTTGGCTTTCACTCAAACCTTCTGAAACTGCCGCCTTGATGTCTGCTTGCCAATGCTCAGGAAGACGGTGCCCTTTGGCAACTGAGGAAGTGGTTTTTTTGTTGGTGCAAAGCGGGATGGAGGCAGAAAGATTGCTGGGGGGAAGAGTGGTGGCGGATTTTGTTTTTTCCCCCGTGACAATTTGCGCGATAGGGGCGGAGGTAAACTCGGCTTGGGGAGCGTTTAAAGAGGGGGCGTTTTTTTGCTCCGCTTCTTCTTGTGGAGGGGAAGAGAGAGGTGAATCAAGAGCCGATGAGGGGGATGGATGATCGCTTTGTTCAAAGTTCTCTTCGAAGGAAAAACAAGGCTCTGTCTCATCAAACAAAATTTTCTTTTCTAAAACACCGTAAGGTGTTTCCTTTTCTTCTGTCTTTTGAGCTTCTGAGCTTTGTGCAGCATCTTTTGGACTTTCGTTAAGCAGTTGTTGCATCTCTGCATTGATTTTTTTGCGTTTTTTTGCCGAAGAACGACCCGCAAAGGATTTTTGTTCAAGCAATTTTTCACGCTCTTGAAAAATATTTTCGCAACGCTTGTTCCATAATCCATTGGCTAAATTTAAAATCTTACCCTCTTGGATGAGCATTTCTAAAACATTAACAAAAGTTCGCTTGTCACAACCACAAAGACGCGCTAAACGTTCTTTCGATATTTCTAAAGGTCGTCCACGGGCATACATTTCATTGAGAAGAATCGTATAGATTCCAATTTCGTGTGCGCGCATCCCACGTACACCTCCTAGAAAGTCATTTTGATACCAACAAACATATGGAAGCCTAGACGATTCATAATGAGGAGTTTCTTGTTGATTAGCGTGTTTCATACTGCAATCTACTTTCTTCTTTTTTATACATTTTTATTGATGATAAAAGCTCAAATAAGGATTTAACTTGTGTTGCTTTTGGCTCTGTTCGATGATGACTAGAGGCTTCTTTACGACGCTTATAAATGATTGGCTGTGCTTGAAGAGCATGCAAACTTACGATTTAAGATTGCGGTGATGGAAAAAATAAAGAATACCACACATTCTCAACGTACTTGCTTTTGGGCAGAAGCTTTGGAGAGTGGTCTTTTATATCCTGTAGGGTGGTTAAAGTGTTTTTATGATCCAAAAATAAAAAAATTTCCCCCGAAAAAGTAAAATTTGTTTCCTTAATTTTATCCTTTTTAGAGGATAATGCAAGCTCGTTTTATAAAAAGGACGTGTTTTTTTAAAAAGACGCGCTATATGGTGAAATTATGAATATCGATGGTTGGCGTCAAAGATTAAGAATCGCTTTGGAAAAAAGTGGGCGGTCAAAAAGATCTATCTCCCTCGCTGCCGGTAAAGGCGCGGGGTACCTTCATTCTATTCTTTCTGAAGGAAAAGAACCAACAATCGAATCTCTCTCGCGAATTTGTCACGAAATTAATATCAGTATGAATTATATTCTTTATGGTAAAGGGGCTAGCCCTGAAGATAAAGAATTTATAGAGCTTATTTCGAAACTCTCTCCGCAAGAGAGACAGGCGATTTTGACTCTTTTGCGGCGGCCAATTGACGAAGCTTCAAAATAACTTCCTTCTGTGCTTTTGAATCAAGGCGACTCCAGTATTTTATTAATATTATGTCACTCATTTTATCTCTCCTGTGTGTTTATAATTGCAATTTTGTAAGAACAAATAGAGAACAACAAAGGGGCATGAGAGGAACAAAGAATAATAGATTTTTATTTACATATGTCATTTGAACCCCGTAGATATTTAAAATATATCTTTTATGAAGGATAAAATGGTTGACATCTCTCCTATAGAGGAGATAAGACTAACGCTATATTTAGTCTTGTCAAGACAAGGCTATGCTTTATCAACTATCTAAAGGGGGAAATCATGAAAAATATTTCATTCGTTAAAGAGGATGAAATCATTATCGTTTTATGCGAAGAGGAAAATCCTGGTACTTATGAAGGACCAATCGACGAAATCGAAGAGGTGCTCGAACTGATTGAAGAATGTGAAACTGTTTATAGAGTTTTACGACTCGATCTGACAACTTCTCATGCTGAAGATGTTACGGAACAAATCGCTGATTTTTATGTCGAAAATCATGAAATGAATGAAGAAAATACACAATTGCAGCCCTTCATTTTGAATAGTGAAGCTTATCATGCTTGTTTAAATGAAAGAGCGGCTTGCGATTATGAAGATAATCTCTATGGCTCTTATGAAAAACAACATCGTTTACGCCCATGTGATGTCTTGACAGATTATTGGTGGTAAACATGCCAAGTTATCTCAAGACTTCTTATCAAGGGATTCCACTTTATTATGCTGGAAATATGCGAAATTTAATCAGACTCGAACCACAAAAACACAACGCTATACTTTTTATATCGCAAGAGGTGGCTCAGTCTATGGCAAAAAAATTGGAGGAAGAATATTGCCGCCATGATTTTTCCGTCGTGCAATAGCAGGGTTAAAAAAGGAAGTCGCAATGAAAGGGTCCAAGTGCTTTTTCATTGCGGTGACAATGGTGTGCATTATGCTTTCGTTCTTGGAAGGGAAGCTTAGGGGGGACTTAAGGGAGCTTAGGGGGGAGCTTTGCGGGGGTTTTTTTAGCCGACATGGGAAAGGGGGGCATGAAGAAAAGAGCCTATATATGAGAAATTGCGGGCGCTTGTGTGTGGGGGGGCAGTTGTTGGCTGGTTCATTGGGGGATAAGGCAATGGTGGGGCAAGGTCGTCATTCAGTGACTTGGAGTGACACGGAAAGCATGCTGGAAAATAAAAATGAAGGCTTAGGGGGAAGAGAAGCAGCAGTACAGACAGGTTCCAACCTATAAAAAAGCACGTTCAAGGGGGAAAAGAGCCGGTTTTTGTGTTTTCGGGGCACGCAAGTAGGGAGCTTGGAATGATACGTAAAGCATGCTGGAAAATGGAAGAAGGTGTTTGACGGGGGAGGTCGTTAAAGCTTGTTTAGACGTATTGGGACAAACGGGGGGGCTGGGAGTTTTTTGTGGTGCGTGCTGGGGGAGCGCCGCAATGAAAGGGTCCAAGTGCTTTTTCATTGCGGTGACAATGGTGTGCGTTATGCTTTCGTTCTTGGAGGGAAGCTTAGGGGAAGCTTAGGGGAGCTTAGGGGGGAGCTTTGCGGGGGTTTTCTTAGCCGACATGGGAAAGGGGGGCATGAAAAAAAGAGCCTATATATGAGAAATTGCGGAGGGGGGATGTTGAGGGGGGCAGCAGTTTTTGTGTTTTCAGCGGCACAATATTGAAGGATGCATTGAAGGATGTTGTCGCCTTTAGTCCGTGTGAGGGACACAGGCTTTAAAAATATGAATGTTTCAAAGAGGATATATTGCAAAAAACACTTTAAAGATGAAGGGGAGAAAGGTCATGCCAATTATTATCGATTGTATTCAAGGAACAGAAGAATGGCAGAAAGTGCGTAATGGTTTGATTACAGCTTCTTTGTTTGAGATGGTTATGGCACAAAAAAAACAGGGGCAAAAAACTTCACGCTATCAGAGTGTGATGATGAAATTGGCGGGAGAAAGAATTACAGGAAAAACCGTTGAGGAAGGAACAACGCTTTCTCAGCGACGTGGAACAGAATTAGAACCAATCGCACGACAGCTTTATGGGGAACTTACACATACAGAACCTGAATGTATTGGCTTTGTTTTGGCTGATGATCGCGGACAAGGATTTTCCCCCGATGCTTTTGTGGGAAAAAATGGCTTATTAGAAATTAAAACAAAAAAACCTGAAATTTTGATCCCTCATTTCATGCAAAAGAATTTTCCAGCAGAACATAAAGCACAATGTCAAGGGGGATTATGGATTTCTCAACGCGAATGGGTGGATTTAATGCTCTATTGGCCGGATATGCCTCCTTTGATTAAACGGGCTTATCGTGATGAAGCGTATATTTGCAAGCTTGAAAATGAAATTAGCCGTTTTAATGAGGCTTTGGAGAAGATGGTACAGCAAATTAAGAGTGTTGGGACAGGTTTTCATCTAAGGACAGAAATTGCTTTGAAGGAGGGGGAAGAAAGGGTGCTTGGAATGAAGACAAAGCGTCTGCTGGAGGGCAAAACAAGAATGAGGCGGGCAAGAAAGGGATCGTGTGCAGCGTTGAGGAGAGGCAAAGTTCTATAAAAAGGAAAGAGCAGAGGGAGAAAAGAGCCGGTTTTTTGTGTTTTCTGGGCACGCAAGTAGGGAGCTTGGAGTGATAGGTAAAGCATGCTGGAAAATGGAAGGAGATGTTTTACGGGAGAAGTGAGACAGATGTTTAGACGTCGAGATCCGAGGGGGCTGGGAGCTTTTGTGTTGCGTGTTAAGGGGGGGAGATAAGGGGGAAGATTAAGGGGGGGGAGTTTTTTAGCCGATATGGGGAAAAGAATGTAGGAGCATGAGAAAAAGTCTGTGTGGAGTCAAGTGGGCTTGTTGGGGGAAAGGGTGGCGGGCGGATTGTGGAAGAAAATAAAGGGGTGGGGAAAACGGGAGAATAGGGAAAGAACGGATAGAGATATTATAATCTTTATGTTTCTCTACATTACCTTGTTATAGAAAATCAAAAATGACCACATTTTATGAATTCACTGTGGGTCGCTCTTAATACTCTTCAAAAGCATTTTCATGAGATAATTTTCAATATAAATCTGGTAAAC
This sequence comes from Bartonella sp. CL71SXKL, assembly GCF_042194935.1. Classification (NCBI taxonomy): domain Bacteria; kingdom Pseudomonadati; phylum Pseudomonadota; class Alphaproteobacteria; order Hyphomicrobiales; family Bartonellaceae; genus Bartonella; species Bartonella sp. CL71SXKL. The sequence goes on along the minus strand of NZ_JBHINI010000008.1, from coordinate 82,079 downwards.
ATTAAAAATTGTTGTATGAGTATGAGCCAGAATATCAATTTACCAATCTTTACCAAATATCCTTTTATACTGATGAGAATTAATAACCCTATACTTATTATTCCTAGTGGTATATTCTACGTAAAGAGTGAAATTGTACCATAAATTAGAGGCGTTATTCCACAAGTAATGAAAATTACACGCTTGATATTATTTATATTTATATTATCTCTTATTCTGTTCTCTTGGTTTCTACTTCTTTCAGAGGTCTTGTGATTGTTTTCAAAGGTTTTATGGTAGAACTGATTGTAAGCAGCTTTCTTTCGAGGATCTTTAAGAACTTCATAGGCTTCAAGAATTTTTCTGAATTTTTGTTCAGCTTCGGTACTAGGATTATGATCAGGATGGTATTGCAGAGCTAATTTACGAAAAGCAGATTTTATCTGTTTATCGTTGCATGCGTAGCTTACATCAAGAATTCCATAATAATCGTCTTCATTTAATATCATTAAATACTGCTACTTGTGTATTGCTCTTATTTTTATAGGATAGCTTAACTGATTTTTGTTGAATATATCAATGGGTATTATCTTATGTTTAAAGTATGGTGAAAATTGTATTGAATGGCATGGCTGTACTTGGGGCTATTGTCTCTAAATGAGAGGAGATACAGTTCAAAACGCTTAAAAATGCAGGGTGTTTTTAATATTTTAGAAATATTTTTTAAAAAAATAGATTAAAAGAGAGACGATAAATCAAATATAAAGGGACGGCAATAATAGCCAAGGTTGTCATTATTGTAAATAAACAGGCAGGAACCTTAAATCTAAAACGCCAAAGTAAACTAATGGGAACGGACGTTATCGTTGTTATGATGAATCCTACGATAAACCATTGCATGAATAAGTACATTATATTGATTTTATCTTTATTAAAACGATTTTGTTTGAGTTCTTCCTCTGAAATACAATCGATAATAGAAAAAACAGGGTAAACAGGAAACTCTCTACTTGGACAAGCAATAACAGCAAATTTTTCAAGCTCTAACCATTATCTTTCGCGTTCTTTTTCCAATATCTTCTTTTCTATTTTTTGTTTTATATATTCTTTGGAAATACAATTGATCGGAGAAGTATTCCCAACAAAAAATTCGTCTTTTCTACATCCACGGGTTGTATGATGCGTGAATAAAAACAGCGCTTATTGCTATAGCAAATAAAATAAAGTGTTTAAACATAGGGTATTTATTGTCTTTTGTTTCTAACGAGCTTTGATAAGTAATTTCTATTGAATAAATCAATATATGTTATTTTTATGTTGGTAAAATAAAACAAATTGTATGTACTTTGGCACTTTGTATCTAAAGATGGCGATAGATAGTTCAAAATGCTTGAAAATGCAGAATACCCTTTGAGAAGCACTTTTCATAAAGTTATGGAATGAATAGATCAAAGTTTATGGTAATTTTGTATACTCTATGATAACTCTGTATAAGATCTCAATTTCATGATCAAGTTTCTCAAGTTCTTTCTTGTTTTTAGCTATACGCTCTTGATATGTCTCTATGTGTTTCATACTGTTTGAGAGACGGGTATGCTCATTAGAGTGTTTTGCTTCATTCACATGTCGCATTGCATCTATTTCTAATTCTATAAGGCTACACAGAGTATTAAATACATGATGTCGTTTTTTGATTATATTCTGCCATTTTTTTATTATATTGACATGTTTTTCATAGAGAGGTTGCGATAACCGCCACTTGTTTTCCAAAAAAAATGTTTTTTCTATCCAGAGAATTTGGTAGAATTTTTCTGACCATCAACTACTTCCATTAACGAGGAAAATGCGGAACAATCTCTCTCTTTCTGTAATCTCTTTTGAAGAGAATAGTTCATTCGAATGAGTATATCCCTTTGAAGAATAAAAAAGATGCGTTGTTAAAAGGGCGATAATTAAGACGTTTCTCAATAAAGACTGTTTAATTAACATTTTTTTTATACCCTTTTTGTGATTGATTATAGTCATTGTGAGAGGGCTTAATGGTTCTTTAGAAGTATTTTGAAAGGCGTTTTATTATCCGTTTAAAGATTTTTTAAATACTGCTTCCATTTTTCAAAAGTGCTATATCTTACGGGCGGTTTTACATTTTCTTTGGGCATCATGGCAAGGTATACCTCTCTAGCCATAACGCACATTGTTGCTGTGTTTCTAAAACGAGTGAGTTCATTGCCTATTATGAGCAGCTCTGTCTGGAGAGTTTGTTCTTTTCGACTAATGCCATTAGGGGAATCCAAAAATTTTTCTGCGTACGCAAACATTGGATCATCAAAGTTTGTTTCAAACTTTGCGTTGAGGAAAATATTTTCTATATAATCCCAATTTTTCCTGTATTTCATCCCGTTAGCTTTAAAAGCCCTAAGTCTTGTTGGTAAGTCGTTAAAGGTAAGTGTGGGCATTGTTTTATCACCTTGCCATAAATCAAAAAAACGTCCACAAAAAACAAGCAATATGTGATAATGTTTAAAAATATTGAATTCTGGAGGATTACTGGGCAATGTTATTAAATGCCTCCAAAATTGACTTTTGTCATGGGGTATGTCTACAGTCCATTCCATATACGCTTTTAAATATTCTACCTCTTTTTTTGCTTTTTCTAATTTCTGAGAATATGCTAAAGGAGTGTAATTTTCATGGACATATTTTTGGTAAAGCCTATCGTATTCAGCGAGATCGCTTACTTGAGTACAACCCAATAATAGGGATACAGAAAAAAACGTTATAAATATTATGACGTACGTTTTGAATAATAATTTCATCATTTTAACGTTTAATGATTTTTGTTGAATAAATCAATATGTGTTATTTTTGTGTTGAAAATATATGTAAAAAATGTATTTAATGAAAACAGCGATAGTGATCATACTGTATCTAAATAAGGGTGTAGTACAGGATAAAACCCCGCACATGCGGGGTTTTATTCGCTGAAGAAGACAAGGACAGAGGAGACAAGGACAGTAGAAAATATAAGGGAGGTCCTGTCACCAAAATGTTTGTTCTAGGGCGGGAGTGGGGAATATCCAAAATGCTCTAAACGAAATATACTTGTTGTGCATAGTCATGCGCTTGTTTTAAAGAGACATCTTGCTCCAAGCTCTTTTTATACTCATTTCATGCCCATTTCATACCGGCGTTCGTGAACTTCATGCTGGGGCTTGTAAATGGTATCGTGAGAGGTAACGATAAAACCTCGTAGATTATAAATATTACACACCTCATCTTTACTTTATGAAAAAGTAAGTTGGTATCATCTTGAGCTCGTTCTCAAGATTGCGACATGGGCTTTAGCTCTTGGGATGATTCATAATCTCATTCACTGTGGGGGGGACTTTTCATAAAAGGTAGGCTTTTCTTGAAAAGTTTTATGCCATACGGATCTTTCTGCTTGTGAACTGTAAGCCTTGTGAACTGTAAGCGAAGAGGGGTGTTTGATTTCAATAGAATAGAGGGGAAGAGAATTCTTCGCTCTTAGGGTTCTTCTGCAAGAGGAATAACGCTATCCGTATAAATTAAAGTATTCGTATAAAAAAGAGCGTCTTGAAAGAGGGATGGCTTAGAGCACGTGGAAAATCATAGTGTATAAAATTGGTAATGAGGGATCTTCTTTGAAACGGCGGGCTATCAATTTTCTGGTATATGGGATGCCTAGTATATGGGGATGTCTGTCATATGAGATGTTTGCCATATGGGAGCGTGGGGTGACTTATTGAAAGCTTTATTGAGGGGGGGCTTTATCACTGTTTGGTTTTTTTCTTTTGGTAAGGGGTGGGGAGAATGGGGAAGGAATTGAGTTGAGAGGAGGTTCTGGAAATGGCTCTGTTAGATTTGTTGTAAATGACGAATAGGATCGATGAAGCTTATTCTAATTTTTAGAGGGAATACTTGTGTTGCTTGAGGTGGATAGAGAGGCTAGAAAGATAAGATTATTCGTTTTGGGGCGGATAAAGGTATCAATGGGATATGTTCAAACAATGAGTTTATAATAATTCATTATTGAGATTTAATTTGAATTTCAATGAGAGCCCGAAATAGTGTGAGATGTTCTTATTTCAAACCTTCTTATTCAAACGCTCTTATATTGAAACAAGTAAAATCGTTTGTCTGCATATTATAAGTGGGGTGAGCTTGTGGGGAAAAATATTCAAGAAATAAAAAAGCCTATACCGTCTCAAGTGTTAAGAAGATGCAACAGTGAGGTTTGGCAAAGAGAAGGATAAGGGGGGTGTCTTACAGGAAGGAAAAAGGGGGAAGCCAATGGGAGGGGGGCTATTCTTTGGGGTGTGTCAATTTCAAAAGCCGCTCATAAAGCATTTTGGAGATTAAGTGCGTCATTGAAGCCATTGATTTTGACGCCATTGAAGCGCATGGTTTAAAGGATGGAGGATGTGATGAAGCCAATGGAGGCTGGGGGAAAAAATTGAGGCTTATAGAGAAGGCTTATAGGGGAAAGAAGAGAGAGGCAAAAGAAGAATAAAATGGTGCTGCGAGAGAGGATTGAACTCTCGACCTCTCCCTTACCAAGGGAGTGCTCTACCACTGAGCTACCGCAGCCCTTTTCAATCTTTGCGCTGTCTTGTGCCATATTGTCAGAAAATAGGCAAGAGAACATTTGTATATTCTTGCAAGAAAACGTATCTTATGTCATGACATATGTTTCTTATATGCTTAAATATTTAAGGTTATGAGTTGCTTGGATAGAAGCTCAACACTGTTTAAAAGGTTGCGCAATGACACAAATGTATCAAAAACAAAAACAAAATGAAATGAATCATCAAGATGAAAAAGCAAAACGACGTCAAGAAAGATTGGCGCAACAATTGCGTCAAAACCTGAAACGTCGAAAAGAACAATGCCGAAAAAGAGCACAAACAGAGCTCTAAAATGCAAAAAGCTCTAAAATGCAAAAAAATGTTTTTTAGTGAAGCTTTGCAACCAAACTTCTCAATAATTTGTTCTCATATTTAGAATGCGTTCTAAAACGATTAATAAAGCATAACTTCCCGAAGGGGGACAATCCTTTGGAAGGGCAGGCACAAAGGAAAAGAGGGAAAACACTATGGATTCTATTCAAATTGTTGGGGGAGAAAAACTTAAAGGAACAATTCCTATATCAGGAGCAAAAAATGCTGCCTTGCCTCTTATGATTGCGGCGCTTTTGACAGAAGAAACGCTTACTTTAGAAAATATTCCTCATCTGGCCGATGTCGAATTGCTTATTCGTATTCTCAATAATCATGGTGTGGGATATGCCGTTGATGGACAAGAGTTTAACGATGAATGTGTGAATTCAAGAACAATTCATTTTACGGCGCAAAAAATAGCCACAACACGGGCGCCATACGAACTGGTGAAAAAAATGCGTGCAAGCTTTTGGGTTATCGGACCTCTGCTTGCACGATGCGCAGAGGCTTATGTTTCGCTTCCTGGAGGATGTGCTATTGGAACAAGACCTGTCGATTTTATCCTTGAAGGACTCAAAACTTTAGGCGCACAGATTTCGATCGAAAATGGATATGTTCATGCAAAAGCGCCAAGGGGCTTAAAAGGTGCTCACTATCGTTTCCCTAAAGTCACTGTTGGGGGAACCCATGTGCTGCTGATGGCGGCGACAACGGCAAAGGGAACAACCGTTCTTGAGAATGCGGCTTGTGAGCCAGAAGTGACAAACCTTATTCGAACCCTGAATGCTATGGGGGCTCAAATAACCGGTGAAGGAACAACAACGCTTACAATTGAAGGGGTGAAAAAACTTAAAGGGACAAAAATACGCGTTATTGCTGATCGAATCGAAGCGGGGACATATGCAATGGCTGTTGCTATGACAGGAGGAGATGTCTTTCTTAAAAATGCAAATCCTAATCATCTCACAAAAGTGCTTAAGGTGCTCCAAAAAACAGGACTCGAGATTCAAATAGAACCTCAAGGAATTCATGTTAAGCGAAATCCAAAGAACACCAAAATTATGCCCGTTGATATTAAAACAGGACCTTATCCTGCTTTTCCAACCGATCTCCAAGCCCAATTCATGGCGCTCATGACACGGGCTGAAGGAACCGCGCATATTACAGAGACGGTTTTCGAAAATCGTTTTATGCATGTTCAAGAACTCAATCGCTTAGGAGCACAGATAAAGCTTGATGGGCAGACGGCAACCGTCTATGGAACAGAGAATTTGCAAGGGGCTCCCGTTATGGCGACGGATTTGCGTGCTTCTGTTTCTCTTGTGATTGCAGCGTTGGCGGCAAAGGGGGAAACAATCGTCAATCGTGTCTATCATCTTGATCGTGGATTTGAGAGATTAGAAGAAAAATTAGTCCGTTGTGGCGCAAAAATCCAACGTATCACAGTGTAAAGCTTTCAAAGATATGCCCAAAAGAATGGCTTTGAGAGGTTGCTTGGGGGGGGGTGGCTGTTGTGTGGGCGGGCCATGCTTTAAGGTTGCGCTTTGTGTGGGGGTGTTTTAGCACAATGCTTGGCTTTTAGGGGCGGCTGGGCTTGGCTTGTGGGGCTGGGCTTGGGCTTGGGGGGAGCTGTTGTGTTGGGCGGGCCATGCTTTAAGGTTGCGCTTTGTGTGGGGGTGTTTTAGCACAATGCTTGGCTTTTTTAGGGGCGGCTGGGCTTGGCTTGTTAGGCTGGGCTTGGCTTGTTAGGCTTGGGCTTTGCTGGCGCATTTTTAATGATTTACTCTCTTGTTTGTGGAATTTTGGAGCCGTATATTCTTGATGGTTTTCTAAATAGCTCTTTCAAACCTCCACCTTTCAAGGGTATGTCAAGGGGATGGCTTTTGTGGCGGCTTTTTTCTTTTCGTAATGGTTGTCTTTTTTGAAGAATTTTGCCCCTCTAACAAGGGGGTAGAGATTATTGTTCTCAGTGTCGTTTACGGCGCTTATAACACGGGGTTGAGGGAACCGCACGAAATTACAGAGACGGTTTTCGAAAATCGTTTTATGCATGTTCAAGAACTCAATCGCTTGAGGGTGCCGATAAAGCACTCCATGGGCGAGAGGGAAACTGTCTCATGGAACAGAGAATTTGCAACAGAGAATTTGGAACAGAGAATTTGCAAGGGGCTCCCGTTATGGCGACGGATTTGTATTTTCGTGCTTGTTGTTTCTCTCGTATTTGTGTTCTTTGTATTATCATTGTCAAAGCAATGTATTAAATAATTTATATTCAAAATGATAGTAAATATTCAAAGTATTTATTGTTTTTTAATATAAAAATATGGTAATAAAATAATTTATGTACTTTTATAGTATTCAAGGAAATTGAAATGAAGAAGACTTTTAAATTATTGAGTGCTTTATTGATTATGATTGGATGTTATCAAGCTCAATTGCCTCAAACGATTGCAGGTACATGGAAAAAGTCTGGTGCAAATCAACTTGAAAAAAAAGTTCTTTATAATGATCCTGAAGATTTTCAGAATGGCCCTGCTTACATAGAATGGTGTATAGTACATGACAAGAATCCGGAGTGTAATCCTTTAAAATCTCGCAATCCATGGAAGTTTAGTAGAACTCTTGGGCACGGGTATTGATGAAAAGGGCGATGTAATCTCTTTAATTGATGAAAAAATGAACATGGAAAACCTATAAAAGACGACCATAACAAAAAAGTAGCTTCATTCTTTAAAAGCTGAGGATGGCATTGTTAATGGGGTGCCGATAAAGCACTCCATGGACTAGAGGCAAATGCATCTCATAAAACAGAGTAGGAGGGCTTGTCATGACGCCTGATTTGCGTGCTTTTTCTTGTCTTTGTTTTTCTCCCGCTCTAAAGGATGCATATTCTTGACTTAAGGTCTGTTTTGTAAAAAGTTCGGATTCTGTTGGCGCGGTTTGACCTACTCCTGACCATTCATGTAGTCCACTTTACAAGGCTCTACGGGGCAAGTCACGCCCATTTATTACACACTCTAAAAACACTTAAATATGTGAAGTTTTACATGCCTTATATCAGGGCTCTGAACAACGATGTTTTACGGCACAACATGATAAACCGCGCTTTTTTTCAGTGAACACTAATGCGTATTGTTATTGGGTTTTTTTTCTGTTAAGAAGCGTATACAGTGTCGTAAAAGAGTTAAGTAAGAAATTTAAATAGCGCGTGAAGCATCAAAGAAACTTTGGAAAAATTTTTGAAAAAATTAGTTTAGGAGAGCTTTTTATAAAAGCCTGTCTTAGAGAGGCAGATAAGTCTTTCATCTTAAGATGGTTTGCTTTACGTTTCAAAACTTGATAAAAATTCAAAAAATATAAAAACTTCGAAAAAAATAGGAAGAGAAGCTTTTTCTGGTATGCAGGGGGGAAAATGGTCAATAAATTAGACAAAAAACAGATTATATTTTTAGCATTGCCACTCATCTTTTCAATCATTGTAGCTTTTTTGGTCAATATAACCATCAATAACATTACAGAAAATGGAACGACGCCTGATGCTTATTGGTTTGTAAGATCAAAGCCACTGGATATTTTAATCCTTATTGCACTTTCATGTTCTTCATTCATCTTATTACAAAAAAGGCATACCAGAAAAAATATCACTATTTCGTCCATGATCATCTTTGGTTTGTTTGCAACTTATTATAGTGCAAATGAATATATCAGACTTAGTCCCTATGTAGGTCAAAATAATATGACATGGGCGGATGTTTTTCCTTTCTTTGATAGGATGGTTTTAGGGGGTGTTATTGTTGGCATTGTTATCCTTGGTTACACGATAAAACTATCATTACCTAAAGCTTCACCTTTGAAAATTTCAAAAAATACGATCTTTGGTGGTGTTCAATGGATGAGTATGAAAAAGATTGAAGAGATTTTTCCTCGTGATGGTGAAGTCGTCATAGGAGAGCGCTATAGAGTCGACAAAGATATTGTTAAAGATGTCCCTTTTAATCCTAAAGACAAAACAACATGGGGAAAAGGTGGTAGACAGCCATTGTTGACATACAAACTTAATTTTGATTCAACTCATATGTTATTTTTTGCTGGTTCTGGTGGTTATAAAACAACCAGTAATGTTATTCCAACTTGTCTCAAATATTCCGGTCCACTGGTCGTTTTTGACCCTTCAACTGAAATCGCTCCAATGGTAAAAAAAACAAGGCAGCTGTCAAACAGAAAAGTATACGTTCTTGACCCCCATGGTTCTTTAACAGAAACTTTTAATCCTTTAGATTGGCTGTTAGATGAAAATCTCCCCTTTTATGAAAGAGAAGCGGGTGTGGTTGAAGTTGCTAGACTCCTTCTTTCTGAAAACTACAAATCAACTTCGACAGACCAATTCTTTGTATCACACGCACATAATTTGTTAACAGGAATACTTGCGCATGTGGTCTTTTCTGATGAATACACATTACAGGAAAAAAACTTAAAAACCCTTCATACGATCATGTCAATGCCAGAACCGTCCGTGATTGGAAAATTGCAATCTATACGATCAAATTCTTCATCCCAATTTATTCGTGAAACCCTTGGCGTTTTTACAAATATGGCGGCGCAAACTTTCTCAGATGTCTATTCTACTGCTGCAAAAGATATACAATGGCTTTCCCTCTCTAATTATGCAGATCTTATCAGTGGTTATGACTTTAAAACTACCGATATAACAAAGGGAAATATTGATATTTTTCTAAATATCCCCTCAAAAATTTTAAAATCTTATCCAGGTGTTGGGCGTGTCCTTGTTGGCTCTTTTCTCAGAGCTATGGAGGCTGCTAATGGTAATTATGCAAAAAGAGTGCTCTTTATTTTAGATAATGCTGATCTTTTAAGATATATGAACATTTTAGAAGAAGCACGTGATCGTGGACGCAAATATGGCATATCTCTCATGCTTTTTTACGAGTCTGTAGAGCAAATAGAACGTTATTTCGGTTCGTTAGGCGTTATGACGTGGTTTGAAAATTGTGCTTTTGTAAGCTATGCCGCAATAAAAGATATTAAAACTGCTGAAAATATATCTAAGGCATGTGGTCAAATGACCATTGAAGTGAAAGATTCAAGCATAACTCTGGGAACATCAGGTATAGAAGGAACAGAGCATTTAAGTTTGCGACAAAGACCCTTAATATATCCACATGAAATAATACAAGAAATGCGAAAAGACGAACAGATTATTCTCGTGCAAGGAGAGCTCCCTATCCGTTGTGGACGCTCTATCTATTTTAGACGTAAGGATTTAACAGCTCTTACTAATGAAAATAGCTTTTCTTCTTAATAAAGCACTTGTTTTTAGTTAAAATGAATAAAATATTGTTGTATTTTTGGATGATATAATTAGAGATAAATTATTTTTATAGTACATTTTTATAGTACAGTGGCTTGAAAATGGGAGAAAGTCATAAACGATATTTCTGCTAAGAATACAAACACCAAAAAAATCAAGACATAAAAAGAGTATCTTATCAATTATAATGCGTGGGGGTGTTCAAGATAATACGTAGAATATTGGCTGTGATATTTAAAAGGTTGCTTTACGCAATCTTCCTTATTTTATTATTCATTCGTAAACCAGTTTTTGCCTTCTTAAACTTCTTTGCTGGTGGCTTGGCTTTATTCCTATTTTTTCTTTTTTTCGGATACACAGCGAGAGTTGCTCCCTATGAACACCAAACAGCAATGGTCATTGATGGTATCATCATGATATTTCTTTGCTTGTTTGCTCATGATGCCTATGAAAGGTTTTTACTACGTCTAGCATCTCCTGATAATGATCTTATACTTATTTCAATAAATAGAGCTCACTTCGTTCACACATAATTTAATCAAAAATGAGAGGTTATCTGCCTCTGATAAAAATACAAATAAAGACTGTTTTTAAATTTTATTGCTAATTTCATGAAATTACTTTATTGGTAAGAGAATGTTTTGGTCGTCTACGCAGCGATCAACAGGGAATGAAAGACCCTAAACTTGAGACACGTATTTATCCAGCTTTATGGATATCCCGGATTTCCGGGAGCTTTTGTTATGTCCAGGTGCTCTCTAGCACTAAAAGCAAAAGGCTGAGTCAAGTTTCAGCTCTTTCAACTCCCGGAATACCAATGCGAGGGCGCTCGCAACCGGCAGGGGAGCTTGAAGTGAAAGCTAAAAATCCACACTTTAACGACATTTCGATAGGCAGAAAAATTCGCTTTAAAAGAACAATGATCGGAATGTCGCAAAAGAAATTAGGCAGTCAGTTAGGTGTGACTTTTCAACAAATCCAAAAATATGAAAAAGGCTCTAATCGTATAGGAGCTGGGCGTTTACAAGAAATTGCTGATATTCTCAATGTTCCTATTTCTTTTTTCTACTCCGATCTCTCAACAAAAGAAAATGTCTTGTATTGCTGTGATGAAAGGATTTCAAGTAAAGAAGAGCATATCCTTTTGAAAAGTTTTAGAGAGCTTAAACCTAAAAAGCAGAAAGCAATTTTGTGTTTGATTGTCTCATGAGATAAAAACACTGTTTTAAATTTATTGCTAATTTCATGAAATTACTTTATAAATAACACTGTAACTTTGGTCGTCTACGCAACGATCAGTAGGGTCTGAAAGCCCTAAAGTTCAGTACATAAGATTAGCCTACTCTTGTGGGTTTCCCAGGATTCCGGGAGTTTTTGCCATGTCCAGGTGCGATGAGCACTAAAAGCAAAAAAAGCTGACTGAACTCAGTACTTTCAGACTCCCGGAATACCAATGCGAGGGCGCTCGCAACCGGCAGGGGAGCTTGAAGTGAAAGCTAAAAATCCACACTTTAACGACATTTCGATAGGCAGAAAAATTCGCTTTAAAAGAACAATGATCGGAATGTCGCAAAAGAAATTAGGCAGTCAGTTAGGTGTGACTTTTCAACAAATCCAAAAATATGAAAAAGGCTCTAATCGTATAGGAGCTGGGCGTTTACAAGAAATTGCTGATATTCTCAATGTTCCTATTTCTTTTTTCTACTCCGATCTCTCAACAAAAGAAAATGTCTTGTATTGCTGTGATGAAAGGATTTCAAGTAAAGAAGAGCATATCCTTTTGAAAAGTTTTAGAGAGCTCAAACCTAAGAAACAGAAGGCATTTTTGTGTTTGATTGTCTCATGAGATAAGAAACACTGTTTTAAATTTTATTGCTGGTCTCCAGAAATTATTTTATGAACAAGCACCAGGGTTCTCGTCGTACAGTGTGGTTGAATGGTGGAACCCAAAGCCTGAAAATCCAAGATGAAACATTAGCCTGCTTTATAAGTATCGCGAGATTCCGGGAGTTTTTGCCATGTCCAAGTGCGCTCTAGCACTAAAAGCAAAAAAGCTGACTGAACTCAGTGTTTTTGACTCCCGGAATACGCATAAGAGGCGCTCGCAACCGGTAGGGGAGCTTGAAGTGAAAGCTAAAAATCCACACTTTAACGACATTTCGATAGGCAGAAAAATTCGCTTTAAAAGAACAATGATCGGAATGTCGCAAAAGAAATTAGGCAGTCAGTTAGGTGTGACTTTTCAACAAATCCAAAAATATGAAAAAGGCTCTAATCGTATAGGAGCTGGGCGTTTACAAGAAATTGCCGATATTCTCAATGTTCCTATTGCCTTTTTTTACGCTGATCTCTCAACAAAAGAAAATGCTTTGTATTACTGTGATGAAAGAATCGGAAGTAAAGAAGAGCATATCCTTTTGAAAAGTTTTAGAGAGCTCAAACCTAAAAAGCAGAAAGCAATTTTAAGATTAAATTTTCGTTAGAATCAAAAAAAAATTAAAGAGGCTCTTGCTAAATAATAAATTATTATATAAAGCTTTTTCTAGAGAAGGGGGTTAACATTTCTCCTCCCCCCCCCCCGCAGAAATGTCCAAATAAAACCTCCTTCTCATCATTTTAAAAATCACGAAAATTTTTATCCTTTATCTTTTATCCTTTTAAAAAGAGTGACTTATTTGTGCTAGAAAAGTTGCTGTATTAGGCAAATTGGAGGGCGGGGTGTTTTTAGGATTTGGGAAGGGCTTGAAAAATCATCTTGCCAAATAGAGTTCTCAAAAGGAAATCTTGGAGAGCAATCATCCAAAGGGCGCACAGTGGAGAGCGATCATCAAAGGGGCGGCTTAAAAGAAGCTACCAAAAATCCGGAACTTCAGGCTTTAAATGAGGACCAATCCGTACCGCTGAGACCTTTTCTGCTAAACCGGTGCGATCTGAAATCTCAACCGCTAAACCACAAAGGGTGGCGGGACCACACGCCGGTTCAAAACGGTCTTGCTTCGTCTTATAAAGAAAACGGTGTAAGGGTTCTTCTTTATCCATTCCAAGAGAGGAGTTATAATCTCCACACATGCCTGCATCTGTTAAATAGGCGCTCCCACCTTCTAAGATCTGCGCGTCAGCCGTGGGAATGTGCGTATGTGTGCCAACGATAACACTCACACGACCATCAAGAAAATGGCCTAAACATTGCTTCTCGCTTGTCGTTTCTGCGTGAAAGTCAAAAATAATCGTATCGGCTTGCTCCATCAACGAACAGGCAAGAAGAATATTTTCCGCTGTTTCAAATGGATCTTCTACTTTGCACGGCATAAAAACGTTGCCCAACAGATTGGCGACAAGAACACGGGCGCCATTTTTTGCCGTAAAAACACCAGCACCTTTTCCGGGAGTTTCTTTCGAAAAATTGGCAGGGCGTAAAAAACGATCACTCTCATGGGCATACTGCAATGCTTCTTTGTGAGAAAAAGCATGATTGCCCGTGGTGACAACATCAACACCGGTCATCAAAAGATCTTGATATGTCTCTTGCTTAAGACCAAAACCACCAGAGGCATTTTCACCATTTACCACAACAAAATCAAGCTGCCATTTCTCAATCAGTTGAGGAAGGTGTTCAAAAACAGCTTTACAGCCTGTGCTACCAACAATGTCACCTAAAAATAAAAAACGCATAGGCGCTTTAATCACACTTTAACATTTTAAGAAACCTTTTTCTGTAAAAATTCCTTGTACCTGTAGATCATGTTCTGCTGCGGGAATAGAGAAAACCTCCTGACATGAAAACCCTATGCCCCATAATGTCATTTGATGCCCTTGTTTTTCAAGAGCTTCAACAGCACGGTCATAGTATCCTCCTCCATAGCCAAGACGGTGACAGTGACGATCAAACGCAGAAAGCGGAACAATAATATTATTGGGGACAACAACGCTATTGTCTGCACTGGGACCAAAGGTGCCAAAACGCATGGGCTCTAAAATCGTGCTGGGCGAAAATGCACGGAAAATCATGGTGGTGGAATCAAGAACTGCTGGTAAGGCTAAATGCCCACCGCGTAACGCTACAGCATCCAGTAAAGGACGCGGGTCAATTTCCGATTTAATGGGCCAATAGCCTGCTAAAATGAGGCGTGAAAAATCGGTTCCCTTCTTTTCAAGGTATTCAATAAAGTGGCAACAAGCACGTTGCGAAAAGAGTGCACGCTCTTCTGTTAAAAGAGCATCACGACGCGATAAACCGCTTTTGCGTTGCTGTGTGCGAAGGGATGAAGCAGATTCACAGAGGGGATTTTGTGTCATTGTCTCGTCAATTGTTTTATAAGATGCTGATATTTTATCCATTGTTGGCGTTTTGTAAATCTCTGTTAGGACAAGAGCTGTGCTCATGAAAAAAAGCATGAAAAAAAGTGTGTGCTCTTTAGGGGGTATCTTGGTGCAACAAGCCGCTTTTGCGTTGCTTGCGTGCGAAGGGGTGAAGCAGATTCACAGAGGGGATTTTGTGTCATTGTCTCGTCAATTGTTTTATAAGATGCTGATATTTTATCCATTGTTGGCGTTTTGTAAATCTCTGTTAGGACAAGAGCTGTGCTCATGAAAAAAAGCATGAAAAAAAGTGTGTGCTCTTTAGGGGGTATCTTGGTGCAACAAGCCGCTTTTGCGTTGCTTGCGTGCGAAGGGATGAAGCAGATTCACAGAGGGGATTATTTTGTCAGTGCTGTCTGTTTTATAAAATAAAGCCCCTCGTCATTTTTATTTCTTGAAAAGAGAGTATCGTCATTGGTCTTATGTAAAAGGACGCTCTCAATTTTAGCTGGAAAAATTTTTATGCAAAAAAGTTATACAAATAAAGGGTGATCCACAACAGCCGATGGAAAAAGCTGATCCCGGGAACCTATACAAATAGGTGGGCGCCATATGAAAAAGCCCACGGGCTTGATCAGGGACAGCTCCCTTGGAGATCATTAAGGTCTCAGGAATACGTTATTTCCTGTCGAGAAGCGCAGAACACCCTCCTTAATATAAAACAATTTCAGAGTTTCTGCTAGAGATAAAATAACCTCGATCTCTTCTTTTTCATAAAGTTTTTCAGGAGAGTTTTTATAACCTTGCTGGTGGTGGTTGTTGAAAATAGCTGTATGATGGATGGCTTATTCAAAGTAAAAAAAGCAAAAAATATGAGTGGGGGCGGGTAGTTGAGTGACGCAGAACGGTTTATTGGCAATCGCTTGATTTTTATGTTTTGTGGGAATACTTTGGGGAGCTTTGAAGGGGAAATATTTTTTATTTAAGGATGTTTGTTTAACTGATATTGCGTCTTTGAAGTTTTTTCCTTGTAGGGAATATTTCAGTGCTGTTTTATCAACTTTGAGGGCAAATTGTGAACGCTTTTCGTTTCTATGATTTTCTAAGTGTAAAAAGGTATCTCCAATCATGGGGTGAAGGCTATGAGAGTGTTCGTGAAGAGCGAAATATAGTAAAAGATAAATATTTTTTGTCTTTAGAATGAAGCAAACACAATAAAGAGGTGATAAAATCTAAAAAGGGAGGAAACATGAGACTTATCAACTTTAGAAAATTATATACTTTTACTTTCAAGGCGACAATTAAAGAACCTGTTAAGCCCTATATGGTTTCAATTGTTAATGTTGAAGATCTAACAGATATCACTGTTTTTACAATAAACGATGGTGATCCTGTTAGACTTTTTTTAGAATTTGTGAAAAAAATAGAAAACAGTACAAGATTTTATGCTTATAACCTAAACTATGATTATGCTATTATTCGATCATGGTGTCATTTTAATCAAAATGATCTTATAACACCTAAATTTTATGATTTTATCTCGCAAAATGATAGAGTTCTTAGATCGGAATTTTCATTTCAATCAAATAAATCAAAAAGAGTTTATCTATTCGATTCATTAGAGTTATTTTTAGTTCCTTTGCAAGACATAATAACAGCTTTTACCGATTTAAAACAAAGTGAATCTTCTCTCTTTGAGTGCATTGATGATGTTATTATTCATCAAAATGATATCGATTGCTGTGTGAATGAAAGCAAGGGATTAGCCATTGCTCTCAAAAAAAGACTCCAATGGGGAAGAAATAAAATGACTTTTGCAGCTGATGCTAAAGCTGTATGGTCAGAAAAAATGTTTAAAAAATTTACAAAAATTAAAGTAGAAACATATTTATTCCCATCTTTAGAAGAAGGTGATGATTATATTTTTAGAAAAGCAAATGACGGTGGTTTTTGTTTTTTTAATAGATATATGGGTAAATTCATAAATAAAGAAATTGAAATTTATGATGTCAATAGTATGGGCCCTGCTATGATGTTAAAACAATTACCTATAGGGGCACCTCTTTATAAAAAAGGTAAAATTGAAACTAATGACTTACACCCTCTAGGTCTTCAAAGATTTTATATAAATTCAGCAGAATTAAGAGAAAACAAAATACCTATTTTAAATAATAACAGACAATCATCATCTGGGGGTGTTGAATATTTACAAATTTTATCTGAACACGAATGTGAACATAAAAAAATATTCATGTTAACATTACAAGAATTTGAATTGTTTAAACAATCTTATCACTACCAAAATTTGGAATTATTAGATGGTTATCTCTTTCAAGCAAGAGATGACCTTTTTACTGATTATATTGATGAATTTTTTGAATTGAAAAATTCTTCAGATAAAACAATCAGCAGAATAGGAAAAATGTTTCTTAATTCATTATGTGGAAAAATGGCTGAACGTCCTCATAGATTTAAAAGATATATCGAATTTGAAAATGATGTTCTTAGATTTATTTGGGGTGAAACAATATTCCAAAAATGTGGTTATTTGCCAATTTCTTTATTTGCTGGAAGCTATGCTCGTATGTTTTTAATTGAGTCTATTTACAAAATTGGACTTGAAAATTTTATCTATTGTGACACTGATAGTATCCATTGTTTCAAAACTGAAAATGCTAAAAAATTAGATATTCATCCCTCTAAAATAGGGGCTTGGAAATTAGAAAATAAAAAGAAAATTATAGCAGCTAAATATTTAGCTCGTCGTCGGTATTGTTTGCAATTTGAAGATAATACTTTTCAAGCAGTTTGCCCATATATACCTTCTGACAAATTAACGCCTCATATCAAGTCATTGGATGATTTTCAACTTGGTAAAAGCGTTAAAATGACAGATTTTAAAATGGGTGTTGGTGGTCTATACCCAATAGAAAGATTTGTTTCAATTTAAAGGAAAATAGGAAAAGTGAGTATACTGGGAGATGAAAACGTGCATAGAAAGGCGTGATGGTATCAAATTTTATCCTGTTATGGCGTAACATACTGTTATTTACTGGCAATATAAGGTTGCTATCCTTGATAGGTTCAATGTTTTTATGTGTGTGGTCAATGTCCTTAAGTTTAAGAAAATCCCATATGTGGGAAACCAAGTGAAGTCTACTAGAATTCGGATTGTTTACAGTCCGAAGTGGGTTAAGAGACTTCGTGCTTTAAGGTGTGGGGAGGATATGCATTGGCAATCGCTTGATTTTTATGTTTCGGGGGGAATGTTTCGGGGAGCTTTGAAGGGAATATTTCTTATTCAAGAATGTTTGTTCAATTGATATTGCTTCTTTGAAGTTTTTGCCTCGTGGGGAGTATTTCAGGGCTGTTTTATCAACTTTGAGGGTTGGAGGAGAGCCGATACGGTATGTGCTGCTATGGTTGAAGCTTAAAAATAAAAAACAGATGATGATAGTTTATCAGAGGCGCTAAGCGATGTTGTAAGCTTTTTTAAAAAAGTATTTTTTGAGGATCGTGTTTACAAATTTTTTTTATCCATGATGGAAGGTGTGAAAAGAAGAAACGGCTGAAGAGGACTCAAGCGTGAAGCGTTTGCTTGCTATGAGAAGAAATTCTGAAGGAAGTATATTGGAAATGTTTGGACGCTGCCTGTAATACAAAAAAAGTCCAAATTCAAAAAAAGGCACTGTCAATTGTGTGTGTGGGGGTGTGGTTATAAGCAGGGGCAGTTTATTGAGTGGAATGTGAAGCCGGCTTGCGTCTTATCTAGGTTTGAAAGGATGCCGTAAAGTGTCTCGTTCTTGAATGGTTTTAAAGAGCTTGGGGTGATTGTTCGTCTAACAGAGCTTGCACGCGCTTTTGAATCCTGCGCATTTGTGGAGTGTAATCCAATGCTGTTTCATCAATCTTAAGAGCCAAGTTTTGGACGCTCTGTTGCTGGCTAAGTTTCAAAAAAAGGCACTGTCAATTGTGTGTGGGGGGTGGTTATAAGCAGGGGGCTTTTAGTTTATTGAGTGGAATGTGAAGCCGGCTTGCGTCTTATCTAGGTTTGAAAGGATGCCGTAAAGTGTCTTGTTCTTGAATGGTTTTAAAGAGCTTGGGGTGATTGTTCGTCTAACAGAGCTTGCACGCGCTTTTGAATCCTGCGCATTTGTGGAGTGTAATCCAATGCTGTTTCATCAATCTTAAGAGCCAAGTTTTGGACGCTCTGTTGCTGGCTAAGTTTCAAAAAAAGGCACTGTCAATTGTGTGTGTGGGGGTGTGGTTATAAGCAGGGGGCTTTTAGTTTATTGAGTGGAATGTGAAGCAGGCTTGCGTCTTATCTAGGTTTGAAAGCATGCCGTAAAGTGTCTCGTTCTTGAATGGTTTTAAAGAGCTTGGGGTGATTGTTCGTCTAACAGAGCTTGCACGCGCTTTTGAATTCTGCGCATTTGTGGATAGTAATCCAATGCTGTTTCATAAGCTTTAAGAGCAAGTTTTGGACGCTCCGTTGCTTCCATGACAACGCCAAGTTCAAAAAAAGCACTATAATTGCGCGGCTCAAGTTCAAGAGCATGGTTGAGATCAAGCAGGGCAAGCTTGAAATCGTTTAGTTGAATGTGAATCCAAGCACGCCTTACCCAAGCTTCAGAATGAGTAGGTAAAAGTGCAAGAGCATTGTCAATATAATCAAGCGCAAGTCCATAATCATCGCTGTTGAGTGCATTTTCAGCCCATGACATTAAAAGATCAATCGTCTCACTCCCCGATTGGGACCATAAATGTTGAAGTTGTTGACTGATCTTTTTCGCTTTAGCAACATCAGCACAATATTTCAATTCTTTGAGTAAACGTGAAATTTCTGCTTCTTTGCGTTGCTTAACTCTGTCAACATGGGAAAGCTGCTCTTTGTCAAGATCTTCAAGAATAACCGCCGAGGAATCAGAATCGGAGGGCGTTGAGGAAGGGGGAGGAGAATTGGGAATAAGATCATCTAACGGTAAAAGCGATTGTGGAGAAGGCCGATCTTCAGGAAGAGAAGGAGGACTTTGCCCATAGCTCGAGGGAACAAAACAAAAAACGCCAACAAAAAAAAGAAAAAACGCGCGCTGAAAAATACAGAAAAAACGCAGCTGAAAAAATCGAAAGGCTTTAAAAAAAATAAAAGAATCCATAAAAACAAGCCCCCAAAAGATAAATCACCAAATATTATCAAATACTAGACTTGTAATCAACGGACTTATAACCAAAAAAACGCAAGAAAAAATTTTTAAGCCTACAATCAAAGTAGGCATAAAAACATTGACCTTAAAGAAATTAGCCCTAAAAGAATTAGCCCTGACGTGCTCTAAAACGTGGGTTCGTTTTATTCAGAATATAAACACGACCCTTACGACGCACCAAACGATTGTTACGGTGGCGCTCTTTTAGTGCTTTAAGCGAATTTTTAATTTTCATCATATTCACCGTTTAAATAGTTTACGTAACACAACACTATAATACTATAATACAACACTAAAATATAATACCACAACCCCAATAGACTGCTTACTCTATGAGCATTGCATTGCGATATCGTACTTGCATTATAACATCACACGATACACTTTTTCACTGTGATCACAAAAAGAAAAGCGCACTCTTAAGGTACGCACTAACCACTTCATTAGCACAACGATAAGTGAAAATTGCAAAAAAAGTAGGAGAGATTTAACAAGAAGTCTTATTCTTGTCAAGGGTATATCCCTTACAAATTCCTTAGGGTGTGTTAATGGTTGCCTTGAAGGTAAAAATTTTCTCGTAAAAAAAGGACACAAAAAAGCACAAAGAGTGGAAAAAAGTAAAAGCCTTTTCAGCTTTAAACAAATAAGCTCTGTTAGGGAGTGTTGAAAGATCAGGAGCGCTGTTGAGCCGTTGGATTGTTGAAGTTGGTGTGGTTTTTTTGTCGTTAAGGGCGGGGGCTTCTTAAAACGCAAGAGGCTTGTTTGTGGGGGCTCGTGAAGCCCTGTCAGGTACGTGCGCCGGCTGAAATGCTTGAAGTGGGGGAAGAGGGGGCGCCGTTGGAATTGTTTCTTGTATTTGTGTACGCCGTGCCTATAGTTTCAAACGTCCCCTTATGAAAAATCTCATACCCTCAATATGGGCCTTCAATAACTGGGAATCACATTAAATACGTCTAGAAATATGAAAATAAGAATTATGGTATTTTAATACCACGTTTTTCACGATTTTTTTTATTTATTAATTTCTTTATTCCATTTTTGAATTGCTAAGTTTAGTCCTGTAAGCGCTTTACGGTACAGTTTTCGATATTTAATGGTAGAATAAACAAGCCAAACGGATAATGTTATTATTGCACAACCGACAATGATCCCTAGAATGCGTCCTAATATTATAGCTTCAGTCATTTTCTCTCCTTATTGTATTTTGATTAGCAACCGCTTCGTCTAGTTGTTTCATTACTTTTTTCAGTTTCTTCTTTACTATGATCCGTAGCACCAAAAAGATTGGTATCGAACCGTACAGAATTAATGCGCATATCAGCCCGATTGCAGTTGCTACATTCATCTGAGGTTTATCCGCACTGCCTAATATTGAGAGGAAAATGTATAAACAGACGCTTATAAAAATTATGAATATAAACTCTCTCAGTGAAACAACACCAGCCTTTAATGTTTCCTTAACTTCTTTTTGGATATCGAGGACTAAGTCCCATTGAGAAGATGTATCATTTTGTTCTTTTGGTGATGCATTTGATAGGTTTGGTTTTGTCATGTTGATATTCGTTTGTTTCTTGAGGGTTTTGTTTTTTGATAAAGCGAATAACTCAGTTTCTCAGACTATTTTTATGAAATGAAAAAAGATTTCTGTACTTGTTAAAATGATAATACGAATGACTTGCTACGTCTGTAGCGCATCTTCCCTTTATTATTATGAGGCATGTACAATTTTTCGTGCCGCTGTATAAAAGATTCGTTTTGTGAGTACAATTATATTTTATCACTAAACTACAGGCGAAGAGGCATTTAATATTGAAGTGTTTAGCCGGTTGAATTTACTTAAGAAAAGCTTGATTGTTGACAGATCGGCACAGGAATCTTCGTCCTTGAGCGCGGTTAGGCGCTCAAATTTGAATAACGTAATTTTATAGGGGAAAGAACGAAGGCGATAGACATAACGAAGGTGACAAATATTACAGATATTAAAGTGAGTGATATTTTAAACGGTTGTTGTTTTAGAGTGTAAGCTAAATTTACGGTTTTCTTTCGGTGTGTAGTTGTATGTTTATCTGCTATTTTAAGCTTTATTGCGAAATGAAATAAGGAGAGACGCTTCAAGCTCTAGAAAATACGACACAGGTAATATCGCCTTATGAGGGGAGAGAGGATATTGCTATGATGGATAAGCTTAGTACTGTAATTATATCTTTGACATGAAACTCAAGGGGTGGTGCGGAGCGGCGCTTGGCACTTTTGTGAAAGAATGAACACAAGAAGGGAGACTAGAGGCAATGAGAACGCATTGTTAGAATGCTCTCTATAGGCTGCAAGAGGTAAGTTTATCCTCTAAAGGTTGGAATTAAAAGGCCTAAAGATTGGCATTAAAAGAAAAATGAAGGGGCAGCGTATGTTATGGGGGAATATTTATGCGGTGGAAGGTGGAGGGGTGATGAACTTGGGGGCTGGCGAATTGCTTTTAGTCGTGGGGGGACTTTTTTGAGAAAAGGAGGAGGAGCTGTTGGATTGTTGATTGGTGTGGTTTTGTATCTTTGAGGGTGGGGGCATGGAAGAGAAGGAGCTTGTAGGAGGGCTTCACGCCCTTTCAGGGCGAATTAAAAGGTTAGGGGCGCTGTTGAAGCCGCTGGATATCGGTGTGGGGTGAAGCTTTGTTTTTTCAGTTCATTGGGGGATAGTGTGAAAAAGCATTTGTATGTATGTGGGCTTAAGATTTGTTGGCTGGTCCCAATAATTGGATGACGTGCCCCATTTTGCGGTGGGGGTGAACAGTGCTTTTGCCATATAAATGGATCGAGGTGTGCTCTTGCTTTAGAAAATATTTTAACGTGCTAAAATTGTTACCAAGAAGATTGGTCATTTGGCAATCGCTATGGCGATAGGGACTGCCTAAGGGAAGTCCGCAAATAGCACGGATATGCTGTTCAAATTGTGAAGTTATGCATGCCTTTTGTGTCCAATGACCAGAATTATGGACACGCGGCGCTAATTCATTCACTAAAAGATGACCATCCGTTAAGACAAAAAACTCAATACAAAGAACACCAACATAATCGAGGGCATCCATGACTGTTAAGCTGATTTCTTGAGCTGCTTTTTGCACGTCAAGTGGAATATGGGATGGAACAAAGGATTTATGAAGAATTCCGTGTTTGTGTTGGTTTTCAGGGCAATCATAAAAAATATGTTCCCCTTGTTTTGTGCGGGCAGAAAGAACCGAAATTTCCGATAAAAAAGGAACTATTTCTTCCAAAATACAAGGCTGTTCCTGAAAAGTCCTTAAGGCTTCGTCAAGGGTTTGTTCATTGGGGTGATCAAGCTTGATCTGGTTTTTTCCGTCATAACCAAAACGACGCGTCTTTAAAAGACCACGTCCGCCTAAAGTATCAAGAGCGGAAAGAAGAGAAGAAGAATTGTCAATAGCGTGCCATGACGCGGTGCCAATCCCTTGATCACGCAAAAATTGCTTCTCAAAAAGTCGATCTTGTGTGATCTCTAATGCTTTGGAAGAAGGATAAACAGGCTTACTCTTTTCTACATATTGAACCGTTTGAAGAGAAAGATTTTCAAATTCATAGCTGACAACATCACATTGAGAAATAAAATGATCTAAAGCTGATGTATCGTCATAGGAGGAAACAATATGGTTGTTTGCTGTTTGAGCGGCTGGGCAATCGGCCTCAGGGCAAAAAATAACGGTTCGAAATCCTAATTCTGCGGCCGCTATGGCGAGCATCCGTGCTAATTGTCCGCCCCCGATTAAACCAATGACGCTGCCTGGAGGTAACATGGTGGAGGGAGTGGTGTTGGCTGAGGGAGTAGCGTTGGAGGAGAGGGTGGCGTTGGCTGAAGGGGTGGCGTTGGCTGAAGGGGTGGCGTTGGAGGAGAGGGTAGTGTTGGCTGAGGGGGCGGCGTTGGCTGAAGGGGCAGTGTTGGCTGAGGGAGTAGTGTTGGCTGAGGGGGCGTTGAAAAACGGTGCCATTTTAAACCTCCGTTACAGGCGTTTGGGCAACATTGGCTGTTTGTTGTTGACGCCAATCTTCTAATCGTTGGGCGAGATCATGGTCATAAACGGCCATAACGGCTGCGGCTAAAAGTGCTGCATTAATTGCGCCTGCTTTGCCAATTGCTAATGTGCCAACGGGTATCCCTGCTGGCATTTGCACGATTGAAAGCAAAGAATCTTGACCAGAAAGAGAATGAGAATGCACTGGAACGCCAAAAACAGGAAGAGGAGTAAGGGCTGCTAACATACCTGGAAGATGCGCTGCACCCCCCGCTCCGGCAATTAAAACTTTAAACCCTGCTTCTTTTGCTTCTTTTGCAAATTGATAAAGGCGTTCAGGAGTTCGGTGTGCTGAGACAATATGCGAACTATGAGAAATACCAAGACTCGTCAAAATATCTGCACTATGGCACATCGTTTGCCAATCCGATTGGCTCCCCATTAAAATCGCGACATCACATGATTTTTTCATCATTCACTATCCTTTTCAAAGGTTCAATGCGATTCTTTATCATTATTTTTTTAAAGTTTTATATTCTCTTTGCAAAGCCAATTGATGACAGAGAAACAGTTATTTTTCAAATAAGGTGGAAAGCTAAAAATTTAAAGGGGGAGACCAAGAGATGAAAAACTAAAGTATTGAAGGCATGAAGCACTTCTTTTTTTGGGGGGAGATGAATTTTGAGGAGAGGTGTTAAGGGGTGGTGTTGGATCCATGAGGCTGTTAAGCTTGCGGCATTGTAAAAGGGAAAAATATATTGGGAAAAATACATTGATTATAAGTTTTTTAAAAAAATGTCTTACTTTTTATTTGCTAAAATAAACAAGATCACCATATGATATAAAATCTGTTGCAATTTGAAACATTGCTTATGAGAAAAAGAGATTTTTATGGCGGAAATGCGTTGCAAAGTGAGGATATTCTTTTGAGAAATAAGGATATTCTTTTGAGAAATAAAGAGATGTATATCTCTCGATTTCAAAGCCTATTTATTTTGTTGTTCAAGTGATTCTTTTGTGAGTGGGGGGATATAATCTTTATAATTGTCAATATATATTTAACAATGGCTGATATTAAGGGGAAGCGAATAATCAACGCTTTTGTGCTTTTAACGCTTTTGTTGCGATCTGTTTCTTAGCGATTATATCGTTTTTTCCCTTAAATATAATGGCAATATCAATCGCGAATGACGAATTGTGAATAATAAATCCATGGTCTCTTTTTTGCCCAATTTTGTAATATGGTGAACGCTGAAATAAATAAGAGTTAAACAACGGATGTAAAGGAGATTTAAAAGCTATGTTTCTTCCATTTTTAATCGCTTTAGGTACTGCTGTAACGACTATGTGTGGTAAAAAAAATATAAGTTATGCTTTGTGGGCAATTTTATTCGTTGTCATTCTTCTCACTTTCAATCATCACGCAACTTCTACTTTAAATTTATCTTTTTGAGAGAATAGCCATGGAACATGTTGAACAAAAAAACCCTCACTTCGTCATCTTTATGAATACGCTAGGACTCTTTGGGTTATCCATTGTCTTGGTGGTGGCTTTTTATTATCAATTGGTAAAGTTTGAGTTACCTTGTCCCCTTTGTTTGCTGCAGCGCGTTGGATTGATACTGGCAGGTTGTGGGTTCTTGCTCAATATTCACCATAAGGTGAAAAATACCCATTATGGTATGGTTATTCTCGGTTGTATGGTAACCAGTGCTGTGGCAGCACGACAAGTGTTTTTGCATATCACACCCGATGATTTAGGATACGGTTCAACGTTCTTTGGATTGCATTTTTATACTTGGGCTTTCATTATTTCTGTCCTTTGTATCTTTGCTGTCTCATTTGTCATGATTTTAGGCGAATTGGCACACAAGTTCAAAGAATTTTCTCCTTTTCCAGTCTTGAGTAAAGCAGCAAGTTTCTTATTTGTATTTTTGATTGCGGCAAATTTGATTTCTACCATACTGGAATGTGGTGGTGGGCAATGTGCCGATGATCCTGTAAGGTATGAGTTGTTATCAAGTTGGTTCCCTTCATAGTTTCGAATTTGTTTAATAATCCTCATCGTAATTTTTATTGTTAAAGAGGCGGAATATTTAAAAATCCGCTTCTTTTTTATTTATTGGGAAGACATTTTAGCAAGATTGTTCGATAATCTGATCTTTTATACTAACGCTGGCTTTTATGAGCGCTGGCGATTGATATTTTTTTTAGCGAAGACTTGTACTGTGCACCTTTTATGCTGTCTTTTGAGAGAGATGAAGGGATTGATTGGCTTGGAGGCGTTTGTAGAGAAGCCCCGGACTGCTGAGCCACGTGGGTTAAGAAGCCTCGTTTTTTAGAGCATTAACGATAAAAAATTTTTGTTCTTGATTTTTCGTAACATTGTGTTAAATAAGTTTTTGTATTCATTTTGGTGCTTCTAAAGCGTTTTTATTGCTTCTAGAGGGATTAATTTAAAATTTTGAAAGTTATGTGAATAATTTTCTGGAGAGGTTTGTTTATTAGAGGCAAACCTTTTTTTTTTATCTAACTTTTAGATGTTTTCTTTCAGTGTGAAGCCTTTTTTGAGAAAAAGGTAAGCGTCTTGATGATGCCTCTTTTTTTATTAATATATTGATTTATAATGATAAATAACCATTCTTAACATAAAGCACTTCGCTGAATATAATAAAAATTTCTCATCACCAGTTCTCTTATATTAAATCAATTAAAATTACTTGCTTGTACATCATAAGCGGGGGGCATGTAGGGCAAAACTGTACAAGAAAGGCATGCCTTTAATGAAGAGTCTCTTGAACCGAAGGCTGTCTGCAACATTGGGAGCTGGCAGAGTTTTTGTGATGATGCCAGCCTCGTTTTTCCATAAGCGTAAACTTGTTTCTCCATAAGCGTAAAGATAAGGGGGCTGAATGGATTTTATACACTTCATGGGGGCTTTAACCATTCCTTTACGGGCGGCGTTTTGCAAAATGGGTGTGATGAGCGTTGAGAGATCTTTCTTTAAAATAAGCGTGTGAATATGCAACGCAAGTCTATTCCTTTTGGTGCGTTTTGTATTACGAAAAAATATTGACTTATAAGGATAAGTTATCGTTGCGAATGTTGAATGAGAAAAACGAAAAGCTTCTCTCATCTCAAACTTTCTTATAGTCAATTAATTAAATGTACTCTTCTACGTTACAAAAAGCACTGGATGTAAATAAAAATTCTTTTAAAAGTCGTAAAATGCTTCTTACAACCCCTTTTGATGGCTAGAATTTGTCAAAAAATTTTATGCTGGTCAATACAAATAATAGGGCAGTTTATATCTATGATTTAAGTGAAAATAGGGGGGATTTAGATGAAAAGGGAGGCGAGATTTTAATGACAGTTGTTGAATACGTTATTGTGTAATGCATTTTTTACAGATTTTCTGCTTTCTGTAAATGCGTAAAAGCGTAAAAACGGAAATATGTAAAAAAGGAAGCTGGGACTTTATGCGTGGTGTATGATTTTATCATGGTATGGAATGTGGAGAGAAGATTGGGGGGGATGAAGAGGCGGGGGTGTTGACGAGAGAGGAGGGTGTGGGGGATGAAGAGGCGGGGGTGTTGACGAGAGAGGAGGGTGTGGGGGTGAAGAGGTGGGTTGTTGAGGAGAGAGGAGAGAGGAGAGAGGGTGTGGGGGTGAAGAGTTTATGAAGGGAAGGGGGAAGTTGGGATGAAGCGAGGGAGGGGAAGTTGGGATGAAGAGGCGGGTGTGTTGACCAGAGAGGAGAGAGGGTGTGGGGGTGGGGAAAGTTGCTTTTGAAGTGAGATTGACCGGTGCTTTGTGTGATCTTACTTTAGGATAGCGAAGGGGCAAGAATATTTTAAAATAGGACGTATCTGTCGCGTTTGATGCAACATTATCCTTTGTGGTGTTGTGATCTGAAGTGCTTGGGGGAGATTGGCTAGGCAAGAAGCTGTATTGTTGACAAACCTATGTTTACAAAGTGGTGCGAGGGGAATTTGAAAGTTTCATTTGGCTGCTTTCTGTAAATGTGGAGAAGCATCAAAACGTTGATCCGTAAAATGTAAAATGATGCGGAGGATTTATGCTTTGTGTGCGCTTTTGCTTAATCAGAAATCAACCATAAGATTGCTTTTTGTTTTTTCGGCTGGAGCTCTCTAAAATTTTTCAAAAGTGAATGTTCTTTTTCGCTGTATGTTTCTTGATCATAGTGTGAGGCATTTTTTTCTACTGAGACATCTTCTTTTGTCACAATGTCTGCATAAAAAAAGCTCATGGGAACTTGTAGTTTTTGGGCGATTTTGAGTAAACATCCTGCGCTTACACGATTGAAGCCTTTTTCATATTTTTGGATTTGTTGGAAACTGACGCCTAAATAGTTTCCTAATGCTTTTTGAGAAAGCCTCATGGCAATTCTTCTTTGACGAATTCTTTTGCCTATCAAAATGTCGATAAAATTTGGATTTTTGGTTTGCACTTCAAGCCCCCCTCCGGTTGCGAGCGCCCTCGCATTGGTATTCCGGGAGTCTAAAAGTACTGAGCTTAATCAGCTTTTTGCTTTTAGTGCGGAAACGCACCTGGACATAGCAAAATCTCCCGGAATTCCGGGATACCCGCAATGCGGGATAAATTTATGTATTAAGCTTTCGGGCTTTTAGCTCCCTATTTGATCGTTGCGTGGACGATCAAAAACACGTGCTTATCAATAAAGTAATTTCAGGAGATTGGCAAGAAAAATCAAAATAATCTCAAAGACTATAAGATTGGGTACTTTTTAAAAAAGTGCGAAATATGGATTATAAATCGCGTTTTTTTGCTATCAAAATATCGATAAAATTTGGATTTTTAGTTTGCACTTCAAGCCCCCCTCCGGTTGCGAGCGCCCTCGCATTGGTATTCCGGGAGTCTGAAATACTGAACCTAAATCAGCTTTTTGCTTTTAGTGCGGAAACGCACCTGGACATAGCAAAATCTCCCGGAATTCCGGGATACTCGCAATGCGGGATAAATTTATGTATTAAGCTTTCGGGCTTTTAGCTCCCTATTGGTCGTTGCGTATACGACCAAACTTACACTTTAAGTGATAAAGTAATTTCAGAAGATTGGCAAATAAAAATAGTTTTTATTTATAAACTTTATTTTTTAATGAGAGGCTTTCCGCCTCTCAAACTCTCCGGAACGCTCACCAAAATCATGAGATCAGACCCGCGTTTAATGAGGGGACTAACAATCCTAGGTTCTTAAGGTCAAGGAGACCATTACATGGCGCCTAACGGCGTCCTTGACCCAAGAACTTAACGGCTTGTTTTGTCCCTCTCACGCGGCTCCGAAATCATGATTAGAAGGGGAGCTTATAGGGGTGGTGATATCCGGCATATCAATTTATCAACGTGTTTTTTTAGAGTGTGATGAATATTTTAGGCTGGATTTTTTTGTCGCGTTTGATGAAATAAGCTCGTTTGAGGGTGGGTGATCTGAAGTGCTTGGGGGAGATTGGCTAGGCAAGAAGCTGGGTTAATACTATTGTTTATAGAGTGGCGTGGGGTGGAAGTTTCATTTGGCTTTATTCTGTGAATCTGTAAAAGCGTGAAAACGTATATTCGTGAAAAAGGAAAGGCTTTATGTTGTTAGGGGCGTTGTGGTTAATGATACGCAATGTATGGGGATCGTGTTTTCGAAGGTAGGGAGAGCAACATAAATGAAAGGAGTGGCTTAGAGGAAATGTGTGGAGAGAGGGAAAATGGGGCAAGGGTGTACGGGAATACATAGAGTGTGGAGGGGGGCGGTGAAGCATGTTGTGAATGGTGTGTGAAGAATGGACAAGGTTTTGAAAAAAGGAGGGGGCTTTTGGTGTGGGGAGTGGTGTTTATCTGAAGGGCGCATGTTTAAGGTGTGGAAGGCGGAAGGTGAGGAAAAGTTGGAGGGAGGAGGATTGTTTGTAAGTTGTGGAGGGATTAGTCAGAGGTATTGGGAAAATGCTTTAGGGGAAAAATTAGCGTAATTTCTTGTCATACTGAAACCAAAATCATCATAAAAATTGAAGGAAATTAGCGGGTAAAATTGGTGGAGAGAAAGTTTTGATTCTTAAGGTGTGAGGTGATGTTTTTTGAGAACATGAGAGAGTAAACTTGAAAAACCTTTCCCTTTTTGTGGAATTTTTATTCACAAACTTAAGAAAATAGGGTATGAACGCTGGAAATAACGCGCAGCTTAACAAAATATGTGCACTGTAAAGGAAATGTTTGTTTATGTCAAAAGAAGAAGTTTTAGAATTTTCTGGTATCGTTACTGAACTCTTACCTAACGCGATGTTTCGTGTGAAACTGGAAAATGATCATGAAATTATTGCCCATACCGCTGGTAGAATGCGGAAAAATCGTATACGGGTGTTGGCCGGTGATAAAATCATGGTGGAAATGACACCTTATGATTTGACAAAAGGGCGTATTACATATCGCTATAAGTAGCCTCGTGGGTGGCTTGTGCTTTTTTCTAAAAGCTATCATATTATTTCTATTATTTTTTAACAGTTTTTTAGTTTGCTTTTCATGAGTGAGAAAAGGGAAGTATTTGAAGGTCCTTGAAAAACTGTAAAATCAATGCAAAAAAAGGATAAGGAGATTAATGGTGCTTAAAAGGGGGCGCTTAAAAGGGGGTGCTTAAAAGGGAGTGCTTAAAAGGGAGTGCTTTAAAAGGGGCGCTTAAAAGGGAGTGCTTAAAAAGGGGGTGCTTAAAAAGGGGGGTGAGAGGGAAGTCAATTGTGAAGGGGTGGAAATGAGAAATATAAGAGAGTGGGGGGAAAAACGTTTGGCAGATACTCTTACAGAAGAAATTCATTTGGTGCTTGCCTCCGCTTCGCCAAGGCGTTTAGCGCTCTTGGCACAAATAGGGATTGATCCGCAGCAGGTTTATGCAAGTGATATTGATGAAACACCAAAATTAAAAGAACATCCTGCAAAGCTTGCCAAACGTTTGGCAAAAGAAAAAGCGCTGAAAGCCCAAGAGATTTTGCGCTGGTACAGTCAGAATGGTCAAGACGAGTTGCAGAATGGTCAAGAAAAATTACCTGGACAGAAAATGATTATCTTAGCGGCTGATACGGTGGTGGCTGTGGGGCGGACCATTCTCCCCAAACCAGAAAGCGAGGATGAGGCTTATGAATGTTTACGATACCTTTCTGGGCGTTCGCATAAGGTCTATGGCGCCATTTGTGCGCTCAATGAACATGGAAAAATAACCGTAAAATTGGTTGAAAGTCGTGTCCGTTTTAGACGCTTAACCTCTGCCATGATGAAGGCTTACCTTGCTTCAGGAGAATGGCAAGGGAAAGCGGGTGGCTACGCTATCCAAGGAAAAGCCGGTGCTTTTGTTGTCTATATCAGGGGGTCTTATTCTAATGTTGTGGGATTGCCTTTGGCTGAAACAGCCGATCTCTTGATCGCTTATCACTATCCACTTTTCACTCACTGGGCTGAAGAAACGCATTAGAAAAACTGTAAGGCAAGTTCAATGCAAGGTGAAAAGCAACAAAAAGAGAAAAAAAATGAAAAAAAAGGAACAGAAGAAAAGTTAATGAACGAGCAGAAGACAAAGGTGCGCCAAGAACAAAAAGAGCTAAATTTGCAAAAAGAGACCCGTCCTCCGCATCCTTGTCCTATTTGTGGTCAAATGTCACAAAAATCTTCATATCCTTTTTGTTCCACACGGTGCCGAGCCATTGATCTTAATCGTTGGCTTTCAGGCTCTTATATTTTACCGCCTCCTCCACAGAAAAGTGATGAAGAAGAATAAAGGGGTCTTCCTCTTGAGAAGAGGACGCTCAGAGCGTTTTTTTGTGTGGGAGCTAAAGGAAGGCGCGCGGGATTATCCTATATCAATGGATTCAAGAGCTGGATTAACGGCTTGGTTATTGTCGTCATTCGCAAAGACGCAGATTAAGTTCAATCAACGATGGAAGTTTTAATACATATCTAAGACTTATCCCCAGTGGTTTCCATGGATAATTATAAATTGCCTTGTTACAGGAAGGTCGATAGTGCTTTGTTGCGTGAAAGTCGTTGATGCTTTTAGGGTGTGAGAAAAAATTGATCATCTAATCAGTATTGCTAACGAAAAAGAAGGGGGGCGTGTTTTGGTGCAAAGAGACGGGGCAATAAAAAATCGCTTGTTGGTGCTTTGTTGCGTGAAAGTTGTTGGTGCCTTTAGGGTGTGAGAAAAAATTGGTCATCTAATCAGTATTGCTAAGGAAAAAGAGGGGTGCGTGTTTTGGTGCAAAGAGGTGGGGCAATAAAAAATCGCTTGTTGGTGCTTTGTTGCGTGAAAGTTGTTGGTGCTTTTAGGGTGTAAGAAAAAATTGATAGTTCAATCAGTATTGCTAACGAAAAAGAAGGGGTGCGTGTTTTGGTGCAAAGAGGTGGGGCAATAAAAAATCGCTTGTTGGTGCTTTGTTGCGTGAAAGTTGTTG
>NZ_JBHINI010000008.1:18802-49734 GCF_042194935.1 Bartonella sp. CL71SXKL | reverse complement strand
GTGCTTTTAGGGTATGAGGAAAAATTGGTCATCTAATCAGTATTGCTAACGAAAAAAGAGGGGGAGTGTGTTTTGGTGCAAAGAGGTGGGGCAATAAAAAATCGCTTGTTGGTGCTTTTGCTGGGTAATGGTATGGTGTCATTTGGGGGCTGGATTGATTATATCGTGATTTTGACCGTATCTGTGTTCACTTGGAAAGCTAATCAATATGATGTCGCTTTTATTGGAGCGGCAACATTATTCCCTGGTATCGTTCTGTCTAAGCCAATTGGAATGTTGGTAAGTCACCGTTCTATGATCCATTGGTTGCGGGCGTCACTGCTGTTACGGGCGCTATGTACTGTCGGTTTATTGCTGGCGACAGTCTGCAAGGATTTATTATACTGGCAGTTATTCGAGCGACATTCAACAGTCTAGCCATGCCTGCAATTTCCGTTCTTAGTGCAAATTCTGTGCCTGAACACGGACGGACTCGTTACTATTCTGTGCTTAACATGATCAATAGCGCAGCAAAGATGATAGGACCTGCTTTGGGGAGTGCTCTGTCTGTACTTTTGTCAGATACCTATACTTTATTATTTTCTGGTTTTTTGACATTGCTAGGCTTTATCGTGTTTTGTTTTATTGGTGCACAACCTGTCTCGTCGCTAAGAATAAAAAAAGCGAATACCACGCAAGTACAGCAGAGGCTTTATGGGACAGCTTGGTATGCCTATGTGGCGGTGGTGTTTGTGTATTTTGCCATGGTCTTTATGGTGAATAATCAGTTGCCCGTTATTCTCAGCACAATGAAAATGAATAAACAGACTCTTGGAATGCTGGTATCTGCTTCAGCGATTGGTAATTTTCTCTATGGGTTTTGGCGTGTGAAACAATCAAAGTATAAACCCCTTACAGGCAAAATATCGGAGTTGTTAATGCCGGCAATGTCAACAATGATTGGTTTTGTCATGATCTCAGTGTGCTTTTTTTACTTTGATTTACTCCGTATTGAGACTTTGTTGCTTTGTTTTTTCCTTATTGGAATGGTTAGCGCTTACTTTTCCATATCTTCTAATGTTTATCTGGTAAGCAATTTCAATGAACAGATTGGATTGGCTTCCGGATGGGTGCAGTCTATACAAAATTTAGCGATGTTGGTGGCGCCGTTTGTTGGAGCGTTTGTTTTAGGTCACACTTCGGCTGGAAAATTGTTCCTTCTTTCTGGATTGAGTGGATTATTCTGTTTATTGGCTATCAGGATATTGGTGAACCGTTCTTTGTCTATTATTCGTTTTCAATGATTGGCTCATCAACGGAACAAATGTTTTAAATCATTTTTCTGAGGTTTAGAGGACGTGGAGATAATCTAACATAGAGCAGCTTTTTCAACGTTATAGATTCAATTTTTGATTTTTACTTAACCGCTCATATTTTTGTTTTTTTTCGGGGCTTTGTTTTCTTGACACTGTTCTACCGTCTCGTAAACTCAATAGGGGGCATGGTTTTGAGCGATAATGTCATTTTTGTTTAACTCCGCTTTGCTACGAATAGTCAAACTTAAAAACTCAGCTGCTAATCCTC
The DNA here is from genome assembly GCF_042194935.1 of Bartonella sp. CL71SXKL. Lineage (NCBI taxonomy): Bacteria > Pseudomonadati > Pseudomonadota > Alphaproteobacteria > Hyphomicrobiales > Bartonellaceae > Bartonella > Bartonella sp. CL71SXKL. The sequence goes on along the minus strand of NZ_JBHINI010000008.1, from coordinate 48,171 downwards.
AATCAGCTTGGCTTGACGCAATAATGGAAACAGAAAACAAGCTATAGTGTGAATTATCTTATATGCCATAAAACATCACTCTTGGAGGTATGGTGATATCAGGTATGGGAAACTTTAGGCAGAGGGGTATGTTAATTGTTGCTCTTTTTCCTAATCAGAAATCAACCACAAGATTGCTTTTTGTTTTTTTGGCTGGAGGTCTCTAAAGTTTTTCAAAAGAGTGTGTTCTTTTTCGCTATAGGTTTCTTGATCACGGAGTGGGGTATTTTCTTTTGTTGAGATATCTTCTTTTGTAGCAATGTCTGCATAAAAAAAGCTTATAGGAACTTCCAGTTTTTGGGCGATTTTGAGTAAACATCCTGCGCTTACACGATTGAAGCCTTTTTCGTATTTTTGGATTTGTTGAAAACTAACACCTAAATGGCTTCCTAATTCTTTTTGGGAAAGGCTCATTGAAATGCGTCTGTGGCGGATTCTTTTGCCTATCAGAATGTCGATAAAATTTGGATTTTTGGTTTGCACTTCAAGCCCCCCTCCGGTTGCGAGCGCCCTCGCATTGGTATTCCGGGAGTCTAAAAGTACTGAATCCGAGTCAGTTTTTTTGCTTTTAGTGCTTAAAGCACCTGGACATAGCAAAAACTCCCGGAATTCCGGGATACCTACAAAAGTAGGCTCAATTGTACGCTCGGATTTAGGGCTTTTAGTTCCCTATTGATCGTTGCGTAGACGATCAAAAAACATTTTTTAATTTGTAAAGTAATTTCAGAAGATTGGCAAGAGAAATGAAAATAATCTCAAAGACTATAAAATTGGGTACTTTTTAAAAAGTGCGAAATATGGATTATAAATCGCGTCTTTTGCTTAATCAGAAATGTCGAAAAATTTTGATTTTTAGTTGGCTCTTCAAGCCCCCCCCTCCGGTTGCGAGCGCCCTCGCATTGGTATTCCGGGAGTCAAAATACTGAGCTCTAGTCAGTTTTTTGCTTTTAGTGCGGAAACGCACCTGGACATGGCAAAAACTCCCGGAATTCTAAGGATACTCGCAAAAGTGGGCTCAATTGTACGTTAGGTTTAGGGCTTTCAGTTCCCTTTGGTCGCTGCGTAGACGATCAAAATGACACTTTAAGTGATAAAGTAGTTTCAGAAGATTGGCAAGAGAAATGAAAATAATCTCAAAGAGATTATATGATTGGGTACTTTTTAAAAAAGTGCGAAATATGGATTATAAATCGCGTCTTTTGCTTAATCAGAAATGTCGATAAAATTTGGATTTTTGGTTGGCACTTTACACCCCCTCCGGTTGCGAGCGCCCTCGCATTGGTATTCCGGGAGCAACAAGTACTGAACCCTAGTCAGCTTTTTGCTTTTAGTGCGGAAAAGCACCTGGACATAGCAAAAAACTCCCGGAATTCCGGGAAACCCACAAGAGTAGGCTCAATTGTACGCTAGGGTTTAGGGCCTGTTTTCCCTGTTGATCGCTGCGTAGACGATCAAAATGACACTTTAAGTGATAAAGTAATTTCAGAAGATTGGCAAGAACAATCAAAAATTTTCTATTCTGTTATGCCATAAAACGGCGCTATTTGGAGGGGTGTGATATCAGCATATCAATATTCACATTTAGGCGTTTTTTAGAGTGTGTGATAAATGTTTTAGGCTGGACTTATCTGTCTAGTCTAATGAAACAGTTTCGTTTGTGGGGTGGGTGATAACTATACAAAGTGATCAGTAGGGGGCCTTTGAGATAAGAAGTTGGATTGTTTACAGAACAGTGTTTATCGAGCGGTGTGGAGTGGTGAGCCTTTCGTTGGCTTTGTTCTGTAAAGATGTAAAAGCGTAAAAATGTATATCCGTAAAAGTGAAGCGGAGGATTTGTGGATTTATATATTGTGCGTGTTTTGGTTACGTTGGGCTTTTGTCTGACATAGAATGTAGTGAGAGGATTGGGGGAGGTGCCAGACTGGAAGAGAAATGAAGAGTGTTGTTGAGTGCGTTGGTTGGAGAAGAGTGTGGGAGGAATGGAAGGTGATCTGAAACGAATGAGTGGTCAGTGGTGGAAACTTGCTAGACAAGTATTTGAATTATTTACAGAACAGTGTTTATCGAGCGGTGTGGGGTGGTGAACCTTTCGTTGGCTTCGTTCTGTAAAGATGTAAAAGCGTAAAAATGTATATCCGTAAAAGTGAAGCGGAGGATTTGTGGATTTATATATTGTGCGTGTTTTGGTTACGTTGGGCTTTTGTCTGACATAGAATGTAGTGAGAGGATTGGGGGAGGTGCCAGACTGGAAGAGAAATGAAGAGTGTTGTTGAGTGCGTTGGTTGGAGAAGAGTGTGGGAGGAATGGAAGGTGATCTGAAACGAATGAGTGGTCAGTGGTGGAAACTTGCTAGACAAGTATTTGAATTATTTACAGAAAAGTGTTTACAAAGCGGTGTGGAGTGGTAAGCCTTTCCTTGGCTTCGTTCTGTAAAGATGTAAAAGCGTAAAAATGTGTTTGTGAGAAAGGAGTGGGGGGCTATGTGTTGTGTGTGTTTTTGTCATGGTGAGAAATGTGGCGAGATAAATGAGGGAAAGAGTCTGTGAATGGAAGTTGGGAGGAAGAGTGCTGTTAAGTTGTGAGTGTGTGACGGGAGAGAAAAACGGGAAGGGAGAATGGAGAGAGTGCGCATGGATAGGAGGAGAGTGTTGGTAAGGCGGTGGTGCAAAGAGATGCGTGAAGGAATGGTGATTTAAGGAGATAGAGCTTGATTTGTTGAGCCTGATGAAGTGCTGTCGTTTGAGGAGGGGAGTCTGAAGACGGGGGACTAGGCAAAAAGCTGGGTTCTTTTACAGAACAGTGTTTACAAAGCGGTGTGGGGTGGTAAGCCTTTCGTTGGCTTCGTTCTGTAAAGATGTAAAAGCGTAAAAATGTGTTTGTGAAAAAGGAGTGGGGGGCTATGTGTTGTGCGTGTTTTTGTCATGGTGGGCTTTTGTCTGACATCGATGGGAGCATTGGGGGTGAAGAGACTGTAATAGTGCGGCTAGGCCGGTTGGGGTTGGGCTGGTGGGGAAGCTGGGCTGGTGGGGCGTATAGGGGAGTTGCGGTTTTTGTTTAAATTGATAGCGTATTTTTTTCTCCCTCTTGCTATGAGGCGTGTAAAAACCCATATTCTTTTTAGCACTACGGTTCTTCTTCATGCGGCATCATTTGCGGTGTTTTGTGGGGGGGGGGCTGTCCTTTGAAGATGTCTCTTTTGTGGAATGTTGGGGGAATTTAAAGTGCGGTGGTGGCTTGAGATTTAAGGAAAAAAAATGAATTTGGAAAAATATAGCGAACGCGTGCAGGGTTTTTTACAATCAGCACAAAGTGGTGCCCTTGCTTCTGATCATCAGCAGTTTTTGCCGGAGCATCTGTTGAAAGTGTTGTTAGACGATTCTCAAGGATTGGCAGCATCACTGATCCAAAAAGCGGGTGGTGATCTTACTCTTATTCGAAAGGCGCTTAACGAAGCACTTGATGCTTTGCCTAAAGTGCAAGGGGGGAATGGACAGCTCTATCTCTCTCAGCCGTTGGCAAAAGTCTTTAACATGGCGGAAGATTTGGCGAAAAAAGCCGGTGATCAATTTGTGACCGTTGAGCGTGTGTTGCAAGCGCTGATCATGGAAAAGACCGCAAAAACTGCTGATATTCTTACAAACGGAGGGTTGACAGCGCAGGCGCTTAATGAGGCTATTAATGATTTGCGGAAGGGAAAAACAGCAACAAGCCCCCATGCCGAAAGCCAATATGATGCTTTGCAAAAATATGCCCGTGATCTCACAAAAGATGCCCGTGAAGGAAAACTCGACCCTGTGATTGGGCGGGAAGAGGAAATCCGCCGCACTATTCAGGTGCTCTCTCGGCGGACCAAAAATAATCCTGTGCTTATTGGTGAACCAGGGGTGGGGAAAACAGCTATCGTGGAAGGGTTGGCATTGCGCATTGTTAATGGCGATGTGCCTGAAACTTTGCGGGATAAACAGCTTCATGCGTTGGATATGGGAGCGCTTATCGCTGGTGCAAAATATCGTGGGGAATTCGAAGAGCGCCTCAAAGCGGTGTTGGCAGAGGTGCAAGCTGAAAATGGGCAGATCATTTTGTTTATCGATGAATTGCATAATCTCGTTGGGGCTGGAAAATCTGACGGTCCTATGGATGCTTCCAACTTGTTAAAACCTGCTCTTGCACGCGGAGAACTCCATTGTGTGGGGGCTACTACGCTCGATGAATATCGAAAATATGTCGAAAAAGATGCTGCTCTTGCACGACGCTTCCAGCCTGTCTTTGTACCGGAACCCTCTTTAGAAGATACTATTTCTATCTTGCGCGGTATTAAGGAAAAATATGAACAACATCACAAAGTGCGCTTGGCTGATAGTGCTTTGATTGCGGCGGCGCGTTTGTCTAACCGCTATATTACGGATCGCTTCTTGCCGGATAAAGCTATTGACCTTATCGATGAAGCGGCGGCACGGTTGCGCATGCAGGTCGATTCAAAGCCGGAAGAACTCGATGCTGTTGATCGGCGTATTTTACAGTTGAAGATCGAACGGGAAGCTTTGAAAACAGATGTCGAGCCAACAGCAAAAGAACGTTTGGAAAATGTGCAGGAGGAACTCAAAACATTGGAACAACAGTCCGCTGAGATGACAAGTGCTTGGCAGGCTGAGAAACAAAAATTAGGGCATGCTGCTGATTTGAAAAAACAACTCGAAGAAGCTCGTAATGCTTTGGCTATTGCACAACGTGATGGACAATTCCAACGCGCTGGAGAGCTCGCTTATAGCGTTATCCCTGAACTCGAAAAACAATTGAGCATTGCGGAAAATGATGATCAACAAAATCATCTCGTTGAAGAGACGGTTACTGCTGAACATGTGGCGCGGATTGTTTCACGCTGGACCGGTATTCCTGTTGATCGAATGCTGGAGGCAGAACGGGAGGCGCTGTTGCGTATGGAAGATGAAATTAGCAAACGTGTGATTGGGCAGGGAGAGGCTGTTCAAGCTGTTTCTCGCGCTGTACGCCGTGCGCGCGCAGGGTTGCAAGATCCCAATCGCCCGCTTGGCTCTTTCATGTTTTTGGGTCCTACCGGTGTGGGAAAAACCGAATTAACCAAAGCACTTGCCGCTTTTCTTTTCCAAGACTCCAATGCCATGTTGCGCATCGATATGTCGGAATATATGGAAAAGCATGCTGGGGCGCGGCTGATTGGGGCGCCACCTGGATATGTTGGATATGAAGAAGGTGGGGTGCTGACCGAAGCCGTACGTAGAAGACCTTACCAGGTCATTCTATTCGACGAAATTGAAAAAGCACACCCTGATATTTTTAATCTCTTGTTGCAAGTGTTGGATGAGGGACGTTTGACCGATAGTCAAGGACGTACCGTCGATTTTCGCAATACCTTGCTGATTATGACTTCTAATCTTGGTGCTGAGTTTTTAACTGCTTTGCCTGAAGGGCAAACCGTTGAGCAGGCAAAAAATGATGTTATGAATGTCGTGAAAGCGGCTTTCCGTCCTGAGTTTTTAAACCGTATTGATGAGATTATTCTCTTTCAAAGGCTGCAACGTCACGATATGGAAGCGATCGTCGATATTCAGATAGAACATTTGCAAAATTTGCTCAATGAACGCAAAATAACTTTGCAAATCGAGCCAGAGGTGAGAAAATTTCTTGCCGATAAGGGCTATGATCCGCTCTATGGTGCGCGTCCGCTTAAACGGATTATCCAAAAAGAAATTCAAGACCCACTGGCGGAAAATATCTTATTTGGAAAAATTCATGATGAGACAACGGTGAAAATTACAAAACAAGGAGATCGGTTGGAATTTTTGCCTGAAGATTAAGTGTGGAAAAATTTACGCTATAAAGGGCGGTGATAATCCTATTATGCGATAACACCGCTCTTTGAGGTGTGCTGATTTAGAAAAATTCACGATGAGACAGCGGTGTTTTATTGCAAAGCAAAGGGAGTGGTCGGTGTTTTTGCATGTTAAATCAGCGTTCTCGAATATCGTAGGATTCTTTTACTTCTGGTTGTCGTGAAAGCTATTTTCTTGCAATGTTATAAGTGAAGTCACAAGCGGGATTGCTTTATTGCTTTGTGCGTAAAAGCGTTAAAGAGAAATGCCGTTTATTCGCCGTAAAACATTGCTCTTTGAAGGGGTGTGGGGAGCTGATCTGAATTTGACTTAAGGATGTTTTGTTGTTTGATATATTAACGAATAACGTTGATTAGTGCTCTTTTGCCTAATCAGAAATCAACCACAAGATTGCTTTTTGTTTTTTAGATTTGAGCTCTCTAAAGTTTTTTAAAAGTGCCTGTTCTTTTTCGCTATAGGTTTCTTGATCGTGGTGTAAGAGAGTTTCTTTTGTTGAAAGATCTTCTTTTGTGGCAAGGTCTGCATAAAAAAAGTTTACGGGAACTTCTAGTTTTTGGGCGATTTCTAGTAAACATTTGGCACTTACACGGTTTGAGCCTTTTTCGTATTTTTGGATTTGTTGGAAACTGACACCTAAATGGCTTCCTAATTCTTTTTGGGAAAGTCCTATTGAAATGCGTCTATGACGGATTCTTTTGCCTATCAAAATGTCGATAAAATGTGGATTTTTAGTTGGCACTTCAAGCCCCCCCTCCGGTTGCGAGCGCCCTCGCATTGGTATTCCGGGAGTTAAAAACACTGACTTGACTCAGCTTTTTGCTTTTAGTGCTAAAGCACCTGGACATAGCAAAATCTCCCGGAATTCCGGGATACCCGCAAAGCGGGATAAATTTATGTGTCAAGTCTTCGGGTTTTTAATCCCTATTGATCGTTGCGTAGGCGACCAAAATTACACTTTAAGTGATAAAGTAATTTCAGAAGATTGGCAAGAAAAATCAATATGCTATAAAACGGCGTTATTTGGAGGGGGGATGATATCAAGTATATCAATTTCCACATTTAGGTGTTTTTTAGAGTGTGTGGTGAATATTTTTGGCTGGGCTTATCTGTTCTGGTCTGATGAAACAGTCTCGTTTGAGGGGGACGTCTGAAGACTGTAAGGGGTACTAGGCCAAAAGCTGGGTTCGTTTATAGACTATTGTTTACAGAGCAGCGCGGGGTGGTGATGTGGAAATTTTATTTGGCTTCGTTCTGTAAAGATGTAAAAGCGTAAAAACGTATATCCGTAAAAGTGAAACGGAGGACTTATGGATTTATATATTGTGCGTGTTTTTGGTCACTTTGGGCTTTTGGGGGCGTGGAATGTGGTGCGAGGATTGGGGGGAAGTGTTTTCGTGAATGGAGGGAGACGCTGGGAGGAAGAGGGGTGTTAAGTTGTTAAGTGTGTGATGGGAGAGAAAAAGGGGGAATGGAGGATGAAGAGAGTGCGCATGGATAAGAGGAGAGTGTGGGTAAGGCGGGTGTTGCAAAGAGATGCGTGAAGGATGGCGGCTTAAGAAGATAGGGTTTGATTTGTCGAGCCTGACGAAGTGCTGTCGTTTGAGGAGTGGGTGGGTGTAAGCTTTATTTTGTGGGGAAAGCTGCTTTTTGACGTGGGATTGTAGATTAGTGCTGGTTGGGAATTTTCATTCTTTGAGACGTGGGCTGGAAGTCAGTGTACTAATATAGCAGATTTTGATCTCATAATTTTTACATTCTTTCTTTTTTAAAGCAAATAAGCAAGAAAAATTAATATATTACTTGATATTAGAGTAAATGCTTATATCAAGAGAGTATTTCTTTAAAAACTTTCACTTAACTTATTAAGCGATTTATTAGAATAAAAGACTCTTCTGAAGTTCATATCACCAATTGTATCGAAGGAAGTGTAACTTTAAGTGTAGAAAAGTTTAATATCGGATGGTTGATATGAATTTGTTTTTAAAAAAGAGTCCATTAGCTCTTTTTTGCTCTCTCTTTATTTCCAAAGTTGGTGATTATGCTTATGAAGTTGTTTTTATTTTACTGGTCTTAGAATTAACAGATAACACCTTTTTTACAGGTCTTGTGTATTTTTTTCGATTTATCCCTTTTCTCTTTTTTGGCCCTATAGGAGGTTGGTTAGCGGATAATTTTTCTTTGAAGAAAAATATGATCTTAAGTGAAGTTGTTAGATTATTAGCTTCATTGTTTGTTTTTATAACTTATATAACAGGTACGGCACATATCATTGTTCTTATTTTTGCAGCAATATGTACAACGATAGGAAGAAGTATTTTCCAACCAAGTTTTCAAGCTGCTATTCCCAGAATGTTTTCAATAAAAGATCTTACAAAGGCCAATAGCATTGCTCAAATTATCATGGAAACGGCAGCCGTCATTGGCCCTTTGGTTTGTTCCATACTGCTTTTTTTAGCAAATAAATCGGCAGTACTCATTTTTGATTTTTTTACCTATTTTATATCTATTATCATGTTATTTAATCTCATGAATTTAAATTCAAGCGAGAATAAATCATTCAATTTTATAAAAATTTATCGAGAAACAGCTTCATATCTTAAATATATTTCTACAGAAAATAATAATTTATTTATTACGCTCGTTAGCTCGTCGTTTGCTATTCTCTTTACGGGTGCAATTTTAAGATTTTTAATTCCAGCTTTTGTTCTTTTTGTGGGGGGAGAGGAAAGCTTTGTGAGTTATATTTTTTCTCTCATGGCTGTTGGAACTATTGTTGGTGGTTTGTTATATAGTAAAATTATATTAAATATTACTTCGTTGAAGCTCATGATATTTTGGCTTCTTTATGGGGTTATTCTGTTTGTTATGCCCTTAGCTGCAGAAATTTATTTAAAATTCCTTCTCGTGTTAGCATTTGTTTTAGGATTTATTGGTGCCTTTGTGGATATTGGTTTAGTCTCAGCTATTCAATTATATTCTCGTCGTGAAGATTTTGGTAAGAGCTTTGGAACCTTTTCAACTTTAGCAAACTCTGCGGAAGCAATGTCTGGCTTTATTGCTGGACTTTTGGCACTCGTGGGATTGTTAAGCTCTTTTTTAGCGATGTCCGCATTAATTATTTCCACGGGAATTCTTGGCGTTGTAAAAATTAAGAAAAATAAAGAGTTAACACCTCTTAACACGACAGTTGATGACGACCATTGATATATTTGATATCTCCATGCCGTTTCTTTTTTTTTAAAGACGGTTTTGCTCATTATCTTATTCATGAGGTAAAAACACCGCTTTTTGAAGGGGGTGATCTGAAACGAATGAGTGGTCAGTGGTGGAAACTTGCTAGGCAAGCATTTGAATTCTTTACAGACCTTTGTTTATAGAGTGGTACGGGGTGGTGAACCTTTCCTTGGCTTTGTTCTGTAAAGATGTAAAAACGTAAAAATGTGAATCTGTAAAAGTGAAGCGGAGGATTTATGGATTTATATATTGTGCGTGTTTTTTGTCATGATATGGAGGGGTGAGAAGGATTGGGGGGAAGTGTCTTCGTGAATGGAGGGGAAATGAAGGGTGCTGTGCGTTGGTTTATGTAATGCAACACACCATGAAAGTAAGTATACATATACTATATGCTTTACATGTGTTTTTTCGTACTTTTAACATATATATTTTGTGTCTTAAACATAAGCTTTGAGTACTATGAGAGATGGTGGTCGTTTTTTAAACAAGCGAGAAAGTGATTAACTAATGCTTGATAGTAAAGCAGTATGTTGTTAAGGCTATTCTTTGAAAGGATGCTCTTATTTCTGGTGTAGGAGCTTCTCAGAAGAGAATACAATTTATAGGGGAGTTAAGATGTCAAAATATTTATTTCCGTTGCCTCTTGTCTTGGTGGCTGGTTGTGCATCTATCAATAATTATTCATCAAGTTATGTCAGTCCAAATATTACGCAAGATGATATAAAATTAATTGCTAACGATTTTGTTCGTAATCTTAAAAAACCTTTACCGCCCGCTACAACAACACTTATTGTGAAAAAAAATAAAACAGAAGACAACTTTACTCCTGTATTTATTAATCTCTTGCGACGGAATGGATATAACGTGATCTATACAGATCAACCAAACAAACAGCAAAATGGTGTAATTTTGACTTATCAAATAACGCCAATAAAGATAGGTATTCTGTCTATGGTTTCTTATGATGAGGTTGGAGTAACGCGTTATTATATTCGCACTTATAATAGATGAAACCCCTTTGCCGGTTTGTCTCAAAGAAGTAGATAATGAAGAAATGTATTTCAGGGGAAGTGTTGGGATTAAATTAATCAATAAAAATTTGCAGATATGAAAATTACATATTCAGATGACAATTATCCGTCGTCTCGTTTACAATTTCAGTGTTGTAACGAAGAAAGATGTCGTTTTATCTGTTTGCAATCCTTCATGTTCTGTCTCAGTTATATAGCGCTTTTATCGTTTCTGTCTTATAGAAAATTACTTTCTGTTCTACGGCTCTATATGCCAATCTAATAGTCAGATCTAAACAATCAAATTCATATGAACTCTTTACAGAAATCTGTTGTTTGAGATTGTTGGAAAGGTGTTTTGTTTTTATCAAATTGTCGCGTGGTGGTTTGGGGGTTTCCTTTGGCTGCGTTCTGTAATGATGTAAAAGCGTAAAAATGTGAATCTGTAAAATGAAGTGAGGGATTTATGGATTTATATATTGTGCGTGTTTTTTGTCATGGTATAATGATAAATCCATTGAGCACCCCTATCTTTACACTTATGAAGAAGCAAGCTGGGTATTATCATTATATTTGCTAGCCCCCTAATGTTGTGACAGCTCTTGGAAAGGTTCATAAGAGCCATTTTTACTCCTTTCTTAATAGTTTTACACGGGTTCTCCTCGCTTTTAACGTGGAAGCGAATGATTTTGATTGATTCAACATGGGAGGGATTTGAAATGAGAGAATCTTACGATATTCGGAACTCTCAATCAATATAAATAATGCTAAATTATCATTATAAATCAATATATTGTTATTGTATGGAGTGGTGAGAAGGATTGGGGGAAAGTGTCTTCGTGAATGGAGGAGAAAGTTGGGATGAAGAGTGCTGTTGAAGTGCGTTTTCTGGAGAAGAGTGTGTGGGGAATGGCTGTGAACAGATTGCAGAGCTGATGTGTAAAGAGATGTGAAGAGAGAAAAATCGTGGTGGGCGTTTATATTCTATGCGGAGCTTAACAATTATAGTTGCATCTATATTTGTATGGGGGATATCCGTGAAATGGGTGTGAGAAGCATTGAGAGGTGTTTTTTTAGTAAGCGGGTGGAATGAGCAATACAATGAAATCCTATTTAGAGGGGAAATCCTATTTAGAGGGGAAATCTTATTTAGAGGGGAAGCCTATTTAGAGGGGGAATTCTATTTAGAGGGAAGCCCATTTAGAGGGATACCTATTTAGGAAAAATCCTATTTTAGCTCTTGTTGTTTTAGACATTGTGTTTTGTATGAGGGGCATTTTGCAGGAAAAGTGTTTTGAGGGATGTGGCTCCCTTAAAGAAAAACACAAAAATATCAAAAGAAAAATATAAAAACTTGACAAGGTAAATGTAAAAAGGTATCATAATGATACAATCGGAATTGTGCGTTTAAATCAGAAGAGATCTTTTGATAAGATTCTGTGAGAGGGGTGGGGATGTCTTTCCAAGATTTTGGTGTTTGTTATCCTATTTTGAAGTTTGATCCTATGATGTCGTAAACCGGTGCCTAAACCGTTTTTTGAGATGTGGTGGTATCAGGCGGCAAGGCTTTAGGCAGAGGGGAATATTGGCAACGGATGTCGATTGATGCGCTTTTGCCTAATCAGAAATTAACCACTGTCTAATCAGAAATCAACCACAAGATTGCTTTTTGTTTTTTCGGCTGGAGCTCTCTAAAGTTTTTCAAAAGGGCGTGTTCTTTTTCGTTGTATGTGTCTTGATCGTGGTGTAAGAGAGTTTCTTTTGTGGGAATATCTTCTTCTGCAAAAATATCAGTATAAAAAAAGGTAATAGGAACTGCTAGTTTTTTAGCAATTTCTAGCAAACACCCCGCGCTTACACGATTTAAACCTTTTTCATATTTTTGGATTTGTTGAAAACTGACACCTAAATAGCTTCCTAACTCTTTTTGAGAAAGCCCCATTGAAATGCGTCTGTGACGGATTCTTTTACCTATTGAAATGTCATTAAAATGTGGATTTTTTGTTTGCAATTCAAGCTCCCCTCCGGTTGCGAGCGCCCTCGCATGAGTATTCCGGGAGGTTGAAAGCACTGAACTCAAATCAGCTTTTTGCTTTTAGTGCTCATGGCACTTGGACATAGCAAAAACTCCCGGAACTCCGGGATACCCACAACGTGGGGTAAATTAACGTTTGAGTTTTCGGGCTTCAACTCCCTATTGATCGCTGCGTAGACGATCAAGGCACCTTTTGAGTGATAAAGTAATTTCAAGGGATTGGCAAGAACAATTAAAAGATTTGGAAAATGAGAGCATTTTTTTGTATCTTAAAAATTATCTCATTATATTCTTATGCCTTATGCCTTATGCCTTATGCCTTATGCCTTATGCCTTATGCCTTATGCTATAAAATATTGTCATTTGAGGTAGGGGGAGATGGGGCATTAGAGGCAAATATATGCCGTTGAGAGACCTTCAAGTACATCAATTTATAAGATGCTTTTTGTGAGAGTGTCTGGATATTGGAGGGTAGGGGTTATCTGTCTGTGTCTGGTGAAACAGCATTCTTTGAGGGGTGGTGAGAGGTGGTTACCCAAATGCAATGTGCTCGATAAAAAGTGGGATTGTTAACAGACTCTTGTTTATTGAGTGGTGGGCTGGTTTGGAAATTTCGTTTGGCTGCTTTCTGTAAAGATGGAAAAGCGTAAAAACGTGAATCCGTAAAAATGAAGTGAAGAATTTATGTGTTGTATGCTTTTGTCTTGGCATGGAATGTGGGAAAGGACTGGGGAACAAGTCTGCAAATGAAGTGGAAAGCTAGGATGAAGCATGTGAAAATTGGCACTGTGGGAGAAGCTTTTTGGTGTGTGTGTGAAGCTTTGTCTTTTGGGTGGGGTATTTGCTTCGAAGCGGAATTGTTCGGTATTTGTGGGAGCTTTCGCTCTTTGTGTTGGAGAGGGACGGGTGTAAGAATATTCAGAAAAGCCTTGCTTGTTGAATCCGTTGTTTGAGGGGTATGGTATGCTGATCTGTCTGAGTGGTTGGTAGGAGGAAACTGCTACAAGATGTCGGATTCTTGACAGAGCAGTATAAGACACTGGGGGAACAGTTTCATTTGCTGCCTTTTGTAAAGATGGAAAAGCGTAAAAATGTGAATCCGTAAAAGTGAAGTGAAAGATTTATGCATTGTATGTTTTTGTCTTGGCATGGAATGTGGTCGGAGAACTAGGGGACGCATTTGTGAATGGAGTGGGGAAAGCTGGGATGAAGAGGGGGATAAATCGCGTTGACTGGAGAAAGGTGTGTGAGGGAATATTTTAGGGCAGGGCTTATCTGTCTTGTCTGATAAAATTGCCTTCTTTGAAGTGTCGTGATCTGAAGCTTATATTTTAAGGATGTTGGATATATTGGCGAGGGATGTTGATGGGTGCGCTTTTGTCTAATCAGAAATCAACCACAAGATTGCTTTTTGTTTTTTCGGCTGGAGCTCTCTAAAGTTTTTTAAAAGGGTGTGTTCTTTTTCGCTGTATGTGTCTTGATCGTGGTGTAAGGCATGTTCTTTTGTGGGAATATCTGCTGTTAAAAGGTCCGCATAAAAAAAGTTCATAGGAACCTCTAGTTTTTTAGCAATTTCGAGCAAACACCCCGCGCTTACACGATTTAAACCTTTTTCATATTTCTGGATTTGTTGAAAACTGACACCTAAATGGCTTCCTAATTCCTTTTGAGAAAGTCCCATTGAAAGTCGTCTATAACGGATTCTTTTACCTATTGAAATGTCATTAAAATGTGAATTTTTAGTTTGCACTTCAAGCTCCCCTCCGGTTGCGAGCGCCCTCGCATGAGTATTCCGGGAGTTAAAAGTACTGAGTTCAGTCAGCCTTTTGCTTTTAGTGCTGACAAGCACCTGGACATAGCAAAAGCTCCCGGAATCCGGGAGATACCCACAAAGTGGTATCGATTTTTATGTACTGAACTTAGGGCTTTTAACCCCTCTTGGTTGTTGCGTAGACGACCAAAATTGCCTCATTAGTAAAGTAGTTTCAGAAGATTGGCAAGAAAATTAAAATATTTTTTAGTCTGTTATACTGTAAAATAGGGATGTTTGGGGGCGGTAATCTGATGTTAGTAGGGTAAGTAATCTGATGTTAGTAGGGGAATTTATTGGGTAAGAGGTTGGATGATAGTTTAAAACCGGTGCGGGGTGGAAGCTTTATTCAGCAGAGGAAAATTTGCTTTTTGAAGTCGAATTGTAGATCAGAGCTTATCTGGCGTGTTTGATGAAACACCATGCTTTGAAGTGTGGGATAGCCATATGAAATAATCAGCAGGGAAATCTGATAGACGAGAAATCAGCTTGTTGACAGACCCGTGTTTACAGAACGGTGCGGGGTAGTGATTTGAGCGTTTCATTTGGCTGCGTTCTGTAATGATGTAAAAGCGTAAAAATGTGAATCTGTAAAATTATGCGGAGGATTTGGGCTTTATGTGGGCTCTTATCTTTTTGGGTGTGTCCCATTTTTAATTGTTGAATGCTTGGCAAATTTTGTTGCTGATTTTTATGTCATTTTTTGTGTTTGAGGTTTTGGTTTCTCTTTAGTTGGAAGGAACATGATGATGGTAGATGAACATTGTCTTCCCTTACGTCGAAGAGGGCGGAAAAAAGGGGCTTTAAATAAAACAACAAAGCGATTTAATGAAGCTCTTTTGACAGCGGCGGAGCAGGCTGGATATCACTATGGTGAAGATGGGCTGGTGTCTTATCTTCAGTATCATGCTCTCAATAATCCCGTACCGTTTTTTTCGCTGCTGGCAAAAGTGTTGCCTCTTCAGGGGGCTGGAGAAGGGCAGGTTAAAACAGTTTCGCGTATTGAGATTGTACCAGTGAATGCAAAAAATAGCGAACCGGAGAAGTGTGATACTTCGATAACGGAGGCTTGAAGAAGGCGCTGTGATGTTTGGGCATTTACTGGAGAGCAGAATATTTTGGTGGGAGATATTTGGGCTTCCTACGTGGAGACGTCGGATTTTATGGGCGATGACAGAGGGGCGTGTGTGCTGAAGAGGTGATACTCGAGAGGTACGATGCTTAGAGGGCGTGTTATCTACTGTTTTGGATTTTTTGTGAAGGTTTGGTCTTTTCTCGTTATTGAAGGTGTGGAGATATCAAAAACAGTTTCGCGTATTGAGATTGTACCAGTGAATGCAAAAAATAGCGAACCGGAGAAGTGTGATACTTCGATAACGGAGGCTTGTGATATTGAAAAATGTTAGGCTGAGGTGGGTGATGTGGGGTGATGTCTTGGAAGGGGGCTGCTTTGGTGATTGCCTATCTTGAGGGAATTGAAGCGGAGGCTATCGTGCTTGTGGGCGCTCGTGATACTGGAAGGGGCTTTGGTGAATGATGCCGTAAGGGCCCGTGTGCTGGAGGGGATTTGGTGCAGGGTATTTGTGTGGTGGATATGGAACAGTGTTTTGATAGGTGAGGGCATGAAACTTGAGAGAAGTGTTATGCTTGCGGGATACATGTGTTTTGGTGGGGGTATCTTGGGGGGATAGACAAGTGTGAGGATTGGTGATGCTTGAGAGGGCATGATATTGGAGGATATTGGGCTTTGGATATGCCCGAGAGCTATGTGCTGAGGCTATGATTTGGGTGGGGGATACCGTGCTTGTGTGGTTGGGGGATGACAGGCGCGGTGTTTGAGGGGCGGTGATGGGGGGAAATAGGGACCCCTTGGAGATAATGATCTTTGGGGGGATAGGGACTTTGGGGCGCATAGGTGTGGTCAAGGGGATCTCATGCAAAAAAGTGAAATTTATTGAATATTAGGATGAAGGAAGGTAAAGCGCTGCTTTTGAGAAGGGCGTTTTTCGTTCAATTGCTCTTTTCCTTCAATTGCTCTGGGATAATTAAACTTGGGATAAGCAAAAGAGTGAAGCGCAATTATTGCTAAAATATGAAAATTTATAATGACAACTGTTCAGAAAATTTCTCAAAAAATTGAGCAGAATACGGCTCAAGTGGCTCTTATTCCAAAGCTTATTCCTGTTTTTACTGGAAATGCCGATGTGCGAGCCGCTTGGGGAGGACGGGGCTCTGGAAAAACACGTTCTTTTGCTTTGATGTCAGCTGTGGTGGGATATCGCCATGGAATGGCTGGAGAACGCGGTATTATTCTTTGTGCACGGCAATTTCAAAATTCTCTTAATGAAAGTTCTTTGGAAGAAATTAAACGCGCTATCGAAGCTTATCCTTTTTTACAAGACTATTATGAAATCGGCGATAAATATATTAAGTCAAAAGATGGACGGATTGTCTATGTGTTTGCTGGGCTTGATCGCAATATCGCAAGTATTAAATCAATGGGGCGCGTTTTCCTTTGTTGGGTCGATGAAGCCGAGCCCGTGACTGAGACTGCTTGGCAAACACTTATTCCAACTTTGCGCGAAGAAGGAAAAGATTGGAATGCAGAATTATGGGTCACATGGAACCCGTGCCATGAAAATGCAGCCGTGGAAAAACGTTTCCGAAATGTCGATAATCCTCATATCAAAGGGGTGGAAATCAATTGGCGTGATAATCCGCAATTTCCTGAAAAACTCAATCGTGATCGAATGGACGATTTGCAGCAAAGACCAGAGCAGTATAACCATATTTGGGAAGGCGAATATCTCCAAGCTGTCCAAGGGGCTTATTATCAGAAATGTCTTCTCGAAGCCGAAATGGAAGGGCGGATTACCACTGTTCCACGTGATCCTTTGATGCAGGTGAGAATCTTTTGGGATATCGGGGGAACAGGCGCAAAGGCTGATGCTACCGCATTGTGGGTCGCGCAGTTTGTTGGACGGGAAATCCGAGTGCTCGATTATTATGAAGCCCAAGGTCAACCTCTCTCAGAACATGTGGGCTGGGTCTTTCAAAGGGGATATGAAAAGGCTCTTATGGTTTTGCCTCATGATGGCGCAACAAAAGATCGTGTCTATAATGTGAGTTTTGAAAGTGCCCTTCAACAAGCCGGTTTTCAAACCAAAATAATTCCTAACCAAGGAACAGGTGCTGTGAAAATGCGTATCGAAGCCGTACGGCGGTTGTTTCCTGCACTATGGTTTAATCGTGAAACGACATGTGCGGGGAGAAAAGCGCTTGCTTGGTATCATGAAAAGCGCGACGAACAGCGCAATATCGGACTAGGGGCTGAACATGATTGGGCTAGCCATGGGGCCGATGCCTTTGGACTGATGTGTGTGGCTTATGAACAACCAAATGCTAAAGCGCGAAAAAAACCTTATCGCTCGTTTCACCATTCTCAAACTTCATGGATGGCTTTTTAATGAATAGTTCTACAGATTCTTCTTTTAATCAAATCGAAACGCTTGAAAATCAAGCTCTCTTTAAAAAACTCGTGGGTTGGTATCAGGATGATATTGATCATGTCGAAAAATGGCGAAAAAATGCCCAGGAAGATTACGATTTTTATAATGGACGGCAATGGAATGAGCAAGACTTGGCTGTCTTGCACGAACAAAACAGACCGGTGATGACTTTTAACCGTATTGCGCCTTTAATTAATGCCGTGATTGGGGCTGAGCGCAATAATAAAAGGCAAGTGCAATTTATTCCACGACAAGAAGGGGCTGCCTTTGCAAACCAGATTTTGACAGGAGCAGCCGAATGGTTTCGCGATGAAGCCGACGGGGAATACGAAGATTCCGATGCTTTTCAAGATGCAATTATTTGCGGTATGGGCTGGACAGATACACGCCTTGATTATGAACAAGATCCCCAAGGAAAACCAATCATTGCGCGGCTGGATCCTATGAAAATGGTGTGGGATGCAAGTGCTGTCAAGTCTAATCTTATTGATGCTCAACGCTTATGGTATATTGATGAAAAACCCCTTGCTGTGGCGCAGGAAATGTTTCCCAATGTTCATTGGAGTGACCTTAATGCTGATTGGGTTAAACATCAGAGTTTTTTACATTCAACCAGCGATGGGATGACACAAAGTTATCAGTCCGAGAGGGGGTATCAAGGAGAAGAGGGGAGCGGCTATCAACGTCCTAAAATGGTGACATTGGTAGAATGTCGCTGGTTTGAACGCGAGGTGGTTTATAAAGTTCTCGAGCCTCTAAGTGGAAAGTTTGTCGATTATTCAGAGCAGGATTTCCAAAATTTAAGCAAAACCTTTCCTCATGTTCAAGCAACAAGGTTGAACAGAAAAATTGTCAAACGGGCATTTTTAGGTAGAAAGCTGCTTGAAGCGCCTGATAAGCCTTTGGTTCCACCCAATCAATTGGGATGGGAGTGTATTACCGGTACTTTTGATAAGTTAAGCCGGCAATTTTATGGAATTGTGCGCCCTACAAAAGATCCGCAACGGTGGGCAAACAAATATTTTAGTCAAGTGATGCATTTGCTCAATAGCCAATCAAAAGGCGGAATTATGGCAGAGCGCGATGCTTTTGATGATGATCGACAAGCCCTCGAGAGTTGGGCTAGAGCCGATAGTATTACTTGGTTGAAAAGTGGGGCGGTGTCTGGGGGAAGAATCCAGCCTAAACCCATGGCACAATTTCCGCAAGGGTTTTTCCAATTGTTTAATGAAGCAAAGAGCGCTCTCGAACAGGTGACGGGGTTGTCTTCTGAATTTATTGGAACGCGAGCTGTCAATCAGCCCGGCATTCTTGAGCAACAACGGCGACAATCGTCACTTAATCTTTTGGCTTCCTTTTTTGATGGGTTGCGTCGATATCGGCAACGACAGGGAAAAATTATTCTCTATCTTATTCAAAATTATCTGTCCGATGGGCGGTTGGTGCGTATTGCTGGTGATGAAAATGCCCAGTATGTGCCGCTGACACGCGAAATGGTGACAAGTTTGGAATATGATATTGTCGTGGATGATGCACCAACAAGTCTTAATGAAAAAGAGCGTACTTTTGCACTGATCATGCAATTGCTGCCTTTGATGCAAAATTTTACAACGCCTGAGATTATGCTCGATCTCTTACGCTATTCGCCTTTACCGGCTTCACTTATTCATAAAATTGCGATAAAGGCGCAAAACTCTTTTCAAGAAGAGCAAAATGCCTCAGCGCAGATGGGGGATAATGTGGGGACAGAGCAGATAATGCAGATGTTGCAGACAGCAAAGGCTCAACAATAGGGTGCTTTGTCATGCGTGACTTCTGATAAACGCCATATATCATAAATTGCTTATCGATTTTCGTAGTGCATGGGCTCCCTTTTCTTAAAAGAACTGTTTTGTAGGGCAGGACTGTTGGGAAAAGTAGGGTGGAGAGGGAGTCTTGCCCGTCATGTGGGGTGAACATGGTGGGAATGGTGGGCGCAGAATGGGCTTATCGATTTTTGTAGTGCAATGGGCTCCCTTTTCTTAAAAGACCTGTTTTGTAGGGCAGGACTGTTGGGAAAAGCAGGGTGGAGAGGGAGTTTTGCTGTCATGTGGGGTGAACATGGTGGGGATGGTGGGTGCAGAATGGGCTTATCGATTTTTGTAGTGCATGGGCTCCCTTTTCTTAAAAGAACTGTTTTGTAGGGCAGTGTTGTTGGGAAAAGTAGGGTGGAGAGGGGAGTTTTGCCGTCATGTGGGGTGGAGAGCATTGGGGGGAATACTGGTGCTCAAATGATGGGAGAACATTGAGGGGATAAGTGCTTATGGGCTGTTTTATCTGAAAAATTTGATTTTATTGTTTAAAAAAAGAGAAGGCTAATGTCATGGATCAAGAACACTTAACGCCGGCAGAACAAAACCAATTGAAACAAGATTTTCTGGTCTCAACACAAGAGGGAGAAGATGGTGAAATTGCAAGAGAAGAAAAAACTCTTGAAGATAATTTTCAAGGGCAAGTGCATCAACAACAGTACTCTTCGCAAAAGGCTGGAAAAGAGGTTCAAGGGGGAGAAGATGTTCCACCAGATCCGCAAAAAGACTTTATGGGCTATATGCAATGGTTGGGAAAAACACTCCAAAAACAAGGGCTTGTACATGAAAAACAACAGCCTTCTCTGGCTCGCGAAGCAGAACAGTTGCATGCGTTTTTTCAGCAGTCTGTTGCCAGTGTTAAACAAAAGCATCATGATTTTGATCAAGCAGCTGATTTTATTTATGAAACACGGGCTAAACAGTTGGCAGCTTGTGCTTCGCTCTATCCTGAGATGGCAGATCCCAAAAATATTGATGCGTTGATTGGTGATGAATTGAAGCAGATCTTGCGCGATTGTGCGCAAAAAAATCAAAATCCGGCTGAAGTGATTTACTCTATTGCACAAAAAATTGGCTACACAAATGTTCCCAATAACATGGGTGAAAATTTACAGGAAAGACACAATTCTGCACGTACTCTTGCTGCTTATAACGGCTTGACGCCAAATGGACCGATTTCTTTGGATATGCTTGATAAAATGTCAGAAGCAGAGTTTAGCGCTTGGGTTTCTGATCCTAAAAATAAAGCCGCTTTTAATCGTTTAATGGGGGGAAGAGAATTTTAAAAACAAGAATGTGGCAGGTGTTTTTTTCGGGAACGTTAAGAGGCTTTTGGCGCAGAAGAATGCGGGGGAGTGTTTTTTGCGGGAATGTTAAGAGGCTTTTAGCGTAGGAGAATGCGGGGGAGTGTTTTTTTCGGGAACGTTAAGAGGCTTTTGGCGCAGGAGAATGCGGGGGAGTGTTTTTTGCGGGAACGTTAAGAGACTTTTGGCGCAGGAGAATGCGGGGGAGTGTTTTTTGCGGGAACGTTAAGAGGCTTTTGGCGCAGGAGAATGCGGGGGAGTGTTTTTTGCGGGAACGTTAAGAGGCTTTTGGCGCAGAAGAATGCGGGGGGATTTCTCACAGCACGGATGTGGTGAGGAGAGCTCTTATAAGGGGGAGGCAGACGCTAACAGAAATTAGATAAAACTCACAAACAACCTATTCACCATTTGAAATGAAATGTGGTGTTTTAACAACCGGCGCTTTGCCGGGTTTTTTATGTCAATAAAACTTTTAGAGGACAAAATGACTGTAACTTATATCGGACTTAATGACCCAATGGCAGTGCGCACATGGTCTAAATTACTAAACCAAGAAGTCTCAAAAGCACTTCCAATTGCACCGTTGATTGGAAATGATTCAAACAGTATCGTACAATTAAAAGATGAAACCACGAAAGCAAGTGGGGATGCTATTAGCTTTAATTTGCGTGTGCAGTTGCTAGGCGATGGGGTGAGTGAAGGGCAGACATTGGAAGGCAATGAAGAAGCTTTACAGTTTCTCAATGATCGCTTGGCAATTAATGAACTCGTTCATGCTGTGCGTGTCAAAAATGAGGGAACGATTGATCAACAACGAATTCTCCATGATTTGCGCACCGAGGCAAAAAATGGTTTGGTTGATTGGTATGCAGATCGTCTGAGTATGATGTTCTTCATTCAAGTGTGTGGTTATACCGCAAAAACAATTAACTTTGAAGGACGCACGATTACCCTTAAACCTGTTCATTATGGGTTTAATGCGCCAACGGCACCAACCAATAAACGCGTGGTACGTCCTAACGATAAAGCAAAAGATGAGGACTTAAAAGAAGACGATGTTTTTGATCTCAGCTTGATTGATAAAGCGGTTGAACGGGCTAAATTGGCAAATCCTAAAATTAGACCCGTGCGGATCGATGGGGAAAATGTTTATGTGCTTTATCTTCATCCAACCCAAGTGACACAATTGCGAACCAATACTGATGCGGGGCAATGGCTCGATATTACTAAGGCAATCTATAGTGGAAGTCGTATCAAAAATCCGCTCTATGATGGGTCTTTGGGCATGTATAATGGTGTGGTTTTGCGCGAAGCTGAACATATTACTGAAGGGGTCGAAGCTGGAACCGCTAATAAAGCTGTGCCAAATGTGCGGCGGGCTGTTCTGCTTGGTGCGCAGAGTGCTGTGATTGCTTTTGGTAAAGATCGAGGGGCGACACGCTATAAATTGGTGGAAGAACTCTTCGACTATGAAAGAGAATTCGGGGTTGCGGCAAAAACCATTATTGGTATGAAAAAAACTTGCTTTACCTTGCCAGGGAGTACGCAAGGGGCTCAGGATTTTGGCACTATTGTCATCCCAACTTATGGAGCACCCGCTTAAAGCGAATGTTTGCTCTCTTCCCCCAACAAGAGGGATCTGTTGGGGGAAAAATTTAAAATGCTTCCAGAAACAAGGACAGGCTTATGACCACTTTATCCACTGATCCCCAAAATCTAAACCTTACACATTCAGACCATTCTAAAACTTTTGCTTATATGGTCGCGCTTATTCAAGATGAAATTGATGATACAACAGCGGAATATTCCCTGCAAATTCAAGATTCAATTTTTACGGCTTTGCGTTTGTGTGAACGCGAACCCTTTTTCTTTAATGAAAAAAGAGAAAGGACGTTTAAAACACAGAGTGGTAAAACATGGTATGGGCAAGAAGAGGGGGTTTTTATTGAAGCAGAAAAGAGTTTGGAGGGCGTCTTTTTAGTAACAAAGAATGCAACACCAACAAAGTTGTTCTTTAAGCCCTTGGAAGTGTTGCATCAACAATATGGTATGCATCCTGCGCTAGGAACGCCATTCTTTTATACGTACCTTGATCAAAAAATAGGACTCTTTCCAACACCAGAACATGTGGAAACTGTACAGCTTTCTTATGCTCCTGTTCATTTTGCTGATGAACAGCTGAAAGAGGATGATAACCCTTGGTTGATTTATGCTTTTGATCTTATTAAAGCACGGGCAAAATATGAACTTTATAAAAATATCCTTAAAGATCCTGAATATGCCGCCGTTTCTTTCAGAGATTTTCAAGAACAGCTTCAAGCTTTGCGCATTGAAACATCGCGCCAAAAAGGTTCTTCAAAGATTCGCCCAATGCGTTTTTAAAAAGTTCATTTCAAATCGTTTATGGCTGGTGTTGAAGGTTGGTTTGGCACTGGTGGCTGGTTTGTCACTTATGGCTGGATTTGCGCGTTGGGTGTTGATGGTGAAGGGCTGGTGGATGGCGTTAGGGTGGCCATTATTTATGGTATCGTTTTTTTTGGTGCGTTAAACAACTTGAGGTTGTTTATTTTGTTGAATTTTATGCCTTTAGAGTTTTTAGGGCTTTTGTGGTTTTTTATCCATAAACCTTGGTATTTTGAATGGCACTGAGCTTTTCAAAGATTTTATGGGGGGCTCTTGATGGCTCTTTCCCCCGTCATTGTGGGGGTTGATGTGATTGCGGGCAGTTGATTTTGGTTTGGCGCTGGTGGATGGCGTTGGGGTGGCCATTATTGATGGTATCGTTTTTTTTGGTGCGTTAAACAATCTAAGGTTGTTTATTTTGTTGAATTTTATGCCTTTAGAGTTTTAAGGGCTTTTGTGGTTTTTTATCAATAAGCCTTGGTGTTTTGAATGGCACTGGGCTCTTCAAAGATTTTATGGGGGTCTTGATGGCTTTTTTCCCAATCGCTGATTATCGACCCGATGTGGCGGATATCAATGGAATTTTTACCGATGAACTTGTTAATGTGCTCCCGGCCGATGGCTCCTATATCCCTATGCCAAGTTTTGAACCTTTATCAGAGCCTTGTCCGGAGCCAATCTTAGGCACTCTTGCGGTTAAAACAAAAAATGGGGTTTCTATTATTGTCGGGACAAGAGATAAAATCTACTTACTTGATAATACAACAATGAACTGGAAAGATATTAGCCAAAAAGGAAAATCTTATCTGGCTAATGTTGATGCTCCGTGGTCTTTTGCTTTGTTTGGTGATTTTATCATTGCTGTGAATGCCAATGATAAACCACAAGTGATTGATATTAATCATGATAAAACATTTAGAAATTTAGGAGGAAATCCACCACAGGCAGGGATTGTTCGAATCTGGGGAGATTTCGTTTGTTTGATGAAATTAACTGAGTATCCAAGACGGGTTCATTGGTCTGGATTAAATGATGCTGAATTTTGGACCGTGGGGAAAAAAAGTTGTGATTATCAAGATTTTCCTGATGGCGGATTCGTCCAAGGGGCAACGGAGACAACAAATCCAATTATCTTTATGCGTTCTGCAATCTATGCTGGTTCTTTTATTCCTGGCTCTAAGATTATTTTTAGTTTCCAAAAAATCCACGATAAACGAGGCGCAAAAAATGCTGAATCAATTGTTTGTAGAGGCGATTTAGCATTCTTTGCCGATGAGGGCGGGTTTTATCAAATAACAAATGAGGGACAGATTATACCCATTGGGTTCGAAAAAGTCGATCGAACGATGACCGCAAAATCAAGGAAGGATAATCTGTACACTCTGTCTGCTGCTATCGATGGGGTGTATAATCGTGTTTATTGGATGGTTGATTCTGATGAGAACCTTCATAAACGTATCTTGCTCATTTATGATTGGGGATTGCAAAAATGGACAAAAGCTCTCGTCGATATCAAAATGATATTGCCTATTTTCTTAGCAGGAACAACCCTAGAAGGTCTTGATTTTGTGACTAAGAATATTGACGATTTGTCCTTTTCTCTCGATAGTAAAGCTTGGAAAAATGAATCGCCTATTCTGGGGGCATTTGATCAACAGGGGAGACTGGGTTCGTTTTCTGGGGGTCCTATGGCTTGTGTCGTGACATCACAAGAAATGGGGCAGACAAATGGCATGATAACACGGGTGAAAAATATTATGCCTCAAGTCAATAGTGGAAAGTTTTATTTGTCTGTGGGAATGCGCTTTCGACAATCTCTTGAAGAGGAAACTGTTTGGTTGCCAGAAAAACAGCCCTCTTATAATACTGGACAAATTCACTGTCGTGCAAGGGCACGGTTTTATCGCTTTAAATTGCGTATTCCTGAAGGGGTGAATTGGACTCATGTCACTGGATTTGATGTGGAATTGACGCGGGCCGGCATGCGATAGGCATGCCCTTTTGTAATATCATGCGATAGGCTCAAACCTCTATTATTAAAGAACAAATGCCCCATAGGCTTCCCAAACCTTTATAAACAAAGGCACAATGCGATAAGCTGTGTCTTTATAATATGAAGAACAAGGTGGTGCGTTATGTTTCATGCTTTTCTGCGATAAAGGAAAATAGGCTGCACCATGGTTTATTTTTATAAAGAAAAAAGTTCCCTCTTTGTTGTGACAAAGGGATGATGGGGCTTTTTTCTTTTATTGTGCGGGGGGCATGGAATGCGTGAAATGCGTAGGGGGATGTTATTTGAGGGGAGATGAGTGACAAAGCTAAAAGAGCTAAAATTATGATACAAGAGAGTCAAGATTTATATTCTGCTCATCTGACAGAGCAGTGGCCATGGGAAAAAATAGCTCCCTATCAAGAGGCTCTCAATGCTGCATTGAAAAAATATGTTCAGCGCTTTCCGGATGATGTTTGTCTGGAAAAAATTTCTGAAGAAATCGCTACAGGACAAGCACAATTGTGGCTGGTCTTAAAAAATAAAATCCAATTTAGTGCTTTTGCAATTACCAAAGTTGAAATAACCCATACGGGAAAAAAATGCGTCGTTCTCTCTGATCTTGCTGGAGAGGGAGGGCTGAAATTGGTCAAATTGATTGATGAAGTCGAAAAATGGGCGCGAACAATTAATGCTGAAGAAATGCACATGTTTGGAAGAACTGGATGGGCGAAAAAGCTCGCTCATCACGGATATTCTCGTAATCTTATTCAATATAGAAAGGTTCTGAACCCATGAGTAGAAAAACCACACCTCAAGTGCAGACAACAACACAAACAAATGCTCCACCTGCTTGGGCGGCTGATATTCTTAAACAAGCCAGTGCTGATGCACTTGGACTTTATAATAAAGGAATTGGCGGAAACGTTTATCAGGGAGACAGAGTCGCTGGTCTTAGCAATATGACAAAAAATGCGCTGACCGGTTTACAACAAGCAGCAGGGCTCTATAACAATCCAACGGTAACGCAATGGTTGAATGCACCAACCAACAGCGCTACAAATCTTTCCGGTATGGCTAAGGGAAGCTGGATTGGAAGCAATAGTAAATTTAATACTGCATTGCAAAATGCTCTGAATAAAACGTCCGATGCAATTAATCAATCGATGTCGGGAGCAGGACGTTATGGCTCTGGGGCTCATACTGGTGTGCTGGCCGATGAGTTAGGCGCCTTGGCAACAAATGCTGCAGCACAGCAATATAATCAAGATATTAACAATATGATGAATGCCAACCAGATGATTGATCGCTCTCAGAATGATCAAGTTAATGCGGCAAATAGCTATTATCAAGGACAGAGTAACGTGCAAAGCAATGCTTTGAAAGGGGGCATGATTCAAGATATAAACCGTCAAAATGTCTTAGATGCTGAACGCCAAAAATGGTCAGAAAAAGATAATCAAGATTGGAACCGATTGCAAAGCTTGTTACAGGTCGGGACACAGGCTGCTGGAAATTACGGAACGACTTCAGGAAAATCCACGACAATGCCTTCTGTGACAAAAGATCCATTGCGTGATGCGCAGCAAGTGCTTGGATTGGTCGGAGGAATTTTAGGGCTTTGTGATGTGAGAGCAAAAGAAAATATTATCCCTGTGGGGCAGAAAAAGGGATATCCACTTTATACCTTTAATTATAAGGGAAATCCACAACGTTATCAGGGCGTTATGGCGCAAGACGTGTTGCGTGTGAACCCTGAAGCTGTTTATGTCAATGCGAAAACAAAATTATTGCATGTTGATTATGACAAAATAGGCCTGAAAATGGAAAAAATGAAAATGGAGAAAATGCCGGCATCTAAAAATAAAATTGCGGCTTTCTTTTCTTCATTTTTTGCTCGTTTTCCCTTTTTGAATAAAGAGTATCTTCTATGAGCTCGATTTATGATTGGTCAATTGTTGCATCAGAAAATGCTTATGTCGACGAGAATATAAACTGGGCAGAAGGGCAACCGCCAAGCACAGTCAATGATAGTGCTCGCGCTATGATGCAACGCATCAAAGAATATTTGTTGGATAATGGGGGCGTGATTGAAACACAGTTTACTGTCGATGTGAAGAACGAGAGAACGTCACTTCGTTTGGCAACAAAGTCTTTTTTTGAGACTTATATGGATGGCATTGTTGTGCGCTTTAAAGCACAAGGCGTCAACAGAGGAATAACAAATATTTCTTTAAATCAATTGCCGCCAAGACCAACTTATATGGCAACGCCAGAGGGTATTATGCCTTTAAAGGGCGGGGAAATTCAAAAAGGGGGGCTTTATGAAGTCGTCTATACGCGTGATATTGCCGGAAAAAATGCTGATGGCTGGTTTTTAACCAATCCTACTATAAAACTTCCTGAAATTCCGCCCTTTCCTCCTTTACCGGAAACGTTTTCTTCTGGATTTATCGGGACTTTTGCTACAGAAAAAATACCCTCTGGATGGTTACTGTGTGATGGTAAAGAATATTCGCGAAGGAACTATGCTAATCTCTTTGCTGTTCTGGGAGAAACATGGGGAAAAGGAGACGGGAGAACAACATTCAATGTTCCCGATTTGCGTGGAATGTTTTTACGGGGGCTCGATAGTGGAAAAGAAATTGATAAAGGACGTCGCTTGGGAAGCCGACAAGAAGAGTCTTTTCAATCCCATACCCATGAGGGAAAAACAGATTCAACAGGTAACCACCAGCATAGTTATCCAATGTTTGACAAGCTAGTTTGGGATATGAATCACGGTGAATATTATAAAAATCTGGCTCAAGTTTACAATAAAGATCGGTTAACGAAGGCTGCGGGAGAGCATGAACATAAGGTCTTGTTGCAAAAAACAGGGGGGGATGAAACACGCCCCGTCAATATGGCGGTGGTTTATGCCGTCAAAGCCTGAGAATGAAAGCTGTGTGAGAGAAAGATAAAAATGCTAAAATGTTTGTTATGAAAAAAAGTCTTATTGAATATAAAGTCTTATAGAATATCTTGTGCAGAAAGTTTTGAGGCGCTTTAGAAAAAACTTAACTCTCTTTATTATTTTATTTTTTGTGCTGCCTTTGTTGGATGTCTAAAGGTCAGTTTGCCTATTGTTCTTTAGAGGATCAAGACAGTGATTATTGAAGGTAGAGGGAGAACAAAAAAACTTTCTTTATTCATGGCGTTTTTTACTGAGGAATAAAGATTTTATCCCAAATGCCTCTCTCTTGTGGTGTCGTGATCCATTATTTCAAGTGCTGGGTTTAAAGCGCTGCTGTGCGATGACAAAAAAACCATGGGTAAAATTTATCCTATTATACCGTAAAACACCGTCATTAAAACACTATTATTGAAGGCGGTTATATCAGTAAGATAGCTTAAAGTATTTAATACATTAGCAATTGTTTAGAGAAGGATTTGCTTGGTTAAGTATTATGCAAGTGAATCATATAAGTGAGCAGCAGACGGAATCCTTTCAGAAGAGTTGGATTGTTTACAAACCGATGTGGGCTAAAATCTTCGTCCTTTTAGGTGGTGGAAAGAGGTCAACGGATATGTTTATTTAAAGCGAGAAAAGGCAAAATGGAGCGCTTTCTTTTTTGGCAAAGCGTGTAGGAAAAAAGGGCTCTTTGCTTTCAAAATGGTCGCACTGTTTTCAAAATGGGTGCACTGTTGGCAAGAGCAGCAGGTTGGCGATGCGTTGTAGTACATGGTGAGGC
Source organism: Bartonella sp. CL71SXKL (assembly GCF_042194935.1). Taxonomy (NCBI): domain Bacteria; kingdom Pseudomonadati; phylum Pseudomonadota; class Alphaproteobacteria; order Hyphomicrobiales; family Bartonellaceae; genus Bartonella; species Bartonella sp. CL71SXKL. The sequence continues at coordinate 19,383 of NZ_JBHINI010000008.1, read as the reverse complement.
ATTGAACTCTCTTAGATGGCATTTTGTGCTTATCAGGCAACTTCTTGAAACAGAATGAGAGTGATACGAGAAAATCTGTAAGACAATAGTTTATCCCATTGTGTTGTAAAATAATATTGTTTGAGATGCGGTTAAAATTTTATGCATGGGATGCCTTTCGTCTGTGCGTATTCTTAAAACAGCTTTTTTTGTAGAATAACTCTAGACAAGGTTGCATTACAAGGATGCCTTTGAAAGGGGAAGCTGAGTCAAATCCGTTAGATAAGAAGCCAGATTGTTAACAGACTGTTGTTTATCGATTGGCATTATTTAAAGACCGGTGGGGGTGGCTTTGTCCTTTTGGGGAAAGCTGACACAGCATGCAAGGCGATCATGCATTTTTCTTTGGTTTCAGCTGGTAAAATCATCATTTTAGGTGGAAAACAGAATATAATCTAAAAAAATACCTTGTAAAAATTTTCGATGAGGAAATTTTTTTCAAAAGCCTTTCACATGATTGTCTGAGATTGTCTGAGATTGTCTGAGATTGTCTGAGATTGTCTGAGATTGTCTGAGATTGTCTGAGATTGTCTGAGATTGTC
>NZ_JBHINI010000008.1:10673-18702 GCF_042194935.1 Bartonella sp. CL71SXKL | reverse complement strand
TTGAAGAATGCAAGAGCCGTACAACGGAAAAAGATATTCAAATGCTTAATACGCGTTTAGCTTATCAAAAAGGGGGATATAATGGCACTTTTTCCATTTTCTATTGCTGATATTGATGATCCGGAATGTATTCGTGTGGTTCTTTATGCTAGCGGAAGAATGGGACATGCTCCTTTGAATGCTCTGTTGAAGCAAACACGTCAAGATCTCCAATGTTTTGATAAAATACAGACTCAAAATATTCTCCAACTTACACAGCGTTTGGATATTTTAGAACAACAATTGAAAACGATTATCAAAGATCTTGAAGATGTGAAACACAAACAAGACGCTGAAGAAGCGGATAAAAGTAAAACGATGGGTGATTAACCATCTCGATTTGTGTCTCTATGGGATTTAGCTCCTTTAAAGCAGTGAGATAGATAGTTGTGAACAGGATAGTTATTTGCCTGTCCATAGAGCATTTATTTTTTTGATCAACCAAAAATGAAAAAGAGGTATTCTATAATGAAAAAATTGATTTTAATATTTTTAGCTTTGTGTCTTACTGGACCAGCTTCTGCACGTTTGAGGACTATTTCAGATGATTGTTCAGATATCGGCGGAACAATGGTTCGATCACAAATCATCAATAATATTTCTGTCATTCCATATAAAAATTTGCAAGGGGTAAATATTCTCTCTGTTTTGGAAACGAGGCCTACAGAAGAGCCAGAAATGTCACAAATTACAGGAAGAACATTTCATATTCAAAGTCCTGAGATTGTTGAGCTGGCCTATAGAGCTTACAGTACATCGCAATTCGTTGATATTTGTTACAGAAGTAACTATCCAATCAATGTTATTCGAGGGCTGAGAGTGCGTGATAATTAAGCGTATTATCTGTATTCGTTGTGACTTAAATAAGTGATGCTTGGAAAATGGTCAATCTTCTACACTAAGGTTATTTTAACCCTAGCAGTTTTCTGATTTACAGTTTTTACTCAGAGTATAATCGTTTATGTTTTACAGAATTCATGAGTGATCGGTATTGAGGATCTATCTTAAGATATTCAACTACAGTTTTTTCTATTTTAAACTGAGTAATTTTGCATCAATCGTCGTTTGAGCTTAGATGGCAATTTCATTCTAGCGTTTGGTGTTAGAAAGATTTTAAGCGTAGTGAGGCTGTAAATACTTGTCTTAATTGTCTTTGTTGACAGTATGCCGCTTGCGATAGGCAATAAATCATAGACACATTTTGAATCCGTAGAATGCACGTACATTAACAATGGCAGACATTTTCAGTGGTAGTATTGCCAATGATAGAGCTTGTGCATGCGATGTTTTGTTGTGTGAATAAGTCATCATTCACGCGGCACCAATAAGGGAAGGCTTTGCTGTAGAGCCTGTAAAATAAATCGTGCAACAGCGGGGTAGGGGTCAGAATAGACTGAGATGAGGCAGCCTTATCACGGGCTAAAGCTGGTCAAAATTCTCGTCTTTAAGGAGGCGAGGAGGCTAAAAATATCCATTAGATTGCATGGGGATGCATTTCATGTCCGTTGCAATAAATTTAAAAGAGGTAAATTATGAAAAGTTTTTTGAAAAAAATATCCATTGTTTTGGTGATGATAGCATTAACAACAGGTGTTTCTCATGCTGGAGTTTATGAACAAAACGGTTATCTCAATTCGGTTCAAGTCGTTAGCGCAGGAGCACAATGTCGCCTAGAGCTCAGATACGGTATCAGCCCTACTTCAGACATTCAAAAAGGTATTTGGGGCTGTGATAACATTGTTGGAAAAAGTATTTTGGATTTGGCAAAAACCGCAGTCATTTTGAACAGAAAAGTAATGGTTATTTTTGAAGCGGGTCATGTGCCAGCAAAAAGGGTTTTAGCCATCACTTTAAAATAAGATCAATAGGGGTTTTTCTCCCTTTTTATATCTGTAACGCTTCAAGAGGTTACAGGTATAAAATATGGAGTGTATATCAAAGGTATAAAAATGTTTCAAAGAGCATTCTCAGTATTTTTAGTGACAGTTTTATTTTTTTTCTTTTCAGATGTAAATCTGTCATATGCTATTGATCCTCCCCATATGGTTTTCCGTATAGATGATCGCTCTCCATCTGTTATATTCTTTGGAGGAGGTTTTGCCCCTTGGGGGGATGATCAGGATATCATACATCATGTAACTGGGCACTCTATTGCTCAACAGACTTCAGCATTTGTGTCTACAACTGCAAGTATGGATGCAGTTTACAGAATGGCGCGGCAACAGATTGCTAATAATCCTGATGAAACGTACTGGCTATATGAAATTATTCCAGATATAAATTTTTATTATGTTCCTAACTCACTCTTTGATACAGCCATGTCTGCTGACAACGTTGTTCAACATGAACAAGTTATGGATCTTTATTATGCATATTTATGGCAGGATGAATGGGCTTCGCTGGGGGCAATCAATACAAATCATATATACTCTGCAAGAAGTATTATGCAGCAAGCGAATGGTGATATTGTCATTGGTCCTAGAACCTTTAATTCTCTTTTTGTTGCCGCTCCATCACAAGTAAATTCGGGGACACTTCCTTCACAAGATTACACTTTTTTATCAGCTTATTATTCTGATAGCGAGGATGCGTTATCTCCAATGTCACTGGCATTTCTTGTAGAATCCTGTAACAGCTCTTCATCCAGTGGTCATATGGAGCGTTCTGGGGATTCTTCCTGCAGCACATACAAACATTCTGTTGATGATATTATGTATAAAATGAATCTATGGTATGAAGCTCTTTAAAGAATTACAGCTATATCTTGCTATTTAATCAAAAACAAAAAAGTAGGGAGATAGCGCATTTCTGTTTTATTTGATTGGTTCTGATGCGCATAGTGCGTAGGGCAGAGAAAATTTTTCGGTATTATGAAGTGTGATAGGGGTGCTATAAAGCATAGGTGTGACATCATCAAAAATGGAAGCGTTGATTTAACAGTATTTGTTGATCTCGATTAGAAAGTCCGTTCTTTTCTTTGTTTGGAGTTTTACATCAATAATTTCTTATCTTGTTGTCGTGCTGCCTTTTGAGAGTGCGGTGATAGAAGGCATGTAAATTTTATATATTGAAGTGTTTGTGTGTGGTGAATATGAGGGGTGTTTTTTCGTCATGTGATGAACTCTTCGGGCGGTGGGGATTTTGTCCATAAAGCGTCATAAAATATCGCTTTTTGTTCTATGGTGATAGAGATCCCATGAGGGGGAAAGAAGAAGGGGAAAGTCAAGTGGATTTTGCGAGCCAATCATGTAAACTGGAACGAATTCCATGCGGATATAAATCAGGTTCTGTTTGTTGCATATAGCGCTATTTGTTGCATAACTTGTGATAGCCAATTCTCTAAATAAAGGGATTTGACCGGTAGCAGAAAAAAGAAATCATTACGAGATAGCAAGAGTGCTTATTTCAGAATGTCTAATGCTTTTGCATGACATAAGGAACGCGAAACTCTGTCACGCCTTCCTTTCATATTTTCAAGTCTAGGGTTATCCATATATTTCCTTCAACTTGATCTTTATGCATGGGACACAAGGGAATTGGACACAAGGGAATTGGACACAAGGGAATTGGAGGCAAGGGAATTGGAGGCAAGAAATTAGGATGAACATTTTGGGATAAGCAAAAAGCCAATATGTTACGCTCGTTGTTTTACAGCGCGTTTGATAAAAAGCTAAGACATCTTTCCAATCCATTATGTGTGTAACTTTAAGGCGTTGTTTTCTTAAGAGAGTACAGAGCTTTTTTGTTGCTTGTCAAACAACATCAAATTTCAAAGCTGTAACATGTTTGAGAGAAAGAAGAATGAGAGCCTTACGGATTCAGAAGGGCAAAACTCTCTGAGCGATTCCAGCTTTTGTAAGCTAGACTTTATGTATGTCAGATGGGGGCTGTATTTGAGTGATTTCTGAAATAGGAAGACAGCCTTATTGAGAAAAATATAAAGGCATATTAATCACTCTTCGGACTATCATCTTTTTCCTTTATAATTTTCAAAACTATCTATAGCAATATTATTTAAATAATGAAGATAATGCCTTATGCTTTTATGTATCGTGTGTCTTCTTGGGATCATGCCTCTCACATAAAAACAGAATGCCTCAAATATTAAAATATTATTTGTCTCCGAATATACATTTATTGCATATTCATGGACTTGTTTTTAAAGAGATATCCCACTCCCAAGTCCCTTTTACAAGAACACTCGTCAATGGTATAGGGGTAAAGCCCCTATGAAATGTATAAAACTTATAAGGTATCTCCCTCATCTTTATGCTTCATAAAAGTGCAGGTTGGTACTCTCATATATTTTTCCAGTTTCCAATGTTACGAAAGCCTTGGTTCGTGAGACGATTCATAAGAGGCATATGCCTTTTTTGTACAGTTTTTAATCCACATGCCAGCTCCGCTTGTAACTTGCAAGCGACATGGTTTTGATCGTTTCAACAGAAAACAAATTTAGGATGAGAGAATCCTGCGATGTTCGGATCTCTCATTCAATATGAAAAAACAATAAATACTCTTTATAAATCAATGTGATGTATCTTAAAGAAGACGAATTGTTTATAAAGCCGCATGGATGAAGAATCTTCGTCTTTTAAGGTGGTGAAAGAAAATCATCAGCCCTATTTTTTCATAAAGGGCATGAGAAAAGTATTTTACAAGAATTTTATACGATAAAAATTATACGATAAAAAAAGAGGGGCTTTTGACATAAGAGTCTTGATCGTTTGTTGCTATAACCTGTATTGTATACACAAATACTTCTATCATTTTTTGCTGTAAAAGCTTCTCTTGGGATGTTAAAGGGTACAATCTTTATGGAAAAAAGAATCCGAGCAAGACAAAAGGCTTATTTCAAAAGATTATATCGCAAGATTGCTTTTGTTTGCATAATACTTTTTTGTATAGTGTTTTTGTGTTTTGTTGTTGCTAAGGTGGTTAGTTATTTTTCTTCTCATAAAAAAGTAACACAACAAGCACCCGTTGAATTGGTTATTCCTGTTTTTGATCTGCGCGTATATTGCAAGGAAATTTCTGCTTCCGTTATGCCCGATATGAAAAGAGAAGTTTATCAGCATTGTCTTAATTTGGAAAGTGAGGCCTATTTTGCTATTCGTGAAATGTGGGATAAGCTTTCTGATAGTGCTAAAAAACAATGTTTGACGATGGTCCGTCCTGGGGATGGAAATTATTTTCTCTTACGAGACTGTTTTCTCAATGAAAAAGAAAATAAAACAGGCAAAAGGCGCAATTACTTTTAAGTTTTTATACGGAAAGTTAAAAGGACGCGAATTTTTATAAAAAAATAAAAGCCTCTTAAATGACTATCTGCCTCAAGACCAATAGCAACCTGATTTATTTATCTTGTTATATCGCACTTCTTATTTAAGGTGTGGCGACATAAGGTATGGATGCCGTCTTGAAATGTTTAAGGGGAGGGCGTGGTAGAGTTTCAGGAGGATTTGTTGCGCTTTTTTAAGGGAAGAACGAGTGTGGGAAATCCATTTCGTAATGGTTCTGGTGAATGGTATAATCCTCATGAAATATATAAAATTTATAGAGTATGTTCATCTTTATGGTTTGAAAAAGAGTAAGCCGGTACTATCTCACACTTTGCTTGCTCCCAATGGTGCCTCTCGACAGCCCTTTAGCCTTAGAGACGGTTCATAAGAGGTACTTTAAGTCTTTATTTATTGTTTTTACTCCACGCAGGTTTTCCCACGTGTAACATGCAAGAAAAAGAGATTGATTCAACAGCAAACAGATAGAAAATGAAAAATCCTACGGTATTAAGTTTTCTTACTCAACACAACAAATATGAATTATCATTATAAACCAATTCACTGTACGAATTTTATAAGAATTTTCATTGTTGACAGACCAGTGTGACTCGAGAATCTTCGTTCTTTGAGGGGGTAAGTCAATAGACATGACTAAAATGAGTAAAAAAACTTCCTTTTATAAACATTCAAGGCTTCTTCATGCGTAAAACGCTGTGCTGGGTTTACAAATGTGCTTGTTTTATAATTCTAGTTTTCTTTATCAGAAAATACTTTATCAGAAAAGATAAGTGAGGAAATGCGTTAGGCCATTCTTATTGATAGGCTTTGAGGAGGGTATTTTGTTGAGAAGAAACTGATTTTTTAAAAAAAGTTTGATATATTGGTCGGGTTTTTCATAATTTAATATTTTTTTGTATTTAAGTATTTTATTTTTAAGCTCAATTTGTTATAAATAAAAACTGTGATTAACTTAAAAACTCTATGGGTTAAAATAGAAATTGATAGTATCGTTAGCTTATTTGGAAAAGAAGATTGATCTCTTGGTGATTATAGGGCTTGAATAATACTTCGTGTTAATCTATCTATAAAAATCAAGAGGTTTTGTGACGCGATCGTGGATTATCGCTCGCAAGGGGTTGCTTTAGCGATGAAGAGAGGCTATATTTATAAAATAAAGAGGTTCGCGCAGTGACTCGTTGGGATGGAAGTGCTTGTGGTTTAAATGCACGAGGGGTAGAGAATATCGGCGTTTTTAAGAGCTGTGGTTTTAGAGCAAAAAAGGAAGCTTCTAATATTCTCTGGCAGGAATTTTTTCTTTGTCAGGTATGTTGTGTGTGTGTTTTCCTTTTTGTTTTCCACAAGATAATTATTTTTTTAGTGAAATATGGTTTATTTTAAAAAAAACACTTGGCATTTTACGTGAACATCATTAGATTTCTGCTGTTTGACAGAGAAAAAGGGAATTTTTGATTTACGATTTCCCTGCTGTTTTGTGATTTTCAAGAAAATATATGCTTTTATCAATATCAGTAGGGTTCGTTTGAGTGAAATAAACGCGGATAGCTTGATAATCGTATGTTAAAAATGATCAGCATTATCAAAAGATAATGTAATGAGGAAGCGTCAATTAAGACACACAATAAGACAAACACTCCAAAAAGGGATAAAGATGAGGCCACAACAAAATAGACGGGTACGCGGTCGCAATAATAACAATAATGGTAATAACAATAATAATCGTCGCGGTCCTAATCCGTTGTCTCGCAATTATGAAAGTAGCGGTCCGGATGTTAAAATTCGCGGGAATGCTCAGCAAATTGCTGATAAATACATAAGCCTTGCGCGTGATGCACAAGGTGCAGGCGATCGTGTTATGTCGGAAAATTATTTACAACATGCCGAGCATTATTTGCGTATTATTTTAGCAGCAGCTGGGCAAATGTCTCAATCGGTTCGGCGTGATGAAAATCGTGGTGATGAAAACGAAAATCGTGATGAAAACAATGGGCAAGAATGCGGTGAAATAAATCTTGATGGTGAAAAAAAGGATGCTGTCGAGGGTGATACAGATGTATTACAAATGTCGTCGCAAAAAAATGGCAATGGCCAATATGATAAAGCGCAAAATGGGGATGCGCGTGAAAACGCTTTAGAGGCTCTATCGGATGGAAAAACAGATCAAGAGCACAGTCTTTCTGAGAAAAATGTTGAACCCGTCAAAAAAACACGTCGTTCTCCCCGTCGACGTACTGTACGGACTCAAGATGAATCATCTCTTGAGCTTTCACTTACAACAGCAGAAAGCTCTAGCAATGGAGATGCATCAACAGCAACAAAAGAGGATTCTTCCTTGCCTGGATTAGGTGAAGGTATACAGAGAAAACCACGCCGTCGCCGAGTGGTCAATCTTGAGGCAGAGGAAAATGTTTAAACCTGAAAGGTGCTGTATAAGCGCTTGTGGTGATGTTATTGGTATCATGATAGTAAATTATATATACTCAAGAAGCCTCTTGCGCTTTCTTTAGATTTTCACGGGCAGTATTGAGACTTAACAAAGGGTGTTGACAGAAAAGATTGCCTCTTTGCTGGGATTTAAGTAAGGGAATACAGGGAAAGATACGTCGTCGCTCAAGTGGTCAATCTTGAGGCAGAGGAAAATGTTTAAACCTGAAAGGTGCTGTATAAGCGCTTGTGGTGATGTTATTGGT
>NZ_JBHINI010000008.1:0-10573 GCF_042194935.1 Bartonella sp. CL71SXKL | reverse complement strand
GGGCAGTATTGAGACTTAACAAAGGGTGTTGACAGAAAAGATTGCCTCTTTGCTGGGATTTAAGTAAGGGAATACAGAGAAAACCGCATCCGTGTATTTTAAGAGGCAGTTCTTTTATGAAGAACGCAATGTCGTTGTTTTATTTAATTCACACTTATATTTAATATTGTTCAATGTATTTATGCCCATTTCGCGTTGGTGTTCATGAATTCTATTATGTGAAATTCATCGGCTATCTTTGCTTAATAAAAGATGTAAGCTGGGCGTTATTGCTTTAATTTTCAATGTTGCAACAGTTCTTCTTTTGATACCGGATCATTCATAAGAGGTATTTTTATTCATCCATTTCCTTGCTGGGATATGTAAAGAAATGATTTTGATTCAGTTTCTTACGAACAGATTTGAAAGGGAGAATCATACAGTATTTGAGATTCTCGTTTGACATGCAAAATAAATCATCACTATAAATTAATATGTTGAATTTTTGCACTCAAGAAGAGGTATTTCTTGCACGTTTATTAGCTTTTCCCAAGTGATGTCAGTTTTCTTAAAAATGGAATGCGTTGACAGAAAGGTTTCTTCTTTTCCAAGATTTAAGTGAGGGGATACAGTAAAAAAACGCGCCGTCGCCCGTGTGGTGTATATTTAATGCTTATCACATTGATTTATAATAATAATTCATTGTTTTGAATGTTAGGTTGGAGCCCCTAAGCCCCTAGAATTCTCTCATGTCCAAATTTGTTCCATGTTGAATCAACAAAAAACATTCGCTTGCACGTTGCAAACGGGGAGAGCCCGTGTGGATAAATTTGTATAAGAAAGGAATAAAAATGGCTCTTATGAACTCTCTCTAGCGCCAAGGGCTGTTGGCAACACCCACGAGTTGGCAAAGCGTGTGATAGTGTCGGCTTGCAGAAAATGTTAAATCTTCAAGGATGCTATGTTAAGCGCTTATTGATGTTAGTTTTCTTAATGAGGCATTATCTTCGAACTCTCTTTTGTTGTTTCAACAGAAAGAACGGCGATTAGAGCACCGGTATGATAATTGTAAATCATAAATTTTGTTTGTCCATCAGGGGTTAAAACTTTCAGTACAATATTGTGTTCTGAGAGGCTTTGCGACAAAATCTGTGTTTTTTCCGGTAGAGAGAGCGTATGATGGATAACGTGTGGGTTTTTGCTGGGAGAGGAAGATAACTCGGTTTGTTTTGGCGCTGATCCGGTTGTTATCACTTTATAAACAATTAAAAACAGTACGGTTAGAATAAGGAAAAGCGTTATTAAAACGGAAATAATCATTAAACCCATAAGTTTTTTTCTCACTCGTTCTACGGCAGGGTCTAAAGGGAGATCTTGAGGCAGAGAATTTTGCTCTGTGTGATGGTCTTTTGAAGGTTGCATTCGCTTATTATCCATCATGTCTTTCATTGATTATTTTTTTGAGATCTGATGGGTTTATGCTTTTAAAGTTTTTTGTGCAAGAGGTTTGTGGAAGAAGAATGCAAAAGAGGAAGCGATGTTGGTAAAATATCTTCTTTGTGGACTGTAGACACCTTGTCCTTTACGTTTTGGCTTTTAAGAAGAAAATTTCCATGGTTTGTTACAGACCAGATCAAGTTTACTTCTTGTTGATGCAAATTTGCATGTACGTTTATACATTGGGCAAAAATTTGTTGTCCATAAAGTGCAAACTTTTTTGTGGACGGTACCATGGCTTGTTCACAAGCTTGAGCCGTTGGATAGATTTTAACCATTGTATTGTTCGAATAGCAACTATTAAAATCATCTGTACATGAAACTAATAAGAGGATAAAAACAAGGGGATTCATCAATTATTTTCCAAATGAGAGGTTGACAGAGCGGACTGCAATTTGTCAGCCTAAGGGCTTCTTCACTGTTAAACGCTTTCAAAGTTTTTTAGTTCCCCTTTGAGATGCTATTCTATAGTGAATTAATCAAAGTCATTGGTTTGCACGTCATAAAAGGGTGTGTAGGGGCTTTGTATCAATGAGAAATATTTGAAAAAAAGCCTAAAATGCCTCTTATGGACGCTCTCAAAGGTCAATGGCTGTTGTAACATGAAAGACAAATGGTATGATGATGCTCAGCTACTACTTTTATGAAGTGAAAAGGGGCATGAAGGTAAAGAAGGATATGGCGTAACAAGGGGCGGGTTTGATGGTTCACTTTACGGGGGCTGGGGGCTATTATATCTTATTTACAGATACTGTTTTGAAATGAGCGTGGATGCGCTGGGAAATATTAAAAAAGTGCGTGAATGAAAGACATAAGTGTATTCTGTTTTAGAATGTCCTATTGTACCTGAAGAGAATATCTCCATTATAGAATGCTATATATAAAAGCGTAAAATATGTAATTTTCATCAATTAATTGTCGTTTTCGTGGAGGCTTTAAGCCCGTAAAGCTGAAGAATGATGATGGATGTTAGCTTTACTCCTTGAAATTGCATATTATGCCAAAATAAAATTGTATGCGCATTGCGAAAATTATACAAAAAGAGATGGGTAATAGGCTCGCTTTTATTTGGCATAGTAAAAGTTGAAACGGTTTGCTCTTTATCGTTTTGGTTTCTGTTTTAAAATATGCCGGTTATATGAGGGATGGAAGTTGATTAACAGCGGGAATAGATTTTATGTAGCTTTCAGTTCTCATCGTTAAGGTTTTTCGTTAAGGTTTTTCGTTAAGGTTTTGGGGAACTATTGGGGGACTATAGAGGTTGGTTTAAAGAGGTTGGAAAATGTCTTTGTGCTTAATAAACAGATGAGATATTTTACTAAAAAAGGGGAAACTTCTCTTGTTCATTGTTTAAAATGCTCTTTTAAGAAAAAATATCAAAATAAGTATCAGGAACAGAGAGGCAATAGACAATTCCTTCTTGTGTCAATTTGAGGGAAGCTGAACCATTCACGGAAATGGGAACGATTTTTTCGAGAACGGCACTACCAAAACAGGCTTTTTTATTGTTTGTGGGAGGGATGCCGGATTCAAAATTTTCATGCCACGTGATGATAAGTTGCGTTTTGCCATTCAGTTTTGTTTCGATTTCACAGCGTACACAGATGCTCCCCTTTTCTTGGGAAAGGGCTCCAAAAGAAAGAGAATTGACAATCAGTTCATGAAAAGCCAAACCAATATGCAAAGCGGCATTGGGAAAAAGATAAGGATCGACGCCTTCAAGTGAAAAACGTTCTGTTTCTTTCATTAAATAGCCTAAAGCCTGCGTTTGGACCAATTCGCGAAATTGAGCACCACGCCAATCGGAATCCGTGATCAGATCTTGAGAATGAGAAAGAGAATGAAGACGACCTTGAAATTTTCGTAAAAAAACTTGAAGAGATTCAGTATAGCGGGCGGTTTGACTGGCAATACTTTGAATGATCGCTAGAAGATTTTTAGAACGGTGACTGACTTCGCGAAGAAGGATTTTAAGCACTTGTTCACGGCGGCGTAAGCCGGAAATATTGACACCGGTGGTGATAATACCAATAATGTCTTCGTTATCATTGCGGTGGCAATCAATAGAAAATTTGTACCAAATCTCTTGTTTGTTTGTATCTTCAAAACGTGCTTCAACAGTTTGCATTTTGCCACTGGCTAAAACTTGCAGTTTGATGGTTTCCATATTGTCTGCAAGGTCAAGCGAAAAAAAGTCGCTGTCACGACACCCAACCCGCCATTTATTGTGCAAATGGTGGGGCAAGTTTTCAGCCCATAAATAAACCAGATTTGTTGCCTGATAGAGAACGCAAATATCCGCACCACGAATCGCTTGCATGAGCGCACTCATATGAGATTTATCCATGGGAGGCTTTGAAAGAGGCGTAACAATCATAATTTTAAGATGTTACCCTGTTCTAAGCCGCTTTAGAAGCATTCTCTTGAAAAAATAAAGCTTGGGAAATAAGCGCTTTCACCATATCTGGGTTAAAAGGTTTGGTCACTAAAAAAGTTGGTTCTGGACGCTCGCCAGTGAGAAGCCTTTCGGGAAAAGCCGTGATGAAAATCACTGGTATACGGTCATTTTTCAAAATCTCGTTGACCGCATCAATACCTGAACTGTTATCGGCTAATTGAATATCAGCCAAAATCAACCGTGGTTTTTTCTTATGATACATAATGACAGCTTCATCACGCGTGCGCGCTATTCCTACAACATGATGACCTAGGCTTTCTACCATTTGCTCAATATCAAGTGCAATAAGAGGTTCATCTTCAATAATCATTACTTCAGTGGCAATTTGTTGAGAAATATCAATAGATGCTTGGTTGAGAAGCTTGCGGAATTCTTTCGTATCCAGATTCATGATTTCGCTGGCTTCTTGTTCATGAAATCCTTCAACGGCAATGAGCAAAAATGCTTGGCGTGCACGGGGCGTGAGATAGGATAATTTGGCACTGGTTTTTTGTTCAAGACCAAATTGAGGCAGGGGTTCTGGGATGTTCGGTGTGGTTTGGTCAAAAAGATGGCAAAAAAGCCAATAGGTACCAATTCGGTCAGTGGAGGCTTTGGGAAAAATGGAGATGTCGGCAATGAGTGCTTCCAACATCGCTGACACATAAGCATCGCCAGAGGATTGGCTACCGGTGACAGAGCGGGCAAAACGCCGAAGATAGGGAAGATGCGGGGCAATGCGCGTTGATAATGACATAATTTATAACTCCTTTGACCTTTCAAGCACTTTGTTGGTTGAAATTCTCAACCGATAAAAAAGTTCCTTGATTTGTATGGAACTTTTTACCGACAGCTATATTTACAACTATAAGGCGAAAAAATTCTTCGCGGTGCTACCAATATTATATGGATTAGGGGGATGAAAAATGAACGACCGTGATGAAAAAAATCTCACCACACAATTTACAGTTGGAGATGATCTTCTCGGGGTCAATAGCGAAATAGCACGGAAGTTACGTCAATTTTACATGGAAATTCAAGAAGAGGCACTGCCACGGTGTTTGCTTGAGCTTTTAGAGAAGTTGGAGCGCGCAGAGCAATTTGGCTTAAACAATGTGGAAAAGGTTTGAATCCTTTATGTCAAAGCGCGCGAAAAACTTTAAACAAGAACTCCTTTCTGTGTTGCCGGCTTTACGAGCTTTTGCTGTTTCTTTAAGTGGCAAGCACGATAAAGCTGAAGATTTGGTTCAAGATACTGTTATGAAGGCATGGGCTAAGCAAGATAGTTTTGAGATGGGGACTAATCTTAAAGCTTGGCTTTTTACCATTTTGCGCAATGAATTTTATAGTCAAATGCGTAAAAAGGGAAGAGAAGTTCAAGATACCGATGGCGTGTTTACTCAAAATGTCGCTGTTCATCCTGCTCAATATGGATCGCTTGATTTGCAAGATTTCAAAAAAGCCTTAAATTTGCTTTCTGCCGATCAAAGAGAAGCCATTATTCTCATTGGCGCATCGGGGTTTTCTTATGAAGATGCTGCGACTATTTGTGGTTGTGCTGTTGGAACCATTAAAAGCCGTGTGAGCAGGGCGCGTAATCGATTACAAGAACTTCTTAAGGTGGATGGTGAGTCTGATTATGGTCCTGATTCTTACTCAGCTGGAAGTACATTGTGTTCATTTAACGGCTAAAAAAGCATAATAATTATGATCGATAGCCTTGTTTTTTTTATTCCCGTTATAGCTATTACAGTAAAGTCAGTATCTGAGGAAATTCAGAAGTTTGGCGTGTATCCTTAGGAACACAAGAAAAGCCTGTATAAAACTTTCTCACGGGCTTTAGGTTTTATGTTCCATAAGGTTGCCTTCCTTTGTGCTGAAAAATGACGACTTTCAAGTTCGCCAATGGACATTCTATGACAACAAAAACAAATTTGATGCCTCAAATGCCTTCTTCTGATGCAACGATATCACGCTGGCGGTGGGGTGCGATTGTTGTTTCTCTTGTTATGGCTCTTTTGGCATCGGTTTTTATTATGTTGCTTTCAAATGCCGTTGATCGAGAAATCGCACAGTTGAATACAAGTTCAGAATTGCGCGAACAGGCTGATTTGGTCCTTATTAGCTTGATTGATATGGCTGTTGCTGATCGCAGCTATGCAAAAACGCGCAAGGCGGAAGATAAAATACGTTTTGAAAATTCAGAGCGGGAGTTGGGGAATATTCTCGACTATATCGCACTTATTGTTTATGCGCATCCGCAGTGGTATAAATGGTTTACGGCTTTTAAAGAAGAGGTTGAAGCACGAAAAGCCTTTATGAATGCCCATATGCATGCTCTTGATGCGATTCCTGAACAACCTTCTCAACCTTCTCATGCGGACTCTTTGGAAGTATCAAAGATTCCTGTGGCACGTTTAGCTCAATTGATGACAAGCTTTATTAATGGGGATGATGTAGTGCGACAAAAACAGCGTGAGGGTATCGCATTGATGCGGGCTGCTTTGACTTTGGCGGCTATTGTTTCCGTTGTAAGTACCTTTATTTCTGCCTATTTTGTTATTAATCGTTTTCATCGTGATATGCGCTCTTTAAAATTGTATCAATTGCTGCTTCATAGCGAAAATATCGCTCTGGAAGCCCGCGTGAAAGAACGAACACAAGAATTAGAAAGAGCACGTAATCACGCTGAAAAAGAACGCCAACGGGTTGAAATATTGTTGCAGGATGCAAGCCATCGCATTGGCAATTCTCTTGGAACGGTGTCTTCTTTGCTGGGGCTCCAGTTAAACCGGAGCAAAAATGAAGAGGTACGTTCTGTTCTAGGTGCTGCACGTGATCGTATTCAGACAATTTCTACAGCACATCGTCGTTTGCGCTTAAGTGATGATATGGAAACGACTTTATTGGCAGAGTTTCTTAGTTCTGTTGTGCATGATGTCGAATTGGCAGTTCCTTTTGAATTGCGTGAAAACATCACCATTCACACCAACTTTAAAGATTGTCGCCTGTCTTCAAGAGATGCGACAACACTTGGAATTATCCTTGGTGAACTGCTGACAAATTCCTTAAAACATGCCTTTCCTGATCAACGGTCGGGTCATATTTATATCTCCTTTGGTCCCCAGAAAGATGGACAATTGATGCTCATTGTAGAAGATGATGGCGTGGGAATGAAAAGCCAAACTTTAAAACAAAAAACAGGACTTGGTCGTGTGGTTGTGGAACAGCTCTGTATGCAATTTGGTGAAAAACCTCTGTTTGAAACTTCTGCTTTAGGAGGCACAAAGATTGTTATTCCTTTGCCAAAACTTAGCATGAATAGTTCAAAAAAAAGCTCTGACTGATTTTTTTAAAGGGTTAAACTCTTTGCTCGTGGTAAGCTGCCTTTCATTCATCGTGAATGTATGGGGAGGGCATCTTTTCACAAGAAGAAGGAAAAATACGGCTTCAGTAGCGCGAACACAGCACTCTTTAATATTAAATTATCGATTGTCTTCAAGAAAGGCAACTTTGCTTCTTTATCTTTTGGTGTAATGTTTGATTTTCTCTCTCGTTGTTTTTTTGCTTTATTGACTCCGATGATCGGCTTTCAAAGTTCTCCTTGTCTTAGAGCTTTGAAGTGCTTAAGTGAGCCTTTAAATTTATTTTGAATAAGTGCTCCTTTAAGCCAATAATAATACTTATATTCGTAAGCTCTATTTCTTTGCGAAGAGATTGTTTTTTTAAGTTTTGTTATTTTTTGTAAGGGCTGTTAAAACTTTAAATATGGGGTGTTTTTGTAAAAGTGTGTAAGGAATATTCTCTTAGGTAAAACTTGCTCATAAAGTTCATGAAACACCGTCCTTTAGGGCTATGAACAGCATACATTCAACAAGTGAAATCTATTCAACAAGAAGTCGGGTTGTTTATAGAATGATATGGATTTTAGAATCTTCATTCTTTAGAAAAACTCACCTTTGATTTAAAACTTTATTGCATGGAAAACAAAGGGATTTTTATCGTTTTGATAAAATAAACAAGAAGAGTTAGCCTTTTGGGGGTTCATATTTTTCACTTTTCTATTGTGCGTAAATCTGCAAACCTATTGTGCGTAAACCTGAAAAGGGGAGGGCGTTTTATTTTTAATCATTGTGATGCGACCTTGGGTGGTGGCATCTTTCGACGTATCCTTTAATAGATATTTAAAGTGCGGAAATCTCTTTGAGAAAAGTAAGCGCTAAAGCATATTTTTAGATGTTTTGAGTCGTGAAAATGCCGATGCTTTCATGCTTTAAGTCTCTTCGGAGGGTGCTATCGGGCTGTTGATCAAAGAATCAATATTGTTTTTTTCTTGTAGGAATGTTTGTAGGTCTTGATTGGTTAAGGCTTTGCTATCCGGTATACGAATGCGCATGGGATCAACTTTGACGCCATTGACAATGATTTCAAAATGACAATGGGGACCGGTTGCCATTCCTGTTGATCCAACATACCCAATAATTTGTCCTTGTCGTACTTTCACGCCTGGTTTGATGTCTGGTGCATAACGACTTTGGTGTGAATAACTGCTGACATATCCATTGGCATGTTGAATTTCCGTGTGATTTCCATAGCCGCCTGTTACGCCTACTTTTGTGACAATACCATCTCCTACAGCAATAATGGGCGATCCTTTAGGAGCAACCCAGTCAACACCCGTATGCATGCGAATATAGCCTAAAATAGGATGTTTGCGTGGACCAAAGGGGGAGCCAAAAATCCCATTTGGTGTGGGTTTGCGCAGCAAGAAAGGCTTTGAACTCTTCCCTTCAGAATCATAATAATCAACGCTTCCATCTTTTAATTGATAACGGTAATATTTATAAGTTGTATTTCCAAAAGTTGCGCTAATATAACGAATTTCTGGATCAGCGTTTTTGGATGCTTCCTTTGCTTTCAAGTTCTTTTTGCCGTTTTTGTTTTCTTTATCGCTTTGTGGTACGGCATAAAATATTTCGATCTGATCATTGGGTGTTATCGGACTTTTCATGTCAATATTGGTGGCCAGCAGACGAATAAGACGATGAGAGAGAGATTGTGATATATTATGACTGAGCAAAGCACTATAGAGTGCATCATAAGCCGTTGGTAATTGCGCGCTATTGATGTAAGAATGCGGAATACCATTTTGAAAAGCCGTTTTAAGCGCTTTAGACATTTTAGGCTCTGTGCTTTCAATGAATTGGCCTTTATCATTCAGGGCAATGGTGAGAACATGATGCATCCCTTGATAGATACTTGCGCGTACGAGATGGTCTTTTTCACCAGCTTGTGTCACGATACCAATGCGTAAAAGGCTTCCCTCTTTAAGAGTATCGGAAAGGCTTATTTTTTCTAGCGTTTTTACAACCTGTTCAATTTGCTTTTTTGTATAACTGGTTTTTTTGAAAGCATCGGCTATCGTTTGTTTTTTACGAATAGGAATAATATCTTCAACATAGTTTTTCGTCAGATCGATACGGTGACTTTGAGGAGAAACGGTTACATTTTCTTGAACGATTCGAACTTCAGGGGATTCTGTGCCTTGGGAAGGGGAGGATGCATCTTCTAACTTTAAAGGATCAATCAATGTGAGAACTGAAAGAAGTTCGGTGCTCTTTTCTAAAGTAAATCCAGCTTTTTGCACTTCTTGTTGTGCCTCTTCATCTGTCAATGTGTCGCTGTCATCAAAATCGAATTGATTTACCTTAAAATCATAGCTGCGTAAGGTGAGTTTTGTTTCGATTTTTGCACCGTAAATCTGCCCAGAATCTTCTTGTGGTGCAATATTTTGACTTTGCGAATCACTGGCAAGAATGCTTAAAGAATCAAATTTTGGATAGCTATATTTCTGGGGGCGATTTTCGGCTAAAGCCATACGAATCCATTCAAAATGTTGTGTTTGAATGACTTTTTCATCGCCTTTTTTTTGTAGAATCGATAGTTCAAATTGACGTTTTCTGTCAAAGCTTTGCCGTGCATGGGTGGGAGAAATACGATCACCTTTATACCCATTGGCCTCAGGGTCTTGTGATTCTGATAGGTTTTCCTGTGTAAACCATTGTGGTGGTGTTACCAATCGCTGTTGTTCATCAAGAGCCGTAAAAAGTGCAATACCCATAAGAATGCAGGAAGTGATTCCTGTCAGAACGGTTCCCGTAAGCCAACGAGCCGAGACCTGTCGGCGCGCAGGCCGCAAGCGTTTGACGACAAGAGCAGGGTCCTGTCCAGGATCGTTTTTTTGTTGTTCGTTATCCCACATAGATTTATAAGAGTACTTTTCAATATTAAATAAAGAAAGCTAGATAGATAGCTTAGCATGCTTCTACAGGAATTTGATTCTTTTTACAAATTACAGATCATGCGATTCTCTTTATACAGCAATGTCTTTATAAATCGTACCTGTGCAGAAAAATTTCCTTATTAAAGTAGCATAAAACAAGCGTTATTGAGATTAACTCATTCTTAGGCAACTTCCTATTTTCATGCATTGCAATGGGGTGCTATATTTTACTTTAAAGGCGCCATGCTCTCTTTGAACTCCTTTTGTTTTCATGTTTTATTTTTATGAAGGCAGATTTTACCAATAATGTCTTGAAATAGGATTTTTTGTTACAATATTTTATTGGAAATGTTTGGGTTATTTTATTTAAAAAAAAA
>NZ_JBHINI010000079.1:0-1103 GCF_042194935.1 Bartonella sp. CL71SXKL | reverse complement strand
GGTGGGGCGTGTTGGTGGGCGTTTAAGCAAGACACTTAATGTTTCTGAAGAGGGACGTGTCGTTTCTTTTTATAGTAAGCTTTCTTATTTGCATAGTTTTGAAGATAAGCAATTTGTTTCTTTTAAAAACGATTTCCAATTAGGTTTTTTTGGTTCTTTTTTGGAAGCAGGTCTTGGGTTTAATGCTCGTCTTTCTTCAAAACTTTTTCTTCATGGAGATGTAACTTATCAGCATAAATTTAAGAAAGCTGGTTTTTCTGGAGCCAGTTTCTCTGCTGGATTGCGCCATCTTTTTTGAAGAGATATAATGTGCATTTTTATATGAAAGGCAGAAGATTTTTCTGCCTTTTAATGTATTGAAATTTATTTTTCCTCATCAATATGGTTATTTTTTTGATATAAAAGATTACAATAGATGCTTTCTTCTATGCGATGAGGAATTTTCCTAAAATTTTGATATTAAGATATGGGGGCAGATTTCATTGTGAATGTGAGAAGCTTGAATGCTAAATTCTTGTGGTATAATCTTTTAAAAGAGACGATATTGATGGTTGTTTTTGTCCATTTCTTTATTAAATTTTATAGATCATAAGTTTAGTCTTTACGAGATTTATGCATTTTTTTGAATTTTGTTTTAGAACTTTATTTACGTTTATATCATTTCATACGCATATTATTTGTTTCCTTTTTTAGGATGTTTACTTAAGAATTTTGGAGAAATACTTGTTTTTAGAACAAACAGAGGGAGTTTGAGGTCAAATTATAATAAAAGTAAAGTATGCTTTATCGTATTGTTACGGTTGTTGTTTTGTAAATGATAGGTGGCAGAGAAATTTTGATTGGATACAGGATATTATTTTTATTGCGGTTATGCGCGGATATCATCATTCTTTTTTCAGCATTTAATATTTGCGCAGATTTTAGCACTCGAGAATGTTCATAAGAAGCAATACACCTTTTTTCAAAAGTCCTTTTTTACATGCCAGCTTCGTTTGTGATGAACAAGGGGTTAATTGATTAAATATAAACAGGTTTGAATGAAAGAAATTTATAATATTCAGTTTTTTATTGAATATGTAGAATGATGAGTGAGTATTCTAAAT
>NZ_JBHINI010000078.1:0-1114 GCF_042194935.1 Bartonella sp. CL71SXKL | reverse complement strand
TTCATATGTTTTTTTCATAGTGAAATGCCTTTTAAAGAAAATTTTTGAATGAAATGGTTATAAGGAGGCGCCCCCGCACCGCCCGCACCGTTATTTACGCTGTTTTCCTATGAGCACGACACATAACAAAGCAAATTTCACCATAAGGAGAAAGGCGTTCTGTATAAACATTATTCATTGTGTCACCACAAATATTCTTAGTAACAATAGCCATGCCACATGCATTGGCATTTTCATAAACATGCACTTTACTTACAATTTTTGCACTATCGAAAACATGGGCATTATCATACACATGGGCATTGGCAAAAACCTTTGCTGAATCGTAGACGCGAGCATTACCATATACAAAACCACCAACACCTGCATTGCCATAAACCTGCGCATTTTCGTAAACACGACCAGGGCTCACAACAATGGCCTGATCACCAACCCAGCAATTACCATCATGGGAAAGATTTTCTTCAGATTCAATATAGCCACCAAGTTGACCAGCTTTAACATCACCAAAATCTCTTAACGCTTTAATGCGATAAAGTTTTTTACCCTCACGAAGAATTGTTTGATTGGTGAGTTGATATTTTGGAGATGTTTTTTGATTTTTAACTGTAGCTTTCATGCTAGTAATCCTTATCGTAAAAAAGGTTTCTATTGACAGCCCATAAGGGCGTCGGGCGCTAGAAACACGGCGATAAGTCCGCTGTATGCTTTCCCCTAAAAGGGTATTGTATGGCATAACCACACCCGACAAAATCGTTATATGCTAGTGATAGCATAAAAGAAAGTCAGTATTTTGAAGATGGGAAAAACCTTATCGTGGTTTATCCGCTTATCGCTAAGTGTTTCTACACACTTGGCGCCTTTCTAAACGAACCTTTCCTTAAAGTCAATACGTATTTTTTATTTTTTTCAATTTTTTTCATTTTGATACCTACCTAATTGAATATCAAGTGCTTTTTTTAGCTCTCTTTCTTTTTAATAGATGATTGTATCGCGTAAATGGACATGTTTATTAAACTGCGTGTATGCAACATGAGAAAGAATGAATAAACTAAAAAAAAGTACCAAATAACGATATCTAAATACCAAAATACAGTATAACTATTTGGAAAAA
>NZ_JBHINI010000077.1:0-1122 GCF_042194935.1 Bartonella sp. CL71SXKL | reverse complement strand
GCGGGGGCGCCTCCTTATAACCATTTCATTCAAAAATTTTCTTTAAAAGGCATTTCACTATGAAAAAAACATATGAACTTATTGATCTCATAACACGCAATAAAGAAGAAGAAAGTGAAAATCATAATCTCTTTGCTCTTAAATGGACGATATATGATCAAAGCCTTCATAGTCCTTTACGTCCTGAGAATGAAAAGCAAGTACCTAGAAAATATGAATTAACAAGTGAGACAAGGGAATTTAATGGACATATATTACACCGTATTAGAGCCATTAAAGATTTTAAACATTTTTTTGGTGATAATAATAACTTTTGTATAAAAGCAGGTACCTTAGGCGGTTTTATAGAGAATGAAAGCAATTTAGATCATCGTTATGGTTGCTGGGTTAGTGATGATGCTATGGTTTACGGTGGCGCACGTGTTGTAATGGATGCTCTTGTATACGGTAATGCTGTTATTTATGAACAAGCGTGTATTGGTGGGCATGCACATATTTATGACAATGCACAGATTTATGGTAAAGCCAAGGTTTGTGGTACTGCTCATATTTATAACAATGCGCATATTTATGAAAATGCTTGTATTGATTTTAGAAGCCATGTTTATGAAAATGCTCATGTTTATGGCAATGCAGAAGTTGGGTTTTCTCATGGTGAAGATAAACCTGAGATTTATGGCAATGCACGTGTTTATGATAATGCAATAATTGAAGACAATGCTAGGATTTATGGGAATGCACAAGTTTACGGACGCGCTCGTATTAGAGAGAAAGCTAAGGTCCGTGATAATGCACAAGCATGTGGAACGTTAGATCTTTTAAACGATGCGGTTTTAGCGGGTGATAAAAAACTCACAAGAGGTTATAGAGATTTTATTGGCAAAACTAAAATCACTAAATTTGGTCATTTTAAAATAATAGAAAAAATACACAAAGTTGTTTAATAGGCGGGCTGCTTTATAGCAAAAAAGCCGCGTCCTTTAAGACACGGCTTTTTTTATCAAAACAGCTAGCGATCCAAATAAACGATTAAAATAACCAATCGAAATATAAAAGAACATCTCTTTATTGCACAAAACGTATCAAAAAGCAAGCTGTTAAGTAAAATAAAAATGGGATTCA
>NZ_JBHINI010000076.1:0-1155 GCF_042194935.1 Bartonella sp. CL71SXKL | reverse complement strand
CAAAAAGGCATTGTATCTCCAGCATATTCAAGGAGATAAAACATGGAAACTCGCATTCCTGAAAACACACCATTCGAGACGAATTTTCTAGGAGAAACGTCTCTAGAAGAAAAATATTCACTCTTTCACACACCCATTTCATGGTCCGCAATCTTTGCGGGACTGGTGACGGCTCTTGCCACCTCAATCTGCCTCTCTTTTCTGGTCGCCGCTTTAGGCTTAAGCCAAATGGATTTCACTTCTTCAACCCCATTTGAAGGCTCTTTCCTCTCCTTTGGCGTGGGCTCTGTTATCGTTACACTGATTAGCCTAGCCTTGGGAGGCTTTGTAGCTGGACGTTTTGCTGAAACCTCAGGGACTCTTCATGGCTTTCTCACCTGGGCTCTCATAACATTGCTGATGACCCTCCAAGCCATCCACGTGGTTTCTAGTACAGCAAAGATAGGAGCTAAAACGGCTCTAGAAAACAGCTCCATGGTCCAACAAACCGTGGACAGCCTCAAAAACAATATTTCCCCCATACTTGCAAACTTAAACAGCGAAAGTCTTGAAAAGTTTTTTGCAAAAAATAGTGACAATGGCATCAATTTTGACCAACTTGGGAGTGAATTGCGCACCCTTCTCAATAAAAGCGACATTCCTGCTCTCAACCCTGATCGCTTGAAACAAACCTATCAAGCTGCACTCAATGATATTGGTTCTGCGATAACAGCTTTCAAAAATGACCCTTCTTACTATCGCACCACTTTAAAAAATCTTGGTGAGCGTCTGTCTGATCGTATAGAAGATCTCACGACAAAATTTGATCGAAGTGATATCATCAAGGCCCTTGTGACCGATGGCATGTCCCGTGCGGATGCACAAACAGCAGTAAACCGTGCCGTCCAACTCTATCAAAGAGCAGAGGAAAAGACCGAAAAAGCCATCAAAGTCCTTGAAGAACGGGCAGAAACACTCTCAGACAATCTTGAGGATACGATCAAGGGCGCCAAAAACACTGCGACTAAAGCCACAAAAACAGCCTCCAATATGGGGTGGTGGGGCTTTTTAGGCAGTCTGGTAGGCGCCATTATTTCCAGTGTTTTTGGCTATTATGGTTATAGAAGCCGTAAGGACACTTTCATGCTTTAAAACGTCTACCTTTAAAGCAAATAC
>NZ_JBHINI010000075.1:0-1186 GCF_042194935.1 Bartonella sp. CL71SXKL | reverse complement strand
AAGCATTATTTATTCAATGATCTTAGAGACGATACCGGCACCAACAGTACGACCACCTTCACGAATAGCAAAACGAAGTTTCTCTTCCATCGCTATCGGAACGATCAACGAAACATCCATCGCAACATTGTCACCTGGCATAACCATTTCCGTTCCTTCTGGAAGTGTAACAATACCTGTAACATCCGTCGTACGGAAGTAAAACTGAGGACGATAATTCGTGAAAAATGGTGTATGACGTCCACCTTCATCTTTTGTCAAAATGTAAGCTTCTGCTTTAAAACGCGTATGAGGCGTAACGGATCCTGGCTTTGCCAATACTTGACCACGCTCAATCCCTTCACGATCAACACCACGTAGAAGAGCTCCTATATTATCACCCGCTTGACCTTGATCTAAAAGCTTGCGGAACATTTCAACACCTGTAACCGTCGTCTTAGATGTTGGACGAATACCGATAATCTCGATTTCCTCTCCAACTTTAATAACACCACGCTCAACACGACCCGTAACAACGGTTCCACGACCCGAAATCGAAAATACATCTTCTATCGGCATCAAAAATGGTTGATCAACAGGACGTTCAGGGGTTGGAATATAATTATCAACTTCACTCATTAAAAGACGAACAGCATCTTCACCAATGCTTTTATCCTTATCTTCAAGAGCTGCCAACGCAGAACCCTTAACAATTGGTATATCATCACCTGGGAAATCATACTTGGATAAAAGTTCCCGAACCTCAAGCTCTACAAGCTCCAAAAGTTCTGCATCATCAACCTGATCAACTTTATTAAGAAAAACAACAATTGCTGGAACACCAACCTGACGCGCAAGCAAAATATGCTCACGTGTCTGAGGCATTGGACCATCAGCTGCTGAAACAACCAAAATAGCACCATCCATCTGTGCTGCCCCTGTGATCATGTTTTTCACATAATCAGCGTGTCCCGGACAATCAACGTGCGCATAGTGACGATTTTCCGTTTCATACTCAACGTGTGCTGTAGAAATAGTAATTCCACGTGCGCGCTCCTCTGGCGCAGCATCAATTTGGTCATAGGCTTTAAATTCACCAAAATATTTCGTAATCGCTGCTGTCAACGAGGTCTTCCCATGATCAACGTGACCAATCGTACCAATATTAACATGCGGTTTTGTTCGTTCAAACTTGCTCTTCGCCATT
>NZ_JBHINI010000074.1:0-1229 GCF_042194935.1 Bartonella sp. CL71SXKL | reverse complement strand
ACTACCATTCACATGAGCATTACCATAAATATTGCCATAAACATGAGCATTGCCATAGACAAAAGCATGGTCATAAACTTTAGCATATTGAGAGATAAAAGCTTTTCCATAGACTTCAGCATTGCCATAAACTTGACCACAGACTTGAGAAAAATGGCGTATTTTTGCATTTTCATACACCCTTGCATGACCATAGACACAAGCCTCATCATAGACCCAGCAATTGCCATCATGGGATAGGTTAACTTCCTTTTCAATAAAGCCCCCTAAATCCCCCGCCTTAACATCATCAAAATCTTTTAAAGCTTTAATGCGATAAAGGCTTATAATATTTCGAGTAAGAGCATGTTTGATTTTTTTGATTTCACTGGTTAATTCGTATTTTTTGCACATAGAGGTACCCTCACAATTTAATGTGATAAACATTTGCTAAAATTTGGAATGGGAAAATTTGAAAGAGGGGCGCCCCCGCCGCGCCCGTGCTTTCATTTACACTGCTTTATTGATTAGACCCAGACAATCTCTAATTCACCATAAGGAGAGAGACGTTCAGTATAGGTTTTTATTTTAGTAGACCCGCCGACATTTTCACGAATAACAGCAATGCCATGAATATTGGCATTTTCATAAACATGTACGTTATTTGCTATACGAGCGTTTTCATAAACCCTAGCATTGTCATAAACATAGGCATTATCATAAATAATAGCCTTGCCATAAACACGCGCATTACCATAAACATGGGAATTATCAGAAATAACAGCATTGCCATAAACATGGGCATTATCATAGACATAACCAGCAACGATAGCATTGTCATAAACCCGCGCATGACCATAGATATGACCACAAGTGACAGCATTGCCAAAAACCCTTGCATGTTCATAAACGTGACCATTTTTAAACACAAGAGCCTCATCATACACCCAGCAATTTCCCTCATGAGAGAGGTTGTTTTCCTTTTCAATAAAGCCGCCTAAGGTACCTGCTTTGATATCAGAAAAGTCTTTTAATGCTTTAATGCGATAAAGAGTATGATTACCAAATACACGCGTTTCATTTGTGAGTGCAAACTTCTTTTGCATGAGCACAATTCCTTTATACAGAGATTTAAATTTTTAAATGAGATGTTTAAAGGAGGGCACCCCCGCCGCGCCCACGCGTTATTTAAGCAGCGTCTTTTAGTGACTGATTATCATCACAGATATCATTACGAATTTTTGCACGGC
>NZ_JBHINI010000073.1:0-1253 GCF_042194935.1 Bartonella sp. CL71SXKL | reverse complement strand
ATAAAAAATTGAAAATTCGTTAAAGAGGAATTTCATGAAATTTACAGTTTTCGCGCAACTTTTCAATAAAGTTGATCAGATAACAAAAACGTATGTCACGGACATTTCCTCAAAAACAATAGCTACAATTACACCCTTTGTATCAATCAGTCTCACAATCGCTTTCATCATCTATGGTTGGCTCATCATCCGGGGCGCTATAGATATGCCTCTCTCCGGATTTGTAAATCGTTTCCTACGAATAAGTATTATTACTTCAATAGCCCTTACCACAGGACTTTATCAGAGTGAAATTGCGGATTTAATAACACAAATGCCCTATGAGTTATCAAAAGCACTCATAACAAATCCACTCAATGATACACAATTAATGAATTTACTTGATACAGCAGCAACCAAAGGATTCCAATATGCAGGCCGTCTTTTCCAAGAAACCGTCTTCTTCGAAGCCAATGGGCTGCTTTACAGTCTCTTAGGCATCATCATCTTGCTGGCAACAAGCTTCGTAGTAGCAATCGGCGGTGGTCTCGTGCTACTGACAAAACTCGCTATTACACTTCTCGTCGGATGGGGACCTCTCTTCATCGTTGCTTTGCTCTGGCAACCAACTCATCGTCTTTTCGAGCAATGGATAATCCAAGTCGTGAATTATATAATCCTCTTTCTACTCTTAGCCACTGTATTTAATCTGATGATGAATATCTTTGCAAACTATTTGAGCGACATGAAACTCGATTACAACCAGAATATAAGCTTCATGTTTGGGGGAGCTCTCATCTTGTCCATTATATCCATCATGCTGTTACTCAAACTATCAAGCATTGCCAATTCTCTCGCAAAAGGCATTACATTCGGACATCTATGGAGACATAGAAACTAGATGAGATAGAAAGCAATGGTTCCCGTAACAGACGCCCTTAATGCCCATATGACAAAATAACAAGAATATCCAATCCTAAAGTAAAAAATATTCGCACTGAAATTGAGCTATTTTTATAAATTAAAATGGAATAAAAAAAGTAAAATAATTACACACAACGTACTTTACTTTATGTTCAAAATAATAATAATGACAACAAATATCAGGATGTATATAACAATAAAAAAGAGTCATATTAAAATGAAGTCGATCATTCTTGTAATTTTGATTGCAAACCTTTTATCGGCTTGTGTATTAGCACCAAAGCTAAAACAGCCAAATGATAGGAACCGGGTGCCTATTAATAAAACAATCCCTGCCGAAATCAAGCGAG
>NZ_JBHINI010000072.1:0-1376 GCF_042194935.1 Bartonella sp. CL71SXKL | reverse complement strand
TTTACTGGTCTTGATGATAATATCAAGAATGTGAATGCACGGATTAAGGAAGTTTCTGAAGGGGTAGCGCAGGATTCCTTGAATTGGAGCGAGACTGCACATGCCTTTGTAGCGCGTCATGAAAAGAGCAAAGAAGAAAAAGGCAAAGCTGTAAGGACACAAGAAAACAGTAGAATTACGTTTCTAGCAAATGGTGAGATTAGCGCCAACTCAACGGATGCTGTTACTGGTAATCAACTTTATTCAATGAATCAGATATTTGCGACGTATTTTGGTGGAGGAGCAGGTTATGATAAAGATGGACAATGGAAGGCTCCAAATTTTGTAATCAAGAAAGTTAATGCAGAAGGGACAGAAAGTGAAGAAAGTTATAAGAGTGTAGCGGAAGCACTTTCTGATATTAGTAGTTCTGTCACGAATGTTCATCATGATGTAACCAATGTAGTGAGTGAAAGCCTTGTCAAGCAGGATGATGAGACGGCTCCTATCACTGTTGGTAAGGAAACAAATGGCACTGTAATTAATGTTGCAAACAAAAGCGGTGTGAAACGGGTTATTTCTGGTGTAGAGGATGCAAAAGATAATAATGATGCCGTTAACAAGGGTCAGCTTGATGCAAGTCTGAAGGAACTTTCTACCAGCCTTCAGTCTGATGATTCAGCTGTTGTTCATTACGATAAAAAAGATGGTGATAATGGCGACATTGATTACACGAGTGTGACTTTAGGTAAAGGTAAGGATGAAGGACCAGTTGCACTTCATAATGTAAAAGATGGTGTAATTTCTGAAAAGTCGCATGATGTTATCAATGGTGGTCAGCTTAATAAGATCTCACAAGATGTAGCCAAGTTTCTTGGCGGTGATGCAGCGTTTAATAATGGTGCGTTTACAGGACCGACTTATAAATTATCTAAAGTTTCTACAGAAGGTGAGGTAACAGAAGCTTCCTTTAGTGGTGTAGATACAGCGTTTACAGGGCTTGATGAGAATATTCAGAATGTTAATGCACGGATTAAAGAGGTTTCTGAAGGAGTAGCGCAGGATTCTTTATCTTGGAGTGATAAGGAAAAAGCCTTTGTAGCAAAGCATGGAGATGGATCGGAAAGAAAAAATAGCAAAATTAAGTTTCTTGAAGATGGTGCAATCTCTGCGGATTCAAGTGATGCAGTGAATGGTTCACAGCTTTTTGAGACGAATAAGACTGTTGCAACTTATTTAGGTGGTGGCGCTGAATATAAGGAAGGTCAATGGAGTGCTCCAAGCTTCAAAGTTAAGATCGTCAAAGAAGATGGCAGTGCCGTTGAAGAGCAGAGCTATGATGATGTTGCGTCTGCCTTTGCTGGTGTTGGTGATTCATTCATGAATATTCATAAAGA
>NZ_JBHINI010000071.1:0-1380 GCF_042194935.1 Bartonella sp. CL71SXKL | reverse complement strand
CCCCCATGACCAAAAACATTCTTCAACGAGATTTTCCCGTCAGCAGAAAGATGCAACTGCCCCGCATTGGCTGCCATATCATGGCGCATACGAACCCCAACACCTTTTTCTGTTGCCACAAGTTTAATCTGATCCGCTTGTAGAGCCCCCAAAGCAGAACCATCTATCGCATATTCCGGTTTACCAGTAATATCGGTCAGTTCTTTCATTTCCCGTGAAGCATAATCAAAGTGACCCGTCCCTGCTGTCACACCAATTTCCTTGCCCGCAACAGCTCCTTCAAAATGCACCGTGCGTGAGATAATATCGACAATATCAACAGCCCCTTGGCCAGAGAAAAAATTGGCTCCCTTGGCGCCAAAAGTAATATCCCCACCTCGCACCTCAAAGCCTTTCAAAAAACCGCTCGCATCAATTTCGGGTACACCTGTAGTTAAAGTCGCATGGGGTGTATTGATAAAGCCACAACCATCACAGCTTATCCCATTGGGATTGGCTATAATCACATCGGCTGGGCTCCCAAAAACCTCTCCTGGACCATGAAGCGCACTGCGCTTGCTGCTGGTGACTTCATTTAAAATCACTTTCGCTGAACCCGTGAGGCGCAAATGCGGATTGCCCGGCATAATGCCCCCCAACTGCGATTGCCCCACTTCTTGCGCATGATTGTTCCAAATCACACCTGGATTTCCAATATTAAAATCGTTATATTTATTGTGTGATAAGCCCTTGCCATTGGGGGTAACAATATCAATGGAAGGAACCCCATTGGGCGCTGCTACTATATCTGGACGATTGGCGGCATGAGCGTTAGGATCCACAGTAATTTGTGCCTGTAAAGCTGAAGGTGCTAACAAACAAGAAAAACCAAGTCCCCCAAATAAAACCTTTTTGAGCATCGTACTGGAGACCAAAACACCTAATAAAGCTGCTCTTTCTGCTCTCTTCTCATATCTCATACTTTAACTCCCCAATAAAAAATGCTTAAAGTTCCATTGTTAATGTCATAAAAAATGTTCCTGATTTTTTGTGCTTAACTGTGCTCCAAAAAATACTGGAATAACTGGCATCAAGAGAGACCATGCCTCCCGCAAGCTTGACACCTGCTGTCCAACCGGCAAGCTGATCACTCTTAATCCCATACAAGGGTTGTGCAAAAACACGCCCATAATCCAAACCAACATAAGGGCGAAGTTCTCCAAAAACCTTTTTGAAGGTCGCGTGATTGCTCCACGGAATAGTGCGTAGCAGCAAATCATTCCGGCTAAAAAAACCGTTATTGCCAAAAAGCAAACTCTCACGCGTGCCACGAACATTGGAAGCACCCCCCAACGAAATCTGCTCAGCACCCAATAAATTATGCGGTGAATATTGACCACT
>NZ_JBHINI010000070.1:0-1388 GCF_042194935.1 Bartonella sp. CL71SXKL | reverse complement strand
TTCATATGTTTTTTTCATAGTGAAATGCCTTTTAAAGAAAATTTTTGAATGAAATGGTTATAAGGAGGCGCCCCCGCCGCGCCCGCGCCGTCATTTACGCTGCTTTTTCTAAAATATTATTCGAGTTATATATGACTTTATTGCCACTATAAACCTCACCTTCCCTATGAACAAAATCACACTCTCTTAATTTTGCCTTGCCTGAAACCTTCCCATAAATTTTTGAATAACCTGATATTTTTGCATTACCATAAATAATCCCATGAATTTCAGCATGCCCTTCAATAACAGCGTTCCCATGAACGTGTGCATTTTTATAAAGTTTTGAAAAGCCTAGAACCTTGGCATTACCATAAACTTTTACATCAGCATAAATGCAAGCATATCCAGAAAGCTTGGCATTACCAAAAATATGTGTATCATTAAAAACCCAAGCATTATAATGAACGTGAGCATTCCCATAAATTCTTGCACGAGGATAAATACGTGCAAAACCATAAACCTCAGCATTTCCATAAACAAAGCCACCTACAACCGCCTTGCCATAAACACGGGCGTTTTCATAAATACAAGCTTCCACATTAACATGAGCATAACCACTTACAACGGCATTATCGTAAACCCGTGCATTAGCATAAACCTTGGCTTTACCTCCGACCCAGCAATTGCCATGATGCGATAAATTGTATTCACTACCTATAAAGCCGCCGAGGTCCCCTTTTTTGACATCTCCAAAATCTCTTAAAGCTCTAATCCTATGAAGCGTTTTAAAGCCAACCTCTATTGTTTCGCCTGTAAATTCGTATTTTTTTGCAAACTCTCTCTTTTTAAAAGAGCCATTATCATCTGTAATAAAAAAGGAAGATTCTTGATTTTTAACTGTAGCGTTCATGCTAGTAATCCTTGTGATAATTGGGTTTTGAATTGACAACCCTATAAGGGCGCCGGGTGTTCAAAACACGGTCACAAGTCCGTCGTCACACTTTTCTCATAAGAGTATTGTATGGTGTGAACACACCCGACATAATCGTTATATGCTAATCACAACATAAAAGACAGTCAGTATTTAAAGAAATGGGAAAAACCTTATCGGGGTTTATCCGCTTGTGATTTAGTGTTTTGAGCACTTGACGCCTTTCTAAACGAACCTTTCCTTAATGTCAATACGTATTTTTTATTTTTTTCACTTTTTTTCATTTTGATACCTACCTAATTGAATACCAAGTGCTTTTAAATTTTACTTTTGGTTTTTAGTATAAAATGTAGTGCGTAAATGGACATGTTTATTAAACTGCGTGTATGCAACATGAAAAAGAATGAATAAACTAAAAAAAAGTACCAAATAACGATATCTAAATACCAAAATACAGTATAACTATTTGGAAAAA
>NZ_JBHINI010000007.1:0-115277 GCF_042194935.1 Bartonella sp. CL71SXKL | reverse complement strand
TTTAGAATTAGAGACCCTTTGGACCTCTGGTTTTGCTAAAAAACCACCCCGAAAAGAACTCTTGATTCGTAATAATTAGAGAGACGTGTTGCAAAATCCTATTCCCCAACTTTTATTTACGCGTCCCTCACTTAAAAAAACATATGAAGAATCAACAGCTTAATAGGAATGTAAAGCCATATGGTGGGCGATGAGAGACTCGAACTCCCGACATCCTCGGTGTAAACGAGGCGCTCTACCAGCTGAGCTAATCGCCCAATGCAATGATCAGCAATTGAATGGAGACTCTTTAAGGAAAAATTTTTCTAAACGCAAGAATAAAGATGGTATTTGATAATTTTTTTTAAAAATGCATAATCCTTCTTGACATAAACGCGTGAACCCCTTACACGACCGCTTGTACCAAATTAAATTGGTTCGAAAAAAAATGCGCGGGTGTAGCTCAGTTGGTTAGAGTGCTGGCCTGTCACGCCGGAGGTCGCGGGTTCGAGCCCCGTCACTCGCGCCATTTCTTGATTCCTTATGAAATTTCCTTTTTTTAAGTATCCATATGCTATAAGTGAGGTGGTGGAGTATTTGATTGGGGGATAAATATGTTTTTTCTTTCTTTTTATATGGTTTATAAGAATAGGGCTTGCGTCTTTCTTTGCTCTGCGTTACCTATGCCGATAAGAAAAGTATCGCTCTGTATGCCTTTGAAGCAGTATGAATAGAGTTAATAGAGCGATTGTTAAATTTGTCTGTTTGGTCTCGCAATATTGAATCATTGTGTTAAACTCAGGCATTTCGTTACGATGGAAGAGGGTTATGGCTTATTTATTGAGCTCTTACTTACCAGTCTTGATTTTCATTATTGTGTCAGCGGTTATTGCTGGAGTTTTGTTGATTACACCTTACATTGTAGCATATCGTTCCCCCGATCCTGAAAAGTTATCGGCTTATGAATGTGGGTTTAATTCATTTAGTGATGCACGCATGAAGTTTGATATTCGTTTCTATTTGGTATCAATTTTATTTATTATTTTTGATCTTGAAGTTGCTTTTCTTTTTCCTTGGGCTGTTTCATTCGAATCAATAGGTATGTTTGGCTTTTGGTCGATGATTGTATTTTTAGCGATTTTGACTATTGGATTTATATATGAATGGAAAAAAGGAGCTCTTGAATGGAATTAAGATCTAATAATTCAACGATTACAGCTCCAAAACCAAAAGGAATCATTGATCCAAATACTGGTGGGCTGATAGGATCTGATGATAAGTTTTTTCGTGATATCAATGCTGAATTATCAGATAAGGGTTTTTTAGTTACCTCGGCAGATGCTTTGATTACTTGGGCACGTACCGGTTCTTTAATGTGGATGAGTTTTGGTTTGGCTTGTTGTGCTATCGAAATGATGCAATGCTCAATGCCTCATTATGATAATGAGCGTTTTGGATATGCACCACGAGCTTCACCCCGCCAGTCCGATGTGATGGTGGTTGCTGGTACGCTCACAAATAAGATGGCGCCTGCTTTAAGGAAGGTTTATGATCAGATGCCTGAGCCACGTTATGTGATTTCTATGGGATCATGTGCAAACGGTGGGGGATATTATCATTATTCCTATTCAGTAGTGCGGGGATGTGATCGTATCGTGCCTGTCGATATATATGTTCCAGGGTGTCCACCTACAGCAGAGGCATTATTATACGGCATATTGTTGTTACAGAAAAAAATCCGTCGTACCGGATCCATAGAGCGATAGAGAGTTTTCTTGTCATGGTGGATGAAACATTGGTTGAACTTGCTGCTTATTTGGAAAACAAGTTAAAAAATAAGCTTGAAGAGACTGTTCTTGCTTTTGGTGAATTGACCATTGTGGCACGTCTTGATGCAATTATCGATGTCTTAATGTTTGTTCGAGATGATTCTCGCTGTCAATTTATTAATCTTACAGACATTAGTGGTGTGGATTATCCTTCTCGCGATAAGCGCTTTGATGTTTCTTACCAATTGTTATCTCCTCGTGAGAATTTACGCTTACGTGTAAAGGTTCGTACTGATGAAAATACTCCTGTTGCTTCAGCTTGTACGGTTTATCCTGGTGCAGAGTGGTATGAACGAGAAACGTATGATATGTATGGGATTTTATTTTCAGGACATCCGGATTTGAGACGGATTTTAACAGATTATGGGTTTGAAGGATATCCTTTACGCAAAGACTTTCCTGTGACAGGATTTGTTGAATGCCGTTATGATAATGAAGCAAAGAGAGTGATTTATGAGCCTGTTGTTTTGCGCCAAGAGATGCGTAATTTTGATTTTCTGTCTCCTTGGGAAGGAGGACAGTATACTTTGCCACGTGATGGAAAAGCAGATGAAAAAAAATAATATTGGTTTTGATAAGGTATTATATTAGAGTACTGTATTTATTAAATAATTAAATATTTTTTAGCGTGATAGATTTTTTGATATTTGATATGAAGTTTTTTAAAAAGCAAGGGGTTGATTGTGGCTGAGGTCAATGTTCGAAACTTTAATATCAATTTTGGTCCGCAGCATCCTGCCGCGCATGGGGTTTTGCGCATGGTTCTTGAGTTGGACGGTGAAGTTGTTGAGCGTGTAGATCCACATATTGGGTTGTTGCATCGCGGTACTGAAAAATTAATGGAAACAAAGACTTATCTTCAAGCGGGTCCTTATCTGGATCGTTTGGATTATGTTGCTCCTATGAATCAGGAACATGCCTTTGTTCTTGCTATTGAAAAGTTATTAGATATTAAAGTTCCTAAAAGAGGGCAATTAATACGTGTTTTGTTTTCTGAAATTGGGCGTATTCTTAATCATTTGCTTAATGTAACGACACAGGCAATGGATGTTGGCGCTTTAACACCACCGCTTTGGGGGTTTGAGCAACGTGAAAGGTTGATGATTTTTTATGAGCGTGCCTGCGGTGCTCGTCTTCATGCAAATTATTTTCGTCCCGGTGGCGTGCATCAAGATTTACCAGAATCTTTAGTTGAAGATATTGGTGATTTTATTGATCCATTTCTTGTTTCTCTCGGAAAACTTGATGCGCTTGTGACCCCAAATCGGATTTTTAAGCAGCGTAATGTGGATATTGGCGTTGTAAGTATTGATGAAGCTTGGGCACGCGGTTTTTCTGGGGTTATGATTCGTGGAGCTGGTGTTCCATGGGATTTGCGTAAAAGTCAGCCTTATGAATGTTACGATGAAATGGAATTCGATATTCCTGTAGGTAAAAATAGCGATTGTTATGATCGCTATCTTATTCGTATGGAAGAAATGCGTCAATCAGCGAAAATCATGCGCCAATGTGTGGAGCGTTTACTGAGTACTGAAAAAAATGGACCGGTTTCGAGCTTGGATCGCAAAATCGTACCACCGACGCGGAGTGAAATGAAAAGCTCGATGGAAGCACTGATTCATCACTTTAAACTCTATACGGAAGGTTTTCATACACCTCCTGGAGAAGTATATGTTGCTGTGGAAGCTCCGAAGGGTGAGTTTGGTGTTTATCTTGTTTCTGATGGGACCAATAAGCCTTATCGTGTCAAGTTGCGTGCTCCTGGGTTTGCTCATCTCCAAGCTATGGATTTTTTAACCAGAGGTCATATGTTGGCAGATGCTACAGCTATTTTGGGTTCGATTGATATTGTTTTTGGGGAGGTTGATCGCTAATGTCCGTACGCCGTCTTGCAGATGATGTTTATCAGCCGGCTGAGTTTTCTTTTACAAAAGAAAATCAGATATGGGTACAAAATACCATAAAAAAATATCCTGTAGGGCGTCAGCAGTCTGCTGTAATTCCATTATTAATGCGCGCTCAAGAGCAAGATGGTTGGGTGACACGTGCTGCGATTGAGCATATTGCTCAGATTCTTTCCATGGCTTATATCCGTGTCTTAGAAGTTGCTACTTTTTATACTCAGTTTCAGCTTAAGCCTGTTGGAACAAAAGCGCATATTCAAGTTTGTGGTACAACGCCTTGTATGTTACGTGGTTCTGATGAATTGATTAAAGTTTGTCAGAAAAAAATTCATCATGAACCTTTTGCGACCAATCAGGATGGAACCTTATCATGGGAAGAGGTAGAGTGTCTTGGTGCTTGTGTTAATGCTCCGATGGTTATGATTTTTAAAGATACTTATGAAGATCTTACAGCTGAACGCCTTGAAGAAATTATTGATGCATTTGAAGCAGGTGAAAGTTCTGAGATAGCGGTTGGTCCACAAAATAGTCGTAAATCGTCGGAACCGATTAGTGGTTTAACTTCTCTTATTGATGATGAGAAAGAAAAAAAGATCTCTCAAGTCTTCACCAAAAAAGGATAAGGAAAGAATGGGAACATAATTAAGTATTTTTCTTGAAAAAATATTTTATTATTCTACCCATGATGGCAACATTTAACAAAAAGTAAGAAGTCTTGAAAAGATATTTAAAAATTGCATTTGAGGAAAAGCGGAAAATGCTATGGGTAATAGAAAAAAGGTGAGGTATGCTAGCTGATAAAGATCGTATCTTCACCAATATTTATGGCTTAAAAGACAAATCATTAAAGGCTGCGATGTTGCGTGGGCATTGGAATGGTCTGAAAGAGATGATTGACAAAGGTCGTGATTGGATCATTGACGAAGTGAAGGCATCGGGTTTACGCGGTCGTGGTGGTGCTGGTTTTCCTACTGGTATGAAGTGGTCCTTTATGCCAAAGCAGAATGATGGGCGTCCTCATTATTTGGTTGTCAATGCCGATGAATCTGAACCTGGAACTTGTAAAGACCGTGATATTTTACGTCATGACCCCCATACTTTGATTGAAGGATGTGTAATCGCTACTTTTGCTATGGGAGCCAATGTTGCTTTTATTTATATTCGTGGTGAATATATTCGTGAACGTGAAGCGCTTCAAGCTGCCGTTGATGAGTGCTATGATGCGGGGTTACTTGGCAAAAAAACGAAATATGGGCATGCTTGTGATATTGTTATTCATCATGGAGCTGGTGCTTATATTTGTGGTGAAGAAACGGCTCTTCTTGAAAGTCTTGAAGGAAAAAAGGGGCAACCTCGGCTTAAGCCACCATTTCCTGCCAATATGGGGGTTTATGGCTGTCCAACAACAGTAAATAATGTAGAGTCTATTGCCGTTGTTCCAACGATTTTGCGGCGGGGTGCTTCGTGGTTTTCATCAATTGGACGAGCAAATAATGTTGGAACGAAATTATTTATGGTTTCAGGGCATGTTAATGCACCTTGTACATTTGAAGACGCTCTTGGTGTTTCATTCCGTGAATTAATTGAAAAACATACGGGTGGTGTTCGTGGTGGATGGAATAATCTTTTAGCGGTTATTCCAGGGGGGGCTTCTTGTCCAGTCGTTCGTGGTGAGGATATGATCGATGCGATCATGGATTTTGATGGGATGAGAGATGTCGGGTCTTCTTTTGGCACAGGGGGAATGATTGTTATGGATAAATCAACCGATATTATCAAGGCAATTTGGCGTATAGCTGCTTTTTTCAAGCACGAGAGTTGTGGACAGTGTACACCGTGTCGTGAGGGGACGGGGTGGATGATGCGTCTTTTAGGGCGTATGGTTGAAGGAAGAGCGCAAAAACGCGAGATTGATCTTTTGTTTGAAGTGTCTAAACAGGTTGAAGGACACACTATTTGTGCGCTTGGTGATGCTGCCGCATGGCCTGTACAGGGGTTGATACGTAATTTTCGTCCGGAAATCGAGCGTAGAATTGATGAATACACGCGAAATGTAGTCCAAAGCAAAAATATTGCTTTAGAAGCGGTTTAATAACGGATTTTGTTCTAAGAGCAACCGAATGCAAATTTTAAGTGGGTTATCCGCAGGTTGGATGGGTGATGATAAATATCAAAGTTGATGGCAAAGAGATTGAAGTTCCTGATTACTACACGTTGCTTCAGGCTGCTGAGGCGGCGGGTGTTGAAGTGCCACGTTTTTGTTTTCATGAATCTTTATCAATTGCTGGAAATTGTCGTATGTGTTTAGTTGAGGTTAAGGGTGGTCCTCCAAAACCTCAGGCTTCTTGTGCTATGGGGGTTCGTGATTTACGAGTAGGGCCTAACGGTGAAGCACCTGAAATTTTTACCAATACGGCGATGGTAAAAAAAGCACGTGAAGGTGTTATGGAATTTCTTCTCATTAATCATCCTTTGGATTGTCCAGTGTGTGATCAAGGGGGAGAGTGTGATCTTCAAGATCAAGCAATGCTTTATGGACGAGATTGTTCTCGTTATACAGAAAATAAACGTGCTGTAGAAGATAAATATATTGGACCTCTTGTCAAAACTGTTATGACACGATGTATTCATTGTACACGGTGTGTTCGTTTTACAACGGAAGTTGCAGGTATTTCTGAGCTTGGTTTGATCGGTCGTGGTGAAGATGCTGAAATTACGACGTATCTTGAAAAAGCTATGACATCTGAGTTACAGGGAAATGTTATTGATCTTTGTCCAGTGGGAGCTTTAACTTCAAAACCTTATGCGTTTCATGCCCGTCCGTGGGAATTGGTAAAAACGGAATCGATTGATGTGATGGATGCGCTTGGTAGTGCTATCCGTATTGATAGCCGCGGCCGTGAAGTTATGCGGATTATGCCGCGTACGAATGAAGATGTAAATGAGGAATGGATCTCTGATAAAACGCGTTTTATTTGGGATGGATTACGGACTCAGCGGCTTGATAAGCCATATATACGCAAAGATGGAAAGCTTCAACCTGTCAGTTGGACAGAAGCTTTTGCAAAAATTAAAATGGTGATCTCTAAAATTTTTCCAGAAAAAATTGGAGCCATTGCTGGAGATCTTGCTTCTGTTGAAGAAATGTATGCCCTTAAAGCATTATTGAGCTCTTTGGGCTCAACGCTTTTTGATTGTCGTCAAAGAGGGGGGGCTTTATCGCCAGAGTTTGGACGCTCGAGTTATATTTTTAATCCTACAATTGTAGGTATTGAACAGGCTGATGCACTGCTTATTGTGGGATCTAATCCACGTCATGAAGCAGCTGTTTTAAATGCGCGTATTTTAAAGCGCCAACGGATGGGCAATTTTCCTATTGCATTAATTGGAGAGAAAGTCGATTTACGTTATCCTTATTCTTACCTTGGATCTGGGAGTGATACATTAACGACACTTATTCGTGGAGAGGATGTTTTTTTTAATGTCTTAAAAGAAGCGAAGAGGCCCCTTATTCTTATCGGAGAGGGGGCTGTTTCAGGAAATGAAGGTTTATCTGTTTTAAAAAGTCTTGCTAAATTAGCTGATAATATTGGTGCTCTGAGTGAGACATGGAATGGGTTTGGGGTTCTTCATAATGCAGCATCGATTGTTGGAGGGTTAGACATAGGCTTTACTTCTAAGCTTGGGGTTGCAAATATACTTAAAACCTGTGAAGTTCTATTTTTGCTTGGTGCTGATGAAGTAGAATTAGCCAATACAAAAGCTTTTACAGTTTATATTGGGAGCCATGGTGATAATGGTGCACATGCTGCTGATGTTATTTTGCCTGCATCTGCTTACACTGAAAAATCAGGGCTTTATGTGAATACAGAAGGACGTGTTCAAATGACAAATCGGGCTGGTTTTGCTCCAGGTGAAGCAAAAGAAGATTGGGCTATTTTGCGTGCTTTATCGGATATTTTAGGACAAAAACTCCCTTTTGATTCTCTTCCTCAATTAAGGCAATGCTTGTTTAATGATTATCCACACCTTTGTGCTGTTGATGATATAGTGCCTTCTGATATAAGTGGTCTTAAGGCGCTTGGTTCAAAAATGGTTTCTCTCGAGAGTCAAACATTTACTTCTATGGTTAAAGACTTTTATTTAACAAATCCGATAGCACGTGCTTCTGCTGTTATGGCTAAATGTTCATCTCTTGCAAAAAATCGTTCTACGCAAACTGTACTGTAAAGTAAGGGCAAAGGAAAAAGAATAATGATGTATGATTTCTTTATGACTTGGCTGTTGCCATTACTCATTATAATCGGAAAAACACTTCTTCTTTTGGTCGTTCTTTTGGTCTTAGTTGCTTACCTTCTTTACGCAGATAGAAAAATTTGGGCTGCGGTACAATTGCGTCGTGGACCAAACGTTGTTGGTCCATGGGGATTGTTACAGTCTTTTGCAGATTTAATTAAATTTGTTGTGAAAGAACCTATTATCCCAGCAGGTGCAAATAAGGGGGTTTTTCTTTTGGCTCCTTTTGTTTCAGCGACACTTGCTTTATCAACTTGGGCTGTTATTCCTGTCAATGAGGGTTGGGAGGTTGCGAAGATTAATGTTGGCTTGCTTTATATTTTAGCCATTTCATCTCTTGAAGTTTATGGTGTTATTATGGGGGGATGGGCATCAAATTCAAAATATCCTTTCTTAGGAGCTCTTCGTTCGGCGGCACAAATGGTTTCTTATGAAGTTTCCATTGGTTTTGTGCTTGTGACCGTTATTTTAGTGAGTGGTTCGTTGGATCTTACAACAATTGTTCTTAAACAAAGTCATGGTTTTGGTACAACTCTTGGTCTTCCTTTTAACAGTTTTCTCGATTGGAATTGGTTGGTCCTTTTTCCAATGTTTATTATATTTTTTATTTCTGCGCTTGCAGAGACAAACCGTCCTCCATTTGATTTGGTGGAAGCAGAATCTGAACTTGTTGCTGGTCATATGGTAGAATATTCTTCAACGCCTTACATGCTCTTCTTTTTAGGTGAATATGTTGCGATTGTTTTAATGTGCGCATTAACAACCATTCTATTTTTAGGCGGTTGGCTGCCTCCTTTAGATGTTTGGTGGCTTAATTGGGTTCCTGGTATCATTTGGTTTGTTTTAAAAGTCTGTTTTGTATTTTTTTGGTTTGCTATGGTTAAAGCATTTGTTCCACGTTATCGCTATGATCAGCTCATGCGGCTTGGTTGGAAGGTTTTTCTTCCTCTCTCACTAGCAATGGTTGTGATAACTGCTGCTTTTTTAAAGTTTACGGATTTCGTTTAAGAGGAGATTTTACGATGTCAGGTTTCATTCAGGCGGCAAAGTCACTTCTTCTATTGGAATTTGTGAGTGCTTTTTTCTTAGCTATGCGCCAATTTTTTTCACCAAAGCCCACGATTAATTATCCTTATGAAAAAGGTTTTGTATCTCAGCGTTTTCGCGGTGAGCATGCATTGCGTCGCTATC
Source organism: Bartonella sp. CL71SXKL (assembly GCF_042194935.1). Lineage (NCBI taxonomy): Bacteria > Pseudomonadati > Pseudomonadota > Alphaproteobacteria > Hyphomicrobiales > Bartonellaceae > Bartonella > Bartonella sp. CL71SXKL. The sequence continues at coordinate 106,078 of NZ_JBHINI010000007.1, read as the reverse complement.
CAAATGGTGAAGAACGGTGTATTGCTTGTAAATTATGTGAAGCGATTTGTCCTGCTCAAGCGATTACAATTGAAGCTGGGCCACGGCGCAATGATGGTACACGTAGAACTGTCCGTTATGATATCGATATGGTTAAATGTATTTACTGTGGTTTTTGTCAAGAAGCTTGTCCGGTTGAGGCTATTGTCGAAGGTCCAAATTTTGAGTTTGCGACGGAAACACGTGAAGAACTTTATTATGATAAAGAAAAGCTTTTATTGAATGGAGATCGCTGGGAGCGAGAAATTGCTCGAAATATATTGATGGATGCGCCTTATCGTTAAGTGTATCGTTAAATGAGGTGTCGGATATTTTTCCGATAAATTGTAATCTGGTATGAAGTTTATACCAATTGTTTGAATAATTAAGGAGAAGCCTATGCTAACAGATCTAGCGGCGGCATTTTTCTATTTGTTTGCTTTTATTATGCTAACAAGTGCAGTTATTGTTATTACAGCACGCAATCCAGTGCATTCTGTTTTGTTTTTAATCCTCGCATTTTTTAATGCAGCAGCTTTGTTTTTACTTGCAGGGGCAGAGTTTTTAGGGCTTATTCTGCTTGTTGTGTATGTTGGAGCTGTCGCTGTTTTATTTTTATTTGTCGTTATGATGCTTGACGTTGATTTTGCTGAGTTAAAGAGTGGAACTCTTCGGTATGCTCCTATTGGAGCTCTTATTGGTGTTATTATCGCTGTAGAATTGATTGTTGTTTTTATGAGTAGCTATTTTTCTCCAATCTTGAGAACGCATGTTACGCAACCAATGCCAGATTTAGCCCAGCGAACAAATACACAAGCATTAGGTGATATTCTCTATACGGATTATGTTTTCTATTTTCAAATTGCTGGAATGATTTTATTGGTTGCAATGATTGGAGCTATTGTTCTAACACTTCGTCATAAATTAGGAGTAAAGCGGCAATCTATTGCGGAGCAAGTTTCTAGAACGGTAGAAAGTGCTATTGAAATCAAACAAGTTGAATCAGGCAAAGGTATATAAGGGGGCTATGTAGATGTATATTGATATTACACATTATCTCACTGTTTCTGCTTTGATGTTTACAATTGGTATTGCTGGAATTTTTCTCAACAGAAAAAACGTGATTATTATCTTGATGTCCATTGAGCTTATATTGCTTTCAGTTAATCTCAATTTTGTTGCATTTTCAGCATTTCTTCATGATCTCGTTGGTCAGGTATTTGCTTTATTTGTCTTAACCGTAGCAGCTGCTGAAGCTGCCATTGGTTTAGCAATTCTGGTCGTTTTTTTCCGTAATCGTGGTTCCATTGCGGTTGAAGATGTTAATGTAATGAAAGGCTAACCAGTGATGTATTATACGATTGTCTTTCTTCCGCTTTTGGGTTTTTTAATTGCTGCACTAGGTGGAAAAACGATAGGAGATCGTGCGAGTGAATTGATAACATGTAGCTTTATGGTTGTTGTTGCCATATTATCGTGGATAGCATTTTTCAGTACTGCACTTGGTCATATTCCAGCGATTGATGTATCGGTATTACATTGGATGACTGTTGGTGACTTAAGCTTTAATTGGGCTTTACATGTTGATGCATTAACAGCTGTCATGCTTATTGTTGTAAACAGTGTTTCGGCATTGGTGCATATTTATTCAATTGGTTATATGCATCATGATCCTTCAAGGTCTCGTTTTTTTTCTTATCTTTCTTTATTTACATTTATGATGCTTATGTTGGTCACATCCAATAATTTGATTCAGATGTTTTTTGGATGGGAAGGTGTCGGACTTGCTTCTTATTTACTCATTGGTTTTTGGTTTCAGCGCGATTCTGCTAATAAGGCCGCAATGAAAGCTTTTGTAGTTAACCGTGTTGGAGACTTTGGTTTTCTCTTAGGAATCTTTAGTATTTTTGTTTTGTTCCAATCGGTTGATTTTGCCTCTATTTTTGCAAAAGCTGCCGACAAGAGCTTTATACAAAATGTGACATTTTTAGATTGGCAATTTGATGGGCAGACGGCAATTACCATTACATGTCTTTTATTATTTATTGGTGCGATGGGAAAATCCGCACAATTTCTTTTACATACTTGGCTGCCTGATGCAATGGAAGGACCAACCCCTGTATCAGCGCTTATTCATGCTGCTACAATGGTAACGGCTGGTGTTTTTATGGTTGCGCGTATGTCGCCAATTTTTGAACTTTCTTCGACTGCTTTGACCGTGATTATTATTGTTGGTGCAACAACAGCGTTTTTTGCAGCAACTGTGGGGTTGGTGCAGAATGATATTAAGCGTGTTATTGCTTATTCTACATGCTCTCAACTTGGTTATATGTTTGTGGCATTAGGTGTTGGAGCTTATGGCGCTGCTGTCTTTCATCTTTTTACGCATGCTTTTTTTAAAGCCTTATTGTTTCTTGGTGCAGGTTCTGTGATTCATGCTGTATCTGATGAACAAGATATGCGAAAAATGGGTGGGTTACGCAAACATATAAAGGTCACCTATTGGATGATGATGGTCGGGACCATTGCCTTGACCGGTGTTGGAATTCCAGGAACACTTTTCGGGACTGCAGGTTTTTTCTCAAAAGATGCGATTATAGAGTCTGCTTTTGCATCTCATAATATTGCTTCAGGATATGCTTTTTATCTTCTTGTTTTTGCTGCCTTTTTAACAAGTTTCTATTCATGGCGGCTTATCTTTATGACATTCCATGGTAAACCACGGGCAACAGTTGATGTGATGCATCATGTTCATGAATCGCCTCCAGTTATGTTGATTCCACTCTTTCTTTTATCTATTGGAGCAATATTTTCTGGTGTCGTTTTCCAACCTTACTTTTTTGGTGAGTTGTATAATGCTTTTTGGAAGGGAGCATTATTTACAAGCAGCCATAATCACATTCTTCATGATGCCCACCATGTCTTTAATTGGGTAAAATGGTCGCCATTTATAGCGATGCTTCTTGGGTTTATCTTAGCTTATTTATTTTATGTTTCTATTCCATCTCTTCCTAAGAAAATGGTTCGTATTATGCCAAGAACATATAACTTTCTTTACCAAAAATGGTATTTCGATCAATTATATAACTTTTTGTTTGTTCGTCCTACCTTTAGAATTGGTTCTTTTCTTTGGAAAGTGGGAGACGGTAAGATTATTGATGGTCTAGGCCCTAATGGTATTGCAGCGCGTGTTGTTGATATTACAAATAGAGTTGTTCGAATGCAAACAGGCTATCTTTACCACTATGCATTTGCAATGCTTATCGGCGTTGCATTGCTCATTACATGGATGATGATCGGGGGCGTAAACTAATGACCGATTGGCCTATTCTTTCTACGGTTACATTTTTGCCGCTTGTTGGTGTGCTTCTGATTTTGTTTATCAAAGATGATAGTGAAGTAGCACGCCATAATATACGTAATGTCGCATTTTTTACGACTCTATTTGTTTTTATTATTTCTTTAATTATTTGGATAGGATTTGATTCTAGCAACCAAAATTTTCAAATGGTTGAAAAATCCAGTTGGTTAGGGGGGGGTATTAGCTATCATATGGGGGTTGATGGTATTTCTATTCTTTTTGTTGTTCTCTCGGCTTTTCTTTTGCCTTTCTGTATTTTAGCAAGTTGGGAGAATGTTAAAGAGAGATTAAAGGCTTATATGATTGCGTTTCTTCTTCTAGAAGTTGCGATTATTGGCGTTTTTTGTGCTCTTGATGCAATGCTATTCTATGTTTTTTTTGAAGGCAGCCTTATTCCAATGTTTATCATTATAGGTGTATGGGGAGGAGCACGTCGTGTTTATGCAAGTATAAAGTTTTTCTTATATACTTTACTTGGTTCAGTGCTTATGCTGGTTGCTCTTATGGTTATGTATTGGGAGGCTGGGACACTTGATATACCAACTTTACTCAATTATCAGTTTCCTGCTCATATGCAAATATGGCTATGGCTTGCATTTTTTGCTTCTTTCGCAGTTAAAATGCCAATGTGGCCAGTTCATACATGGCTCCCTGATGCTCACGTAGAAGCACCGACAGCGGGTTCCGTTATTTTAGCTGGTGTCTTACTCAAATTAGGTGGGTATGGTTTTCTTCGTTTTTCTTTGCCTATGTTTCCTATCGCTTCAGCAGATTTTGCGCCTTTTGTTTTCACATTATCGCTTATCGCTATTATTTATACATCACTGGTTGCACTTGTTCAAAGTGACATCAAAAAACTTATTGCTTATTCTTCAATAGCGCATATGGGGTATGTGACAATGGGTATTTTTGCTGCAAATGAACAGGGGATACAAGGGGCTATTTATCAGATGCTATCCCATGGAATTGTTTCAGCAGCATTGTTTCTTTGTGTTGGGGTTATCTATGATCGCTTGCATACACGTGAAATTTCAGCGTTTGGTGGTTTAGTGAATAATATGCCTAAATATGCTGTTGTTTTCTTAATTTTCACTATGGCAAATGTTGGTTTGCCTGGAAGCTCAGGATTTTTGGGTGAGTTTTTAACCTTAATAGGTGTTTTTCAAGTAAATAAATTAGTTGTTGTTTTAGCAACAACAGGTGTTATCTTATCGGCAGCCTATGCCCTTTATCTTTATCGGCGTGTGGTTTTTGGTTCCTTGGATAAAGAGAATTTAAAAGTATTAATAGATCTTTCTTTAAGAGAAAAATTCCTCCTTTATCCAATGGTTATTCTTACAATATTCTTTGGTATCTATCCAACGCCTATTCTTAAGGCAACGGCGTTTTCCGTAGAAACCCTCATCAATAAACTGCACTAGATAAGGGAAGAATGCACATGCAAACTGAAATAATAGCGCAATTAGTCTTAATTCTTCCAGAGCTTTTAATTGCATTAGGAGCTGTCGTGCTACTTATGATTGGTGTTTATTCCAATACACGTGCTTCTTTAACAGTGACAGGTTTAGCCATGGCACTTCTTGTGGCAACCATTATTATTCTTATAGTTTTTCCGAAAAATGGTTCATTTCAAACCAATGCGCTCGTTATCGATTCCTTTAGTCGTTATATGAAAATTTTAATGCTTATTGGTGCACTCTTTTCTCTTATCATGTCTGTTGGTTTTGCCAATGCACAAAAGTTTAATATATTTGAGTTTCCAGTGCTTGTTCTTTTAGCAACCCTTGGAATGATGTTTATGATTTCAGCGGGTAATATGCTGTCGCTTTATATGGGGTTAGAATTGCAATCTTTAGCTTTATATGTTTTAGCAGCGATTAATCGTAATAATGTGAAATCTTCTGAAGCCGGTATAAAATACTTTGTTTTAGGAGCATTATCTTCAGGGTTGCTTCTTTATGGTATTTCTTTACTTTATGGTTTTACCGGTCAAATTGGTTTTCACGAAATTGCTCTTGCTTTAAAAGGTAAGAATGTACAATTGGGGGTCATTTTTGGAATTGTCTTTATTTTAGCTGGTTTGGCTTTCAAAATTTCTGCTGTTCCATTTCATATGTGGACACCTGATGTTTATGAAGGAGCGCCCACACCGATTACAGCATTTTTTGCTGGTGCCCCTAAAGTTGCTGCAATGGCTTTAATCATCCGTATTATTGTGACGACCTTTATTCCCCTAGGGCGTGTTGATAACGTGATGCCTGCATGGCAACAAATTTTGGTGTTCATGGCGATTGCATCAATGATACTGGGTGCTTTTGCTGCAATTGGTCAAAATAATATTAAGCGCTTAATGGCTTATTCGTCGATCAGTCATATGGGCTATGCACTTGTTGGTTTATCTGCTGGAGATATGCTAGGAGTAAAAAGTGTTATTCTTTATATGACGATTTATCTTGGAATGACGATTGGTTCATTTGCCTTTATTCTTGGAATGCGCTCTCAGAATGGCAATGTTGAAAATATTTATGATCTTTCAGGGTTAGCAAAGACGAATCCTTTTATGGCTGTTGTGATGACAATACAGCTTTTTTCTTTAGCAAGCATACCTCCTATGGCTGGTTTTTTTGGAAAGTGGTATACATTTTCTGCGGCTGTCCACGCTGGACTTACTCCACTTGCTGTCGTGGGGATGATAGCGTCTGTCGTTGGGGCTTTTTACTATTTGAGAGTCATTAAAATTATGTGGTTTGATGATGCAAAAGCGCATTTTGTTGCTTTATCGAATGAGCTTCAGTTTTGTCTTAGTCTTTCTGTATTCTTTATTTTATTTTACGCGCTTTTTGGAGTTTGGTTCGCTGAGCTAGCAGAAAAAGCAGCAACAGCATTGTTTTAATGAATATGGTTTATACTTTATCAGATTTTGCACAAAAACAGGGATATACTGTTGAAGCGTACGATAGTGTTGATTCAACAAATCTCATTGCGCAACGAAAAGCGAAAACTGGTCATCAAGGTAATCTTTGGATTGTTGCACAAGAACAATCACAGGGAAGAGCAAGAAGAGGGAGGACTTGGTCTAGTCCAAAAGGGAACCTTTATTCTAGTCTTTTATTAATTGATGATATTGTTCATCAAACTGCGGCTCAACTTGGCTTTGTTGCTGGAGTAAGTGTGGCAGAGGCAATAAAACAATTGATAAAAGAGGAAAAGCAGACAAACAATATTGTGAGCTTAAAATGGCCAAACGATATTTTGCTCAAAGGAGAAAAAAGCTCTGGAGTTTTGCTTGAGATTTTAAAATTGTCATCACAACAATATGCCTTGGTTATTGGTATTGGAATAAATGTGAAATATAATTATGAAGATGCACCTTATTCCACTTCAAGCTTAAAGAATATCGGTTTGCATATTGATGCAGAACAATTATTTACGGTTTTGACGGAGTGTTTTTCTAAAAATTACCTTCTTTGGAAACAACCAAAAGGATGTGAAATAATCCGAAAAAAATGGCTTTTATATTCCGCTCACCTTGGAAAACATGTCAAAGTGGTGAATGATGAAAAAGTCATTGAGGGTATTTTTGATGGTCTTGATAGTGATTTTAACTGCATCATAAAGCAAAAAGACGGTCAGACAGCCATTATAACAGCTGGAGATGTTCATTTTGGTTCCGCTGATTCTATTAATGCAGGTCGTTATTGAAAAATTATTTTACCATCAGATACCTTAATGATTTGGGAGATGTTTATGGTTGCAGCCAATAAGAATGAATTTGTTTTTTTACCTCTGGGAGGTGTAGGTGAGATAGGGATGAATTTAGCTGCTTACGGATTTGGTCCCCAAAGTCTTCGTGAATGGCTGCTGGTTGATATGGGGGTTAGTTTTGCTGGTTCTGAATTACCAGGTGTCGATCTTGTTTTGCCTGATATTCGTTTCCTAGAAAGTGAAAAACATAATATACGGGGTCTTGTTTTAACACATGCACATGAAGATCATTATGGGGCCGTTCTTGATTTATGTCCAAAGTTACAAGTGCCAATTTACTGTACGCCTTTTACGGCAGGGTTATTGGAAACTAAAAAACAATTAGATTTTGAATCTCAAAAAATTTTACTCAATATTTTTCAAGCTGGTGATTGTTTTCAGGTAGGTTCCTTTGCTGTAGAGGCTATAGCCGTTAACCATTCAATACCAGAATCTGTATCTTTAGCAATTACAACCTCTTTGGGGACTGTGATTCATACTGGTGATTGGAAAATTGATCATACCCCTTCACTCGGGGCTGTAACCGATGAAAAAAGATTTCGTGCTTTAGGCAAAAAAGGTGTTTTAGCATTACTTTGTGATTCCACAAATGCATGTCGGGATGGTATATCTCCATCAGAGCAGCAAGTTCAAGCCAGTCTTTCTGAGATTATTTCCAAAGCTGAAGGGCGCGTTGCGATAGCAACTTTTTCTTCTAATATTGGTCGGATACGTTCTATTGCTCTTGCAGCTGAAGCTGCTGGACGTAAGGTGCTTGTCATTGGGCGTTCCCTTAAGCGAAGTATTATGGTTGCACAAGAGCTTGGTTATATGAATGGTTTAGCGCCATTTGTAACGGAAGATGATTATGGCTATATCTCGCGAAAAGATCTTGTTTTAATTGTCACTGGGAGCCAAGGTGAGCCATGTGCAGCTTTGGCTAAACTGTCACGTGATGGAATGAAAAATATTGCACTTTCCGCTGGTGATACCGTTATTTATTCATCACGAAGTATTCCAGGAAACGAAAAAGCGATTATTGAGGTACAAAATCGTTTCATTGATTTGGGTATTGAAATTATTACGAATGAAGATGCGCTTGTTCATGTTTCAGGTCATCCACGTCGTTCAGAACTTTTACAGATGTATGATTGGATAAAGCCACAAATACTTGTCCCTGTACATGGGGAAGCAATGCATCTTAAGGCTCAGGCAACTTTAGCACGTCAAGCAGGTATTAAAACTGTTACGGATATCAGAAATGGACATATTTTACGCCTTGCACCAAAGCCTGTAGAAGTTATTGATCAAGTTCCTGTTGGCCGCATCTATAAGGATGGTTGCTTAATTGGAGATGAAGATGAATTAGGGATTCGTGAGCGCCGCAAACTAAGTTATGCTGGTCATGTTACTATTTCTCTCCATATAAATAGTAAGCATGAATTATTAGGGGATATAGGTCTAACAATATTAGGGTTACCTGAAAGTAATGGAAAGGGGAAAAGTTTAAAAGATATTCTTTTAGATATCGTAGAAAATACAGTTTATAATATCCCACGCATGAAACAGAAAAATAATGAACTTATTCGAGAGGCAACACGACGTGCAGTGAGAGCGGCTGTTCATGAAATTTGGCAAAAAAAACCTATCTGTACAGTTTTTTTACATCGGTCAAAATAAAGAACTTTCATATTACGTTATTTAAAAAGAGAAGAGCATTTTTATTTTATTGCTAAATAAGAAAAATAGAGAATAAAGCACAATAAATTTTTAAATGATAAGATCGTTATATTTGCAAGTATTCAGAATGCGGCTATAGATGAATAGAGGGTGTGATAAATTGTTCCGATATGATAGATCTGATTAGGAGTTAATTATTTCAATGCGTCTTTCTCAATATTTCCTTCCACTTTTAAAAGAGAATCCTAAAGAAGCAGAAATTGTTTCTCATCGCTTCATGTTGCGCGCTGGAATGATTCGACAACAAACATCAGGGATTTATTCTTGGCTTCCTTTGGGAAAAAAAGTGCTTGATAAAGTTTGTAAAATTATTCGTGAAGAGCAAGAACGTGCGGGTGCAATAGAAATATTGATGCCTACAATTCAGTCTGCTGATCTTTGGCGTGAAAGCGGTCGTTATGATGATTATGGTTTGGAAATGCTCCGCATTAAAGATCGTCAAAAGCGTGATTTACTTTATGGTCCAACCAATGAAGAGATGGTAACAGATATTTTTCGCTCTTATGTTCGTTCTTATAAAGATCTTCCGCTGAATTTATATCATATTCAATGGAAATTTCGTGATGAAATTCGTCCACGTTTTGGTGTGATGCGAGCACGAGAATTTTTAATGAAAGATGCTTATTCTTTTGATCTTGATTATGAAGGCTCTAAAACATCTTATAATCGTATGTTTGTTGCTTATTTACGCACTTTTTCTCGCCTGGGATTAAAAGCAATTCCTATGCGTGCAGATACAGGTCCAATAGGGGGGGAACTCAGTCATGAATTTATCATTTTGGCTGAAACAGGAGAGAGTGCTATCTTCTGTGATAAACAATTTCTTGAACTTACCGTTCCAGATAGTTCAATCGATTTTAGTGATAAAGCTGTTTTAGATGATATTGTTAAGCAATGGACATCTTGTTATGCAGCAACGGAAGAAATGCATAATGAAGAGGAGTGGGCTAAAGTTTCTGATCATAATCGTCTTTCAGCGCGTGGTATTGAAGTAGGTCATATTTTCCACTTTGGTACTAAATATTCTGCTCCAATGGGAGCAAAAGTTATGGGACAAGATGGAAAAGAGCATGTGGTCTCTATGGGATCTTATGGTATTGGGCCTTCGCGTCTTGTTGCGGCCGCTATTGAAGCTTCTCATGATGAAAATGGTATTATTTGGCCAAAGTCGATGGCACCGTTTGATTTTGGGATTATCAATATGAAACCCGATGATGAAAAATGCACACAGGCATGTGAGTTTCTCTATCAGGGATTAAAGGAGGTTGGTTTTGATCCGTTATTAGATGATAGAAATGAACGTCCTGGATCAAAATTTGCAACAATGGATTTGATTGGTTTGCCAATGCAAGTCATTGTTGGCCCTAACAGCATTGCACAAAATGAAGTTGAAATTAAAGATCGAAAAACAGGAATAAAAAAATCTCTAAAGGTTGAAGATGTGCTCAGCCAACTTTCTATAATTTAATAGGAAATGTTATGAAGAGGCTGAAAAACAAATGCTTTTCATCTTATGAGTGGATGATCGCTTTTCGTTATATGATTCCCAATAAAAAACATGTCGTTGCATCTGTTATTTCAATTATTTCTCTTATTGGGATTATGTTGGGCGTATTTGCTCTGGTTGTTGTTATGGCGGTGATGAATGGCTTTCGTACAGAACTTCTCAATCGTATTCTTGGTATGAATGGGCATCTTATTATTCAAACAGTTGATTCTGGTTTTTCTGATTATAAGACTCTTATTTCTTCTTTAGAAACTACAAATGGTGTGAAGTTTGCTTTACCTGTTATTGAAGGTCAAGCGCTTGTTCAAGGTGAAGTTCAAGGTGGCTCTGGCGCATTAGTTCGTGGTATGCGCAAACAAGATCTAGAAAAGCTTAAAACAGTCTCTCAAAACATTAAATTAGGATCGATTTCTCGGTTTGATCAAGAAGAAGGTGTTGCAATTGGAAGTGGCTTAGCAGAAAAATTAGGACTGACAGTTGGAAGAGATATTCGTATTATTACTCCAGATGGTGATGAGACTCCTTTTGGCGTTACCCCACGTGTGAAAGCTTATAAAGTCGTTGCTATTTTTGAAGTTGGTATGTCTGAATATGATTCAATATTTATCTTTATGCCTCTCCATGAAGCACAAATGTTTTTTAATTTGGGAGATAAGGTTCAGTCTTTGGAATTATTTCTAAATGATCCTGATGCTGTTGATCAAATAAAACCTGTTGTAGAAAAAGCAGTTGAACAACAGGTCTATTTAATTGATTGGCGTACACGCAATCAGGCTTTTTTTTCAGCCTTACAGATTGAACGAAATGTTATGTTTTTCATTCTTTCTCTGATCGTTCTTGTTGCTGCTTTAAATATTATTTCAGGGCTGATTATGCTTGTAAAAGATAAAAGTCATGATATTGCAATTTTACGCACGATGGGGGCTCAACAGAGTGCGATTTTGCGTATATTTATCATTACAGGAATGATGATTGGTTTTATTGGAACTATATTGGGTTTAGTTTTAGGTGTTATCGCGACCGCGAATATTAATCATATCCAAGATTTTATATCTTGGTTATTTAATGTCGACGTTTTTAATCCTCAACTTTATTTTTTAACAAAATTGCCTGCACAAATTGAGTGGAAACAGACCATCTTGGTTGCTATGATGGCTTTATTCTTGTCGTTTCTTGCTGCTCTTATTCCGGCATGGCGTGCTGCTAAGCTAGACCCCGTACAAGCTTTGAGGTATGAATAATGACAGCTATTTTAGAGCTTGTAGAGATTGAAAGACACTTTTTCGAGAGCCATAAGCCGCTCATTGTTTTAGATAAAGCGAATTTTATTCTTAATCGTGGAGAGCTTGTCGCACTTGTTGCACCATCTGGTGCTGGAAAATCAACACTTCTTCATATTGCTGGATTATTAGAAAAACCAACAGCTGGTGATGTGATGTTACGGGGTGTTTCTTGTGCAAAGCGCTCTGATAGTGAGCGAACAGCTATAAGACGGAATGATATTGGTTTTGTTTATCAATTTCATCATTTACTTCCAGAGTTTACGGCGTTAGAAAATGTCATGATACCGCAAATGATAGCAGGATTAAAAAAATCTATAGCAGAAGATCGTGCGCGCAAATTATTGACGTATCTGCGTGTTTCTCATCGTGCGAACCATCGTCCCTCAGAGTTATCGGGAGGAGAACAACAACGTGTTGCTATTGCACGTGCAGTAGCAAATGGCCCTTCGGTTCTTTTGGCTGATGAACCTACAGGAAATCTTGATCCAGTAACTTCAGCTTATGTCTTTCAAGCTTTATCTATCCTTGTTCGTCAGTCTGGTCTTTCTGCTCTTATTGCAACACATAATTACGCTTTGGCTAAGCAAATGCATCGTCGAATTACACTTAAAGAACAAAAGATTATAGAGCTTCCTTAAAGCAAGGTACAAATTTTATACGACTAATTGAATAGTTTATATTACTTTATTCAAGGAGATTTTTTATGACAGTTTTTGTCGTTGACAAAAATCAATTAGATGCTCGTCGTCGTCGATTGATTTTTCGTGCATGGCATCGCGGTATTCGTGAAATGGATCTCATTTTTGGACATTATGTCGATGCTCATATTACTGGGATGAATGATAGAACGCTCTCTGAGCTTGAGTATATTATGTCTTTTGATGATCGTGATTTACTGACATGGATTACTGGAGAAATTTTGCCCCCCTCTGAGGTTGATAGTCCACTTTTTCGTGATATTGCCAATTATCGTACTTGCTTAAGTTATTAATCCTGATGCCTATATTTAAAAAAATTGTTATTCCCAAAAATAATTCTGTTCGTATGATTTTAGATGGCGTTACTGATGGATTTGAAGCCTTTGCGCTTGCTAAATTAAGTTCAGAAATTGCACAAGGTAAACCGCTCCTCTATGTTGTCCGTGACGGAACAAAAATTGTGCATTTACAACAAGTTTTAAATTTTATTGAGCCAAATTTACCCGTACTTCAATTTCCTGCATGGGATTGTTTGCCTTATGATCGTGTGTCACCAGGAATTGCTGTTATGGCTCGTCGACTATCAGCATTGGCACACATAGCAAATTTACGTAAAGATCCACATCCTGCAATTATATTAACAACAGCAAATGCGATTATGCAAAAGCTACCTCCTCGTGAAATGATAGAAGCTCAGCTTATTCACGCACGTGTTGGCCAGCGCAATAACATGGGAAATCTTATTCAATTTCTAGAAACTAATGGTTTTGAACGCGTTACGGTTGTCCGTGATGTTGGTGAGTTTGCTGTAAGAGGAGGAATACTTGATATCTTTTCTCCGATGGATGTTGAACCTTTACGTCTTGATTTTTTTGGAGATACCCTAGAAAGTATCCGCGTATTTGATCCAGAAAATCAAAGGACAACAGGCCAAAAAACTGAACTTTTATTACAGGCAATGAGTGAGGTTGTTCTTACACCAGAACGTATCAGTCGTTTTAAAAGCAATTATACCCGTACATTTGGTGTATCACAAAAAAATAACATGCTTTATGAAGCAATTTCTCAAGGTCGGCGTTTTGCCGGTATGGAACATTGGCTTCCATTTTTTTATGAAAACCTTGATAGCTTTTTTGATCATTGTGGCAAATTACCGATAGTTTTTGAGCATCTCATAGAAGAAGTCTTCATTGAGCGCTATCGTCTTATTGAAGACTATTATAACGCGCGCAAAGAGCGCGAAAATGATGAAAAAAATTCTACTTCTTATCATCCAATAGATCCTAGTCTTTTCTATTTAACGCCAGAGCGTGTTTTGGAAGATGTGCAACAATCTTCACAGCGTATTGATTTTTCGCCTTTTAATGTTCCACAAAGTTTGGAACAAACTGTTATTCACACCAATGTTAAACAAGGATATGATTTTGTAAAAGAGCGTAATGCGCAGGAAAAAAATGTTTTTTCAAGTGTTATTGATCATATCGCATCTTTACGCGCTGCTGGTAAAAAAGTGCTTTTAGCGTGTTGGAGTGAAGGATCTCTCAATCGTTTGCTACAAGTTCTCGACGAGCATGGATTGAAAAAAATAGATGTTGTAAAATCCTTGCAAACTGTCAAAGCAACCCCACGAGATCGCATATTAGCAGCGGTTATCATGATAGAACATGGTTTTGAGGCTGAAGATTTGGCTATTATAGCAGAGCAAGATATCCTTGGCGATCGTTTTATAAGATCACCAAAGCGGCGTAAGAATAATACAAATTTTATTTCTGAAATTTCTGCTTTAAATTCTGGTGATATTATTGTGCATATCGACCACGGTATTGGCCAATTTGTTGGTCTTAAAACCATCAGAACCACTGGAATTTTACGAGACTGCCTTGAAATTAGATATGCTGGAGGTGATTTACTCTTTTTACCTGTTGAAAATATTGAGCTTCTCTCACGTTATGGCTCAGAAGGAACAGAGGTAACTTTAGATAAACTAGGGGGTGTTGCTTGGCAAGCACGTAAAGCTAGGCTTAAAAAACATTTATTGGAAATGGCAGGGCAATTAATCCGTATAGCTGCAGAGCGTATGACTCGTGCTGCGCCTGCTTTACTTCCACCAGTTGGACCATTTGATGAGTTTGTTGCTTGCTTTCCCTATGAAGAAACGGAAGATCAAATGAATGCAATTGATGCTGTTTTGGACGATCTAGCCTCAGGTAAGCCGATGGATCGCTTGATATGCGGTGATGTTGGTTTTGGAAAAACTGAAGTAGCTATTCGAAGTGCTTTTGTTGCAGCATTAAATGGATATCAGGTTGCTGTTGTTGTACCGACAACTTTGCTTTCACGTCAACATTACAAAACATTTATTTCGCGTTTTCAAGGATTACCGGTTAAAATTGGACATGCTTCGAGGCTTGTAAAAGCGAAAGAACTTGCACGAGTAAAAAAAGGTGTTTCAGATGGTACAATCGATATTGTCATTGGAACCCATGCATTATTAAGTGGTGCAGTTAATTTTTTACGGTTAGGCCTTCTTATCATTGATGAGGAACAGCATTTTGGTGTCAAACACAAAGAGCGTTTAAAAGAGCTTAAAAGTGATATTCATGTTCTCACACTTTCAGCAACTCCCATACCACGCACTTTAGGGTTAGCTTTATCGGGTGTACGTGAACTTTCATTGATAACAACCCCCCCCATTGATAGAATGGCGGTTCGTACTTTTATTTCACCCTTTGATGCACTTGTTATACGAGAGACCCTGCTTCGAGAATATTATCGTGGTGGACAAAGTTTCTATGTTTGTCCTCGTATTTCTGATCTGGCTTTTGTAGAAGAATATCTCAAAACACATGTGCCAGAACTGAAATTCGTTGTGGCTCATGGACAAATGCCGGCTGGACAACTTGATGATATCATGAATGCATTTTATGATGGACAATATGATGTGCTGCTATCAACAACCATTATTGAATCAGGTCTTGATATTCCAACAGCCAATACCCTAATTGTGCATCGTGCTGAGATGTTTGGTCTTTCTGCCCTTTATCAGTTACGTGGTAGGGTAGGACGTTCAAAACAACGTGCGTATGCTCTCTTTACATTTCCTGCTGGTAAAGTTTTAACAACTGCTGCTGATCGTCGTCTTAAAGTGTTACAATCTCTTGACACCTTAGGGGCCGGTTTTCAATTGGCAAGCCATGACATGGATATCCGCGGTTCAGGAAATTTTTTAGGTGAAGAGCAATCGGGGCATATCAAAGAAGTTGGATTTGAACTCTATCAAAAAATGCTTGAAGAAGCTGTTGCTGAATTAAAAGATGGAGAGCTAAATGAAGATAAGCAATGGTCACCTCAAATTTCTCTTGGTACAACAGTGATGATACCAGAAAGTTTCGTGCCTGACTTATCATTACGTATGGGACTTTATCGTCGTTTAACAGAACTTGATGGTTTAGAACAAATTGATGAATTTGCAGCGGAGTTAATTGATCGCTTTGGTCCTTTGCCCCTTGAGGTTCAACATCTTCTTAAAGTCTTTCATATTAAAACATTGTGTCGAAAAGCACATGTAGAAAAATTAGATGTTGGACCAAAGGGGATTGTCATACAGTTTCGTAATAACTATTTTGCAAATAGTGTTGCTCTTGTTCAGTGGGTGGGAAAACAAGGTTCAATGGCAAAAATTCGACCAGATCAAAGTATTGCTCTTATTCGTGATTGGTCCACAGCGGATGAAAGGCTTGTTGGAGCAGCGAATATTATGACACAGCTTGTCGAAATGGCAGAACAACATTCTGTTTAAAAAATTTCTTTATTGTTTCAGAACTGTTACTCATTTTTATAAAATCATTCTATAAAAACAAACAGTTATTGATTTTGTATAAGAATAAAATTTAAGTTTATAATAAAGAACCCTTTATATATTTATTTGGTTTTTATTATATACGTATTGATATAATGAAGAAAATAGATTAGACGGTTGGACCGCATTAAATAGCACTTTCAATATAATAAGCTAATAAGCTCCTGTAAATTTTTTAGAAAGAATTTAGGTAAAGATAGCATGCTTTCTTCATTACAAAAGTGTCTAACTATCGTTTTTTTATTACTCACTTTAATACATGGCGTAAAAAACGCTTATGCTGAGTTATCTTCTGATGAACAATACCAACATTTAAAAAACAAAAGAAAGAATATTAAAGAGAGCATACAATTTATTGAAGAAAGTATATCTCATTTGGATATTTGGGAAAAAAATATTTCTAAAGCAGAATACTATGAGCGTTTACAGGAACGGAATAAGTTATATAAAAAACTGAAAACTCTGAAGGATGAATATTATAATCTTGGTTCGAAATTACAGGATCTAGCTGAAAAAAAACAAAAAATTATCTCTAGAATACATATAGCGAGAGAGTATGAAGTAGGGGAGTATGAAGAAAAGTTGATTAAAGCAAAAGACTATTTAAAAAAAACTCAAACGTTTAATGAATGGGGAATGAATGAGAAAAGTGGAGGTGATGATGAGATAATGAAAAATTATCTCATGTTTATTATTGCTTGCAATACGTTAGCGGATATATTGCAAAGTGATATAGGTGCTATTTTGCGCAAAGATTTTGATTGGAAAGATAAAGATTTTAGTTGGGCTAAAGGCGCAAATAATTCAATAAGTCCTAGTTTAGTCAGGGATATTAAAGAATTACTAACAGATGGCTCTTATAGTTATGAAAAACAAATATTTGACGATATAAAAAATAGTCTTACAGAAGATAATTGGTTTGTAAAAAGTGCACCTAAGCTTTGTAATACCATTAAAGAAGTACATAATATAATGCTTCCAAACAAGAAAAAGAATATTATAGATCGTATGCGTTTTCATGTTGAAGAATTATTCAATTAAAAATTATTTATTTGATTTATGTTGAATTATATTCAAAATAGAAAAATACTTAATTTTTCGTAACATTATAGTTTAGAAAATTCATAAAAAATAATGCTATGAGAATATCCAATTAAAAATTTACTTATACAAATACAGAGAAATTAAGATAATATACTAAATAATAGTTAAAATATATTTTAATTTTTTGTTTTTAATTATTATTTATAATAAAGTAATCTTATACACATAATATATTATCTGTTATTCTTATCATATAAGACTTAATATATATATATATTAAATAATAAACTCATATATTTTTTTATGTTTTCTTTTTATGCATAATTTTTTGTGCTTGTAGTTTTTTATTTTTATCTGATTAATTATTTTAATGACGATACATCTCATATCATAAATATTGTTTCATTAATACGATAAGAGAAATATTTTATAGCTCTAAATTGTGTTATATAGGAAAACAAAATGATACTTTGAATTCATTTTTTCTTAAAACTTAAATCATTAACGATTTATATCTTTGATGTTGTGAAAGCTGAAAAGAATTTATCATTTTAGAAGCTTCTTTTATTTGAGAAATAACTTAAAATAAATTGATAAAAGCTACATTTTTTATTCACGTTATAAAGCTGAGAGATGATATTTGTACAGAGATGCAATAATAGATGTATAATATATGAGCATAAATTTATTATGGCTTTAGGCACGTGAGATGATTCATAGGGGGGGCCTTTGTTCAGTAGTTTTATCTATAAAACTAACTCCGCTTGTGATGTACAAGTGGATAAATTTTATTGATTCAATATAAGAGAGGTTTGCGCTATTAGGATCTTTCATACAATATAGAAATAGAAAAAAGATAAATTATTATTATAAATTAATATGTTATTATATTTTAAGAAAGTTTATTATAAATAAAATATTTTCAGCAGTTATAGATTTTCTCTCTAAGAAAATGTGTTGTTTAATTAAGAAAAAAGCACTTCTTTAGTAACGTATTTTTAAACTAAACTTTTTAGTTAAACGCTATGGAATATAAAATTTTTATTACAAAAGCGTATCACCATTGTTTTGTAAACAAGGGAAGAAAATTGTTCATTAGCAAAAAGTTCTCTTACAATTATGCAGAAATTTTAGACAATCAGTGGTTTTAATTCATTAAATGTTTCAATAATATCGTAGATGATTTTGTTTTTGTGTATCACACGAGGCACATAAGGAAAACAGTAAAATTTATCTGATATTTTGGAGCTTCATGCATTGCAACAACCTGTTGCTAAGGCTCTATAAGCTTAACATGAAGAGTAATAAATGTAAAAAGTTTAATTAGTAAGTTTTTTAGAGTAGTATTAGACTTTATTTTAATTAATATTGCAATATTGATTCGTTTGTGTAATCTTAGTTTAAATGCACAGAGGTATTTTATAGATAGATTATATCAAATACCAATGTGATGAAGAGGGGAATTATATGGGTGTATAAAAATAGAATGGCTCATCGTATTTTTTCTCTAAATTTGACTTTTTTTTTTATATTGAAGTAAAAATAGTAAAATTAATTGTTATTTCATTATAATTTAATAAATTTAAGTTGGAATTACATTTAATATTTTTTTTAAAGTTACTTAAGAGCGCGTTGAAAGGATTAACTTAATCATGTCGCATAAAAATGTTTATTCTGCTGTTTCAGTATTAGTTGGAGCCGCTGCCCTTTTTCTTATAGCTGGTATTTCTGCAAATGCGCAAACTTTATCACAAGGTTGGTACAAAGTTTGCAGTAAGCAGCATGATGTTGATATTTGTAATACAATGAATACTGTATTATCGAATACGGGACAACCTTTAACGGCTTTTAATCTTGTTGAAATAAAAGGGAAGCAAAATGAAAAACGTATAGGTATTCAAGTACCTACTGGGCGTTTTTTGCCAGAAGGTGTTCACATTAAAATCGGTGACGAGTTCTCTAAAAAAATTCCTTATATTATTTGTAATGGACCAAGTTGTATTGCTAATGATGTCTTAGATGATAAGCTTATAGCAGCTATGAAAAGTGGAACAAAAATGGTTGTAACCACAGTTAATTTTCGTGGTTCAGCTAATCCTATTGAATTTTCTCTTAATGGGTTTACAGCAGCCTATACCGGTCCTGGTATGGAGGAAAAAGATTTCCAACAAGAACAAATAAAGCTGCAGCAAGCCATTCAATCAAAGCAAAAAGAAATTGAAGAGCGTATGCGGGCTGAGCAAGAAAAAGCAAAACAAAAGTAATAAACCCACACTATAGAATTGGTTGAAACGTTTTCTATAATTGTTTATTTGAACCGCCACAGTTTTCTGTGGCGGTTTTTTAATCCTTAATTTTTCGAAAGAATTCTGCGTTTCCACCAACCAATACGTTCAGTTTTGGAAGAATCATTAGGCGTTGATGAAATAACAACGGATTGATTAATTGTTTCTTCAATTTGGGAAGGAGAGGTTTCTACAACTTCCTCCATCTCGATTACAGTTTCTTGCTCTAATATTTTTTGTATTTGCGTCTCTTTAGAAGATGATTTTTTACGTGTTCCACGTGTTGATTTTTTACTCTTTTCAAGAGCTTTATCTTCTACCTCATGAATAGATTTGTCTGCTTTTTTTGTTTTAGCTTTACGCATCGAACTGGTTGTAGGTTTTTCTTCAAGAGATTTTTGTTCTGCAACATTTTGATCATTCTCTAAAGAAAGCTGATTTTCTACTACTTTTGAAGAACGTGTTTTACGTTTTTTAGGTTTAATACTTGTATCAATTTTTTCAGATTCACCCTGTTGTTGTATATCTAGAGCTTGTGTATTATTTGTTGTTTCTTCAAGTTCAAAAGATTTAGTAGGCGAAATACGACGTTTGCGATGCGCTGCTTTAATTTCTGCCAAAGCTTTCTTAGCAAAATCTCCCACTGGTTCTGCGTAAGGAACGCGAATCTGATGAAAACTATTATCTTGATTGCGTCGACCACCACGACGTCCTCGACGACGTCCTCGACGATAAGAATCATCATTCAAAGTATCTTCTTTTTTATGAACGTTGGAGAGAGAATGATCAGTAATTTCACCGTGACGATTTTTACGCCTACGCTTTTGGTTTGTTTCAATGGGAGAAGGATTTTCAATAGATTCACTCTTTATGAAAATAGAATCTTCAATTTCTTGCTCATTGGCATCTTCCAATGAAGATCGAGAAATGCTCTCTGCTATTGAGCCTTTAGAAATAACAAGATGTTGCGTTCCAATACTATCATCTGCTTCAATACTAATATTAAGCTTAAAACGAGCTTCTAAATTAACAAGAATGTTGCGTTTATGATTTAATACATAAAGCGCTGTTGCTACGGGTGTGCGCACGATAATATTATATTGCGAATTATGAAGAAGATATTCTTCAATTGAGCGCATGACATGTAACGCAATGGATGATTCAGAACGTATATTTCCTGTTCCTGCGCAATGCGGGCAGGGCTGTGTTGTACTTTCTAAAACCGATATGCGAATACGTTGACGACTCATTTCTAAAAGGCCGAAGTGTGAAATATGACCTACTTGAATACGAGCACGATCGTTTTTTAAACAATCTTTTAATTTTTTTTCGACCAGCTTCACATTGCGTTCTTCAAGCATATCAATAAAATCAATCACAATTAAACCAGCAAGGTCACGCAAGCGTAATTGCCGCGCTACTTCTTCAGCAGCTTCAAGGTTAGTTTGTAAGGCTGTCTTTTCGACAGAGAATTCTTTCGTGGAGCGGCCAGAATTTACGTCAATAGCAACAAGTGCTTCTGTTTGATTAATAACAAGATAACCACCAGATTTTAAAGAAACTTGTGGTTGCAACATTTTATCAAGTTGAATTTCAATATTATTTCTTGCGAAAATGGGTGTAGGATCACGGTAAGGTTGCACAACTTTTGCATGACTTGGCATGAGCATACGCATAAAGTCTTTCGCTTCACGATATCCTTGGTCTCCAGAAACAAGAATTTCACTAATGTTCTTATTGTAAAGATCTCGTATAGAACGCTTGATGAGATTGCTTTCTTCATGGACAAGGCATGGCGCCGTTGACTCGAGTGTCAAAGTGCGAATAGTATCCCATAACCGCATAAGATATTCATAATCACGTTTAATTTCAGCTTTTGTTCTATTGGCACCAGCAGTTCGTAAGATAACGCCCATACCTTTTGGAACAGCTAATTCTTTTACGATTTCTTTAAGACGCTTACGGTCTTGTACGTTCGTAATTTTTCGTGAAATACCACCACCACGTGCTGTGTTGGGCATTAGAACAGAGTAACGACCTGCTAGAGATAAATATGTTGTAAGGGCAGCACCTTTATTACCACGCTCTTCTTTGATAACTTGTACCAACAAAATTTGACGTCGTTTAATGACTTCTTGAATTTTATACTGGCGCCCTTGTTTTCTTTGATAAATTGGGAGCTCTTCACGGATGTCCTCAGCACCGACCATTTCGATCTCATCATCAGAGATATCGGCATTTAATGCTTCTTCTGTATTATCAATTATTGTCGCTTCAGATGTGATGTCACTTTCAATATCGGCTGCAATGACATTGTTTTTTCCATTTTTTTTTGTTCTTCTGGAGCGTTTTTTATTTTTAGTTGCTTCTTCCGTAAAGGTATCTACAGAATTTTCTCCTATAGCTGCTTTTTCCTCTTCTTCAAGAAGAGCAAGTCGATCAGCAATAGGAATTTGATAATAATCAGGATGAATTTCAGAAAATGTTAAAAAACCATGTCGGTTTCCACCATATTCAACAAAAGCTGCTTGGAGAGACGGTTCTACACGCGTAATCCGTGCGAGATAAATATTCCCCTTGAGCTGTTTTCTATGTTCTGATTCAAAATCAAGTTCTTCAATTTTGTTGCCGTGAACAACAACAACACGAGTTTCCTCCGGATGGGAGGCATCTATAAGCATTTTGTTTGACATAAGTTAATATCCTGAAGGCGACATGCACAATTTTATTCAAACGAACGCTATAACTATTCGTAAACATAAAAGGCTGTCTGCCATAAAAGGGAGGTACCAGAAAAACAGGACGGAACACCACGTGCAGAGGCATGACTGCATTTACACTATTTCTCATCATTATTTCCATCTGTTTTTTATGACTCATATTTCTTAAAAGTCTCCGGTAAAATAATCTTTAAAACAGTTCGGATATCCGAACCAACGAATCTTAAGTAATGCAATCCTAATATTATAACATAGAAATTTTTCATCCATAAAAAAGTCTCAACGCATAATAGGCAAAAAACCTCTAAAGACAACTTAATATGAGTTACAGATAATTTAGATGACTATTATCAGCTAGGAAGCATAAATATTCTTTTATGTTGATATCATGCGTTTGGCAAGTAACAATGTAAATCATGTATAATTATAATATCTTTATGACCTTAATTTCGTTTTTGGGTGTTTATTTAGCTTTTATTGAAAAATAGAGAATAAATTGGTGTATCATTTTATATAACCAAGATAAATTATTACAAAGGTAATGTAGAGTATTTTGCTTATGATAAGAGTTTTTTTTACCAAAAAGCTGAAAACAGCTTATGGGGATGTTATTGTGCTCGTCACATACTTTTTATTATCTTTTTTTCTACTCCAAACCAGTGTTCAAGCCGCAGATCCTCTGAGACTTATTAATTTTCGAACCATTGGTGATAGTGTTCATACGCGTATTATTGCGGTTTTTAATTCAAAACCAAATGTTCGTTTACAGATTTTGGACAGGCCAGCACGTTTGGTTATCAATTTACCTACAATTGACTTTTCGATGCAAAATACGCCTTTAAAGAAACGGAATACATTATCCGTTATGCTTTCAGATGTACGTTATGCTTTCTCTGATATACAGACTTCACGCATTATTTTGACAAGTAAAACGGCTTTTGTGGTTGAAAAAAATGTCGTAAAAAAATTAAATAATGGTTTATGGCAGTTGCTGATTGATATTCGTAAAAGTACACAGGAAAAATTTGATGAGATATTAAAAAAACAGCAAAGAAGCAATTTTGATACAAAAACACAGTTAATGCCAGCATATAATTTCCGTGTTGTTCTTGATCCTGGTCATGGTGGTATTGATGGTGGTGCACGGGGTGTTACTGGAATTTTAGAAAAAGATGTGACTTTAGACTTTGCGCGTGCATTGCGAGACGAATTACAAAAGGATTCTCATATTACCGTTGCTTTAACACGAGATTCCAATATTTTTTTAAGACTAAGTGAAAGAGTTAAAAAAGCGCAAGAGTTTGATGCTGATCTTTTTATATCTATTCACGCGGATACGATTGATTTACATTCTCTTCGCGGTGCTACAGTGTATACCATATCAGAAAAAGCCTCTGATGCCATTGCAAAATCTTTAGCTGAAAATGAAAATAAAGTTGATTTGCTTGATAGTTTGCCTGCAGATGAAACGCTCGAAGTTACAGATATTTTGATGGATCTTACACGACGTGAAACACATACATTTTCGGTTAATTTTGCAAATAGTGTTATTTCAAGTTTATCAAAGAATCATATTAACTTGATTAATAACCCACATCGGTATGCTAATTTTCAAGTTTTAAGAGCTTCAGATATACCCTCAGTCTTGATAGAGATAGGTTATTTATCCAATAAAGAGGATGAAAAGTTACTAAATGATCCTCATTGGAGAAAACAAATGGCAGCCTCTATTGCTCATTCTATTCGTCAATTTGCTGATTATAGGCAGAAAATGATACAGCCTCTTTAAATTTGTGAGAAAATAGAGTATCAATATGGGCTTCTAGTGTACCCTAGTATAAATAAAAGATAGAAAACAATTTCTCTTGATCTCAATCTTGTGGTGATATCCACTTGGTGTGTTTGAAGTAACGTATTTTTTCTTTAATTAATTCTTAAGAAAGCGATAGCCGTTTTTATGATAATTTTTTTAAGATATCTTCTTCGTTTTTTTATTGCTATTGGACTTTGTGGTGCAATAACGTGGGGTGTTATGACCAGTGGTCAAGCAAATGCACTCCCTGATTATGAAGTTCTTTCACTTTATGAGCCGCCGGTAATGACCCGCGTCCATGCTTCTGATGGCCGTCTTATGGCAGAGTTTGCAACAAAACATCGCCTCTATTTACCGATTCAATCAATACCAAAGCTTGTTATAAATGCTTTTATTTCGGCTGAAGACAAAAACTTTTATCATCATTTTGGTTTAGATCCTGAAGGACTTTCTCGAGCTTTGATCAATAATATTCGTAATATTGGTTCTGGAAGACGTCCAGAGGGTGCATCAACTATAACGCAACAAGTCGCTAAAAACTTCCTTTTAAGTTCAGAAACAACGTTAGAACGTAAATTTAAGGAAGCTATTTTAGCAATGCGTATTGAGAAAACTTATTCAAAAGATCATATTCTCGAACTTTATCTCAATGAAATTTATCTGGGTCGTGGCACTTATGGTATAGCAGCTGCTTCTTTGACTTATTTCAATAAATCCGTCAATGACCTGACGCTAGAACAATGTGCTTATTTGGCTGCTCTTCCAAAAGGACCAGCAAATTATGATCCATTTAAGAATACACAACGTGCTATTGATCGGCGTAATTGGGTTATAGACCGGATGATTGCAAATGGATATGTAACGCGTGAACAAGGTGAAAAAGCAAAAGCTAAACCTTTAGGAGCGACAATACGTGGGAGTGATAGCTATGTTTTTGCGGCTGATTATTTTACTGAAGAAGTGCGGCGTCGTTTAATACATCGCTATGGGGCTAAAACACTTTATGAAGGCGGGCTTTCCATTCGTACAACGCTTGATCCGCATTTACAACTTATTGCGCGACGTGCTTTGCACGATGGATTAATTAGATTTGATCATGCGCAAGGATGGCGTGGAGCTTATGCGCATATTGATGAGAAAAGTGATTGGGGGACAGAACTTGCAAATATCACAGGGCTAAGTGATGTTCCTGAATGGCGTTTAGCTGTTGTTCTTTCTACTAATCCCAACAAAGTAGAGATTGGTTTACAGCCACAGCGCGAAGCTTCAGGTATATTATCAAAAAAACGGGAAATTGCTGTTTTATCTGAAGCTGATTCAAAATGGGCACTCCATGTTGTAAAAGAAAATGGTTATCAAAAAACTGTTCAGAGCTTATCTCATGTTCTGCAAGTTGGGGATGTCATTTTTGTTGAAAAACTACCCAATACAAACAATACTTATCGTTTACAACAAATTCCAAAGGTTGAAGGTGCAATTGTTGCTATGGAACCTCATACAGGGCGCGTTCTTGCTATGGTGGGAGGATTTTCTTTTGCCGCATCTGAATTCAATCGTGCAACCCAAGCTTATCGCCAACCGGGGTCTGCTTTTAAGCCTTTTGTTTATGCAGCAGCTCTTGATAACGGATATACACCAGCATCCGTTGTTTTAGATGGCCCCATTGAAGTTCGTCAATATAATGGTGAAGTTTGGCAACCCAAAAATTATGGAGGTACCTTTGCAGGACCTTCAACATTGCGTTATGGTATTGAGCGTTCTCGTAATCTTATGACAATACGGCTTGCCAATGATATGGGAATGCCTCTTGTCGCTGAATATGCAGAACGCTTTGGGATCGTAGATAAATTGCAGCCTTATCTTCCCATGGCTTTAGGGGCTGGCGAAACAACAGTATTACGAATGGTTACAGCTTATTCAGTTATTGCCAATGGGGGACGCTCTATTAAACCTTCTCTGATAGACAGAATTCAAGATCGTTATGGGAAGACAATTTATCGTCATGATGATCGTATTTGCGAAAATTGTAATACGCATTCATGGAATAATCAAAGTGAGCCCACATTGATTGATGAAAGAGATCAAGTTCTTGACCCTATGACGGCTTATCAGATTACATCGATGATGGAAGGGGTTGTTCAGCGTGGTACTGCGGCACGTTTACGTTATCTTAATCGACATATTGCTGCTAAAACAGGAACAACCAATGACTCTAAGGATGTCTGGTTTATGGGATTTACTCCTGATATTGTCGTTGGTATTTTTGTCGGTTATGATCAACCAGCTCCGTTAGGATATAATGGAACAGGAAGTTCATTAGCTGCGCCTATTTTTGGTGATTTTATGGCAGATGCTCTTAAAGGGAAGCCAGATGTTCCCTTTAAGATGCCAAAGGGCATGATTTTAATGCCAATTAATCGAAAAACAGGAATGCTTGCCGAAAGAGGAGATCAAGATGTTATTATAGAAGCATTTAAACCAGGGACTGGTCCTGCTGATATATATCAAGTTATTGGGAGTACAAATTCTTTTCAAGAAGGTGTTCCTGCAGTAACGACTTCTCCACAAGTCAACAAAGCACTTGAAAGTGGGACAGGTGGGCTGTATTAATCGACAAAATCTCCTTTTGCCATGAGTCATGGTTTTTATCTCTTTTTTACAATGTCGGTTCTGTAAATAGAGTGATAGAATTGTACCATTTTCTGATAGCAGCTATTAAATTTGTATAAAATGCTAAGAGACACAACCAAAAAGAGTTTTTAAAAATACGGTGTTAAATTATGCGAGCAGAAATAGAAACATTAGTTGATGAAATCCAGAAAGCAATACAATTGCTAAGGGGGCATCTTTGACTGGGATCAATCACTAAAGCGTCTCGAATATCTTAATCAAAAAGCAGAAGATCCATCATTATGGGATGATGCACAACGAGCACAGGATATGATGCGTGAGCGTCAACGTCTTGATGATTCAATCAATGGTCTTTTATCATTTACAAAAACACTTGAAGAATGCATTGAGCTTATTGCGATGGGCGAAGAAGAAAGTGATGTTGAAATTATCGCTGATGCAGAAAGATCAATACGTAATCTTAAAAATGAGATAGATAAAAGGCAAATTGATGTACTTCTTTCAGGAGAAGCAGATCCGAATGATACCTATTTAGAAGTTCATGCTGGAGCAGGGGGAACAGAAAGCCAAGATTGGGCTTCTATGCTCTTACGTATGTATATGCGCTGGGCTGAACAGCATGAAATGAAGGTTGAAATTTTAGAAATTCATGATGGAGAAGAAGCAGGAATAAAGTCAGCGACTATTCTTGTAAAAGGGCATAATGCTTATGGAATGTTAAAAACAGAATCAGGCGTTCATCGTTTAGTGCGGATTTCTCCATTTGATTCGAATGCAAAGCGCCATACCTCTTTTGCAAGCATTTGGGTTTATCCAGTTATTGATGACAATATTGAAGTTGATGTTTCAGAGGCAGATGTGCGTATTGATACATATCGTGCATCGGGAGCAGGAGGACAACATGTTAACACGACAGATTCTGCTGTTCGCATCACGCATATAAAAACGGGTATTGTTGTTCAATGTCAAACAGAGCGCTCTCAACATAAAAATCGCGCTACGGCTTGGTCGATGTTGCGTGCACGGCTTTATGAAGAAGAGCTTAAAAAAAGAGAAGAAGAAACCAATGCTGCTGAATCTTCTAAAACAGAAATCGGATGGGGACATCAAATTAGATCTTATGTTCTTCAACCCTATCAGCTTGTCAAAGATTTGCGTACAGGAATTGAAAATACGGATCCACAATCCGTACTTAATGGTAATTTAGATGCATTTATAGAGGCAGCACTCGCACGGCGCATTTATAAACAAGACAAAAAAATTGAGGATATTCGTTAATTATATATCCTTCCTTCAAGCCATGTAGATTTTTTCTTAAGCTGTTCGTTTTATTGATGTTGTGATGTTACGATAGTCCTTGATACTTTAAAGGTTTAAAGAGGGATTTTCTTGTTTCTTTCTTCATTTTTTTTCTCACACGCCAATTCTGCTTATGATATTGCAAGTGATAGGAAGAATCTGAAATAAGAAAAATTTGGGATATTCGGGGGACTAATATAAATGTAAAACAATTCATTATCCTTATAAATCAATATATTGTAAAAATTGAATCCGTTGAAAAACTAAAATCAATTAAGGAGGATAACTTTTGCTTTTTAAGGCAAATCAAACACTCAATTTACAAGTTACCATTATGATATAAAAGTGTTGCAGTAGCTAAAACATTTTCAGCATGCCCAGATACGCTTACTTTACGCCATTCTTCTGCTATTATTCCATTTGCATCAATTAAAAAAGTGCTCCGTTCAACTCCCATATATTTGCGTCCATACATGCTTTTCTCAACCCAAACACCATAAGCTTCGAGGGTTGTTTTTTCTTCATCAGAAACCAAGATGACATCAAGTTCATGTTTTACTTTAAATTTATCATGTTTTTTTACATTATCTGGAGAGATTCCAATAACAGAAACACCGATTTCATCAAATTTCATCTTTAATTTTGTGAAATCAAGTGCTTCGCTTGTGCAACCACTGGTGTCATCTTTTGGATAAAAATATAAAACAACAGACTTTCCTTTAAAGTCAGAAAGACATACCATCTCTCCTCCATCGCGCGGCAAATTAAAATCAGGAGCAAGAGCACCTTTCATTGGTCTTGTCATTATTTTCATCTTTCTTTCTTGTGTAACAGGTATAAGATATCAGAGTACACAGAAGAAAAGAACTATTCAACTCTCTAGAATATTATTGTTTTGAAGAGACCTTTATTTCCTAACAAAACTCGCCCTATCACAACAATTGAATTGAAAGAACAAGGTCGACAACATAAACAAAACAGCAAAAGATTATACTGGTTTCATCACAACATGTTTTTTCTTACCAAAAGAAAGTTTAACGGTTCCTTCTGCACTGACATCCCCTTCAATAATAAGATGTGTTTCATCCTCAATAATTT
The DNA here is from genome assembly GCF_042194935.1 of Bartonella sp. CL71SXKL. Classification (NCBI taxonomy): domain Bacteria; kingdom Pseudomonadati; phylum Pseudomonadota; class Alphaproteobacteria; order Hyphomicrobiales; family Bartonellaceae; genus Bartonella; species Bartonella sp. CL71SXKL. Next base: position 76,978 of record NZ_JBHINI010000007.1, on the reverse strand, counting down.
GATCATTTACACGGACCCCCCCACCTTGAACGTGTCGGCGTGCCTCACTATTAGATCTAGCGAGTCCTGCTTGTACTAAAAGAGTGAGCAATCCAACACCTTTTTTTAATTCTGAGGCATTAATTTCAACAGTTGGAAGATTTTCTCCTAGAGTTTTTTCTTCAAACGTCTTGCGAGCTGTTTCTGCTGCTGCATCAGCAAGAACACGTCCATGCAACATTGCTGTAATTTCTGTTGCAAGAATTTTTTTTGCTTCGTTAATTTCTGTCCCTTGTAATAGAGAAAGTTTAAGAATCTCATCCATTGGCAATGGAGTATAGAGCTTTAGAAATCGTGTTACATCAGCATCTTCTGTATTGCGCCAGTATTGCCAAAATTGATAAGGTGAAAGCTTATCCGCATTCAGCCATACAGCCCCATTCAATGATTTACCCATTTTGGCACCGGAAGAGGTTGTCAGCAATGGTGATGTTAACGCATATAATTGCGGTGTTCCTAAACGATGCCCTAATTCGATTCCGTTAATAATGTTGCCCCACTGATCAGAGCCCCCCATTTGCATACGCAATCCATAACGTTTATAAAGTTCAACAAAATCATAAGCTTGCAGAATCATATAATTAAACTCTAAGAATGACAAAGAGTGCTCACGCTCAAGTCTGAGTCTAACGGAATCAAATGACAACATACGATTGACAGAAAAATGTTTTCCTACATCACGCAAAAATTCTAAGTAGTTTAAATTGCATAACCATTCCGCGTTATTCACAATACAAGCATCGGTTTCTCGGTCACCGAATGTCAAATAGTTAGCAAATACCTTTTTAATACCATCAATATTTTCAGCAATATCATTTTGTGTCAGAAGGCGTCGCGCTTCATCTTTGAAAGAAGGATCACCAATCAATCCGGTTCCTCCACCCATTAAAGCAATGGGGCGATGACCTGTTTTTTGTAACCAATAAAGCATCATAATCTGAAGAAGACTTCCAGCATGTAAACTCGATGCTGTTGGGTCAAATCCAGTATAAGCGCTTACAGTTTCTTTTGAAAAAAGATCATCTAAGCCTTTTTCATCTGAAATTTGGTGGATAAAACCACGTTCGCTCATAATGTGTAAAAAATCAGATTTAAAGGCAAACACAGATTTAATTTCCTAATTTAAGAGTGCATTATTTTATAGAATAGGCGATTATATAATGAGTTATTAATGCGTTATCTATCATAACTGACACACACCTCACAAGAGAAAGAGACATATTGGTAACATAAAGATAATAATACAGGTATTATTTCCTTTTTACGTTAAAAAAGAGACTTATCAGTGATAGAAAACAGGTATGCTGTTATTCTCATTTCTATCCTGAAATAAAATTTAGAAAAATTTTAAATGCAAACTGAAAAAATTACTTTGTTATGATCAGAAACGACTTTTGCTAATTTTTTATAAATCTATCGTATTTTCCTAAGTTAGTGAAAGTATTTCAGGAGGAGGAGCGAGAAGTTCATTGGAGATATGGTTATCCAAATAGTGGGCACATCGCTCAATAAGTTCTTCATGACATCCACTGAAAAAGTGATTAGCCTCTTCTAATATTTCTTGTGTGATGATGATACCTTTTTGTGTTTTTAATTTATCGACAAGTATTTGAACATCTTTTGGAGGGGAAACTTTATCGATACCGCCATGAATGATAAGCCCAGAGGAGGGACAAGGTGCAAGAAATGAAAAGTCATAAACATTAGGCTGAGGGGCAACTGAGATAAATCCCTCAATTTCCGGTCGGCGCATTAAAAGCTGCATACCAATCCATGCTCCAAATGAATATCCTGCTACCCAACAATTTTTAGAGTCTGGATGTTGTGTTTGCACCCAATCGAGAGCAGCAGCAGCATCTGAAAGTTCTCCTATTCCATAATCAAATTCACCCTGACTACGACCAATACCACGAAAGTTAAAACGTAAAGTTGTAAATCCACGTTGTTGGAACATATAAAAGAGGTCATAGACAATTTTATGATTCATAGTTCCACCAAATTGGGGATGAGGATGCAAAATAATCGCAATGGGTGCATTTTTTTGTTGTGAAGGTTGATAACGTCCTTCGAGCCGACCCGCAGGACCGTTAAAAATAATTTCTGGCATAAAATGCTCCTTAAATGCAATAAAAGGCTTTCATTGATCTTGGTCGACTTTTACCATAGAATCTCTTAAATAATTATTAGATATTCTTTTTTTAGTGCACTTTTCAAGAAAATTGCGCTATTTTTTTAATCAATTCATAAGATTAATGATTGCGATGTAAAATGGTTATAAAACGCCGATATTTTGATCATAACGCAACAACACCACTCAAAAAAGTGGCACGAATAGCGTTACTGGAATCTTTAGAAATATTTGGTAATCCATCATCTGTTCATAAGGAAGGGCGTGCGGCTAAAACTTTGTTGCAAAAGGCTCGTCGGCAAATCGCTGAAAATCTTAAAACAGATCCAGATCACGTGGTATTTACCTCTGGTGCGAGTGAAGCCGCAATGACTTTGTTAACACCCTTTTACAATATGGGGAATGCAAAAGTTAAATTTTCTCGTCTTTACCTTGGAGCGACTGAACATCCCTCTGTGGCAGAGGGAGGACGTTTTTCTAAAGAGTTGATAAGCGTCATTGCTGTTGATCAAGATGGGCTCATACAACAAGATAAATTAACATCACTCTTAACGGTTCATGATAAAACAAAAGGTTTACCTCTTGTTGCTATTCAAGCTGCAAATAGTGAAACGGGTGTTATTCAACCATTAACAGAAATCGCCGCTATTGTTCGGGATTTAGGAGGCACTCTTATTGTTGATTTGACACAATATGTAGATAAAAATTTTGTGGATATTAATCAGCTAGGAGGAGACTTTTTTATATTGTCTGCACATAAAGTTGGCGGTCCGAAAGGAATCGGTGCTTTTGTTTCATGTGGTAATCTTCTCATGCCACACCCTCTTATTATTGGGGGAGGACAAGAAAAAGGTCTCCGTGGAGGAACAGAAGCATTGCCCCTTATTGCTGCTTTTGGGGCAGCAATGACTGATTGCTTCACACAGGAGGAAATAAAACAGTTAATATATTTACGCAATAAATTAGAAAATGGACTACAAAGTATAAGTAAAAATGTTGAGATTTTTGGCAAAAGAGTTCAACGTTTGCCAAATACAACTTACTTTACCGTGAAAAATATAAAAGCTGAAACGATGCAAATTGCTTTTGATTTAGAAGGGTTTTCTTTATCATCCGGCTCTGCTTGTTCTTCGGGAAAAGTAAAACAAAGCAAAGTGTTGGAGGCAATGGGGTATCATGTTCCAAATGGTGCCATTCGCATTTCGCTAGGGCGTGGCACAACTTCTGAAGATATTGATGATTTTCTGTCGTTTTTTTCTCAAATTATAAGCAGGAAAAAAGGGGACGATTTATCATCAGAAAGTTATAAAAATTAGAATTATTTTAAAAATAAAATAAGTTTGATTGAAATTTTTGCACTTTACCTATAGCCTAGAGATAACTTGCTTACTTTAATCTTGTAAAAAACAAGACTTTAGTTACCGGTTTTTGACGCCAAAAAATGGAGAAAATTTATGCCGGCAATACAAGAAACGATACGCCAAGTACGTGAAATAGATGTTGACCAATATAAATATGGTTTTGAAACCAATATTGAAACCGATAAAGCTCCAAAAGGCTTAAATGAGGATATTATCAAATTTATTTCCGCTAAAAAACATGAGCCTGAATGGATGCTAACATGGCGCTTAAAGGCTTACCGACGTTGGCTGACAATGCAAGAGCCTCATTGGGCGCGTCTTGAATATCCTAAAATTGATTTTCAGGAGCTTTATTATTATGCTGCTCCAAAAAATCATACAGGACCAAAATCTTTGGATGAAGTGGATCCTGAGTTATTAGCAACGTACGAGAAACTTGGCATTCCCCTTAAAGAACAAGAGATTTTGGCAGGAGTAAGAAAACAGTCTGATCCCTCTACTTTTGATGACAGTATGTCTGTATCGGGGCAGGTGGCTGTTGATGCAGTCTTTGATTCTGTTTCTGTTGTAACAACATTCAAAAAAGAGCTGGCACGTGCCGGTGTGATTTTTTGTTCTATTTCAGAGGCGATTATTGAACATTCTGAGCTTATTAAAGAATATTTAGGAACAGTTGTACCTATAAGTGATAATTATTATGCGGCCTTAAATGCAGCTGTCTTTACAGATGGTTCATTTGTTTATATTCCCAAAGGGGTTCGTTGTCCTATGGAGCTTTCAACTTATTTTAGGATTAATGAACGCAACACTGGCCAATTTGAACGAACATTGATTATCGCCGCTGAAGATTCTTATGTTTCTTATCTTGAAGGGTGTACAGCACCCCAACGTGATGAAAACCAACTTCATGCTGCTGTTGTTGAGCTTATTGCCCTTGAAAATGCAGAGATTAAATATTCTACAGTACAAAATTGGTATCCTGGCGATAAAGATGGAAAGGGTGGTATTTATAATTTTGTGACGAAGCGTGGAGATTGTCGAGGTGATAGCTCTAAAATTTCATGGACACAAGTTGAGACTGGTTCTGCGATTACTTGGAAATATCCATCTTGCTTACTCCGTGGTAATAATGCGCGTGGAGAATTTTATTCTATTGCCGTTGCAAACGGTCATCAACAAATTGATTCCGGTACAAAAATGATTCATTTGGGAAAAAATACTTCCAGTCGCATTATTTCCAAAGGTATTTCTGCAGGTTTTTCAAATAACACGTATCGAGGACAAGTCACAGCTCATCGAAAAGCACAAAATGCGCGTAACTTTACGCAATGTGATAGTTTGTTAATCGGGAATGATTGTGGTGCACATACAGTTCCTTATATTGAAGCAAAAAATGCAACAGCTCAGTTTGAACATGAAGCCACAACATCAAAAATTTCTGATGACCAACTTTTTTATGTTATGCAGAGAGGAATTCCCGAAGAAGAAGCTATCGCATTAATTGTAAATGGTTTTGTAAAAGAGGTCATTCAAAAACTTCCCATGGAATTTGCTGTCGAAGCACAAAAGCTTATTGGTATTAGCCTTGAAGGTAGTGTTGGATAATTTTATTTAATTAGATAAATAGAAGACTTTATGTAAAAAGGCTGTAACAGTAGCATATAATGCTAAAAATGACCTCTATGCTAATTACAAAAGTAGATGGATGCTAAGGCAAAATAATCCGCATCTGTATCTGAAAAAACAGCCAAAACAGGATTAAATTATGTTAGAGATAAAAAATTTGCACGCCCGTATTGCTGAGACCGATACAAAAGTTATTCGTGGTTTAAACTTGACAGTTCAAGATGGAGAAGTTGCCGCTATCATGGGACAAAATGGAGCCGGAAAATCAACTTTGTCTTATTTACTTGCTGGTCGTGATGATTATGAAATAACAGAAGGAGATATTCTCTATAATGGGCAATCACTTTTAGAAATGGATCCAGCAGAACGTGCTGCATATGGTGTTTTTCTTGCATTTCAATATCCAATGGAAATACCAGGAGTAGCAACAATGGAATTTTTAAAAGTTGCGATGAACTCTCAACGCAAAGCACGAGGTCACGAAGAACTTAAAATTCCTGAATTTATAAAATATGTTAAAGAAGTTTCAGCCAAACTTGAAATAGATATGGATATGCTAAAGCGTCCATTAAATGTAGGTTTTTCAGGTGGAGAAAAAAAACGCGCTGAAATTTTACAAATGGCACTTCTTGAACCTAAACTTTGCATTTTAGATGAAACGGATTCTGGTTTAGATATTGATGCACTAAAAATTGTTGCAGATGGTGTTAATAAACTTCGGGATTCAAAACGTTCATTTCTGGTGATTACCCATTATCAACGGCTACTTAATTATATTATTCCTGATACGGTACATGTTCTTTATAAAGGACAAATTATCAAAAGCGGTGATAAATCCTTAGCGCTTTATTTAGAGGAAAATGGGTATGCTGATCTTATCAGGGAAGCGGTTTGAGGTTATTAAATATGAATGCACAGCAAAACTTGTTAGCGGTTGAAGAAAATATCCTCAGTAATTTTAATCAGTATGTAAACGACTTACCTGGTGATAAAGCTGTACAGGAAATCCGCAAGAAAACTATTGAGCAGTTTCAAATGACACGGCTTCCTTCCCGTAAAATCGAAAGATGGCATTATACCAATCTGCGTACCTTACTGAAGTCTATTAGCAATTTTTCAAAAGTTCAAGACAATCAATTGGTTGATGCATTGCTTTCAGAAAGTGCTGTTTTCTCCATAAACAATGGAAAAACATCGATAGAGTCAAAGGTAGACAATATTACAGTAAAACGCCTTTCAGACGCATTAGAAGATAATTCTGTGCAGATAAATCAAAACATTTCTGATGAAGATTTTATTGGACAGTTAAATACAGCTTTTGTTACAGATGGTTGGCTTTTTCACATCCCTGAAAATACAAAGTTAAATATACCCATTGAATTACAAAATATACAAATGGGGGGACAATCTCATATTTTTTCGGATATAAAAGTTGATAAAAATAGTCAAGTTATGTTTATTGAACATCAGGTTGGCAATGATAAAGATACCTTTGTCAGTTCAATATTTTCATTAAGTATTGCTGCTGATAGTGATGTTACGTGGATTCTCATTCGCAATCGTGATTTTAATTCTACACAATTTGGTCGATTTTGTGCTGTTCTTGATCAAAGAGCGAAGTTATCACTTTATGTCATTAATATAGGGAGCCAATTAAATCGCCAAGAAATCGATATTGAATTACAGGGAGAAGAATCTAATTTTCAATTACGCGTCATAAATTTATTATCAGGACAAACACATAGTGATCTTACAATGACTGTTCGTCACGTGGAAGAAAAGTCAACATCAACCGAAATTATACGCAATGTGGTTACAGATAAGGCTGTTGGTGTTTTCCAAGGAATAATACGTGTTTCTCAAAAAGCGCAAAAAACAGATGCACGCATGGCTTGTAATAGCCTTATTCTTTCAGATGATGCAGAATTTAATGCAAAGCCTGAACTGGAGATTTTTGCTGATGATGTTGCGTGCGGTCATGGTGCAACAGTTGCTAATATTAATCATGATTATCTTTTTTATCTTATGGCGCGTGGTATCCCATTTAAAACGGCTCGTGCACTTTTGATTAAAGGATTTATCTCTGAGCTCATTGATGACATCAAGCAGGATAAGATTCAAATCGTTTTGGAGAATATCATTAGTAAATGGCTTGAAAAAAATGTTTAAGGTAGAAAAAATGGAAAATAACGTACAAACATTTACTTATAATGTCGAAGAAATTCGGCGTGATTTTCCTATTTTACACCATCAAGTTTATGGAAAGCGATTAGCATATCTTGATAGTAGTGCTTCTGCCCAAAAACCAATGTCAGTACTCAATGCAATGAATAATTATTATCACTATAGTTATGCTAATGTGCATAGGGGAATGTATTTTTTAGCCAATATAGCAACACAATCTTATGAAAATTCTCGTGAAACCGTTCGTGTTTTTCTAAATGCTCAAAAAGCTGAAGAAATTGTTTTTACGAAAAATGCAACAGAAGCTATTAATACTGTTGCTTATGGTTGGGCGATGCCAAAACTCAAAGAAGGTGATGAGATTGTTCTAACGATCATGGAACATCATTCAAATATTATTCCTTGGCATTTTCTCCGTGAACAAAAAGGTGTTAAACTTATTTTTGTTCCTGTCGATGAAAATGGTGTTCTGCACATTGAAGATTTCCAAAAGGCTTTAAGCGAAAAAACGCGGCTTGTTGCTATAACGCATATGTCCAATATATTAGGAACTGTGCCTCCTGTTAAAGAGATTATTAAACTAGCACATCAAAATTCTATTCCGGTTCTTGTTGATGGTTCTCAAGGAGCAGTACATTTAACCGTTGATGTGCAAGATCTCGATTGTGATTGGTATGTCTTTACAGGTCATAAGCTTTATGGTCCCACTGGTATTGGTGTTTTGTATGGTAAAGAAGATAGATTAGAAGAAATGCGTCCTTTTCAAGGGGGAGGGGAAATGATCGAGGAGGTAACAACCGATAAGGTGTTTTATAATGCTCCTCCTTACCGTTTTGAAGCAGGTACCCCTCCTATCGTTGAAGCTATTGGATTAACTGCGGCTATTGATTATATACAAGAGAAAGGTCGTAGCACGATTCATGCCCATGAGAGGTCCCTTTTAGCTTATGCGCAGGAAAAACTTAAAATGGTTGAGTCATTGCGTATTTATGGTCATTCTCCCAATAAAGGAGCTATTATATCATTTACAATTGAAGGAATTCACGCCCATGATATCGCTATGTTTATTGATAGAAAAGGGGTTGCAATACGTGCGGGAACTCATTGTGCACAGCCTTTATTACAGCGCTTTGGTCTAACATCTATTTGCCGCGCATCGTTAGCCATGTATAACACTAAAGAAGATATAGATCAATTGGTAGAAGCATTGCAAGAAACAAGGACATTTTTTAATGGCTGAATTAATTGAAGAGCGTCATTCTACAGAATCTGTTGAAACTGTAAGTGAAAATAAAAAATCTTACATATCAGCAATTCCAGCAGATGAAATTGATCGTATGACGAATGATATTATTGCTGCTCTTAAAACAGTTTATGACCCAGAGATTCCTGCTGATATTTATGAGCTAGGACTGATTTATCGTATTGATATTGAAGATGATCGTTCAGTAAAAATTGAAATGACTCTTACAGCACCGGGATGCCCTGTTGCTGGTGAAATGCCGGGGTGGGTAGAAAATGCAGTCAGTGCAGTTGAAGGGGTTTCGTATGTTGAAGTCACTATGACTTTTGATCCACCATGGACACCTGATTGTATGTCAGAAGAAGCTCAAATTGCTGTCGGATGGTACTAAAAGTATTGTTAAGAGACTCTAATTTAGCCATTCATGAATAAGCTGTTTACTTTTCACAAGCGTTTGAATTTAAGGACGATCGCATGAGTTATAATAAACAAAAACTAGAACTCACTTGGATTGGAAAAGAAAAACGCCCAAAACTAGAGCCTCGTATCTTATTAGAGGATCTTGAAAAATCTTATCACGCTTCGCATCAAATATCATCCCAAGATATTTTTGATAATAAACTTATTTTTGGTGACAATTTGCTCGCGCTCAAAGCGCTTGAGAAAGAATATATGGGGAAGGTAAAATGTATCTATATCGATCCGCCTTATAATACAGGCAATGCCTTTGAACATTATGAAGATGGTTTAGAGCATTCCATATGGCTCAGTCTTATGAGAGACAGGCTAGAATTGTTACATCATTTACTGGCGGATGATGGAAGTATCTGGATATCAATTGATGATGATGAACAAGCCTATCTTAAAGTGATGATGGATGAAATTTTTGGTCGCCAAAATTTCATCAACAATATTATTTGGCAAAAGAAATATGCTCCACAAAATGATACAAAATGGCTTTCCGATAACCATGATTTTATCATGGTTTATGCCAAAGATAAAACGATTTGGCGCCCTCAATTGCTTCCTCGTTCAAACAATATGGATGCGCGCTATAAAAATCCTGATAATGATCCTCGCGGTCCTTGGAAATCTGGAGATTTATCCGTAAAAAGAGTAACACCTAAGGATATTTATGAAATCATCACACCTTCTGGACGCAAGGTAATGCCTCCTAATGGTAGAAGTTGGGCTATGAATAAAAAAAAATTCTTTGAATTATTGAACGATAATCGTATTTGGTTTGGTCCAACAGGAAGTAATGTTCCTTCTATGAAACGTTTTTTATCAGAAGTAAAAAATGGTATGGTTTCAATGACGATTTGGCTCTATACAGAAGTGGGACACAACCAAGATGCCAAAAGAGAAGTCAAAGTTTTTAATTCTGATAATGTCTTTACAACTCCCAAACCTGAGCGGTTAATGGAACGCATCATTCAACTTGCCACTAATCCTGGTGATCTTGTTTTAGATTCTTTTGCGGGTTCCGGCACAACCGGTGCTGTTGCTCATAAAATGGGAAGAAAGTGGATTATGATTGAACTTGGTGAACATTGTCACACCCACATTATCCCTCGTTTAAAACAAGTCATTGATGGAACTGATCAAGGGGGAATTTCCAAAAGTGTCAATTGGCAAGGTGGCGGTGGATTTCGTTATTATAGCCTTGCACCTTCTCTGTTGCAAAAAGATCCATGGGGACAATGGATTATTAGTCGCGAATATAATGCTGCGATGCTTTCAGAAGCAATGTGCAAACATATGGGATTTACCTATGCACCTGATGAAAATCATTATTGGATGCAAGGGTACTCAACCGAAACAGATTATATTTATGTCACAACAAGCGCTATGACCCATGAACAACTCCGTATAATGAGTGAAGAGGTAGGCTCTCATCGCACGTTGCTGATTTGTGGTACAGCCTTTGATACAAAATCAGCATCCTTTGAAAATCTGACACTCACTAAAATCCCCCGTGCAGTGTTAGAAAAATGCGAATGGGGAAGGGACAATTACAGTTTAAATGTAGCCAATCTTGAACCAGTGATTGTGGTAAAAGAAAACAACAAAAATAAAGATATTGCGCAAGCAGAATTAGATTTATTTGAATAGTATATAAAAAGCGGAGTTTTTCATGAACACTATTGAAAAAAGGATTTCTGCTCGCTTATCGTTACGTGATCCTCAACGTGAATCTTTAAATATTTTGGTTAAAATCTTAGAAAATATAGAGCTTTCTAAAAATGCTGATTTGGTTGCAGAGTTAGAAGTGATAAAAAATCTTTATCCTTCTGTACAAGATTTTGAACGAAACTTTCCCTCTTTTTGTTTTGCCTTAGCAACAGGTGTTGGAAAAACGCGACTTATGGGGGCTTTTATTAGCTATCTTTATTTAACAGGTCGCAGTCGCCATTTTTTTGTTTTAGCGCCAAATTTGACTATTTATGAAAAGTTAAAACAGGATTTTAGTCCCCAAAGTCCGAAGTATGTTTTCAGTGGAATGAGTGAATTTATTGCCAATAGACCCGTTATTATTACAGGTGAAGATTATGAAAGTGGTAAAGGTATTCGCGTTGATGAACACCATTTTGAAGGACAAAAGCGTTTGTTTGAGAATAGAGATACGGCCTTTATCAATATTTTTAATATTTCTAAAATTAATACAACAGATAATAAAAAAGGCGCACTAAAATCTAGTATGCCGAGGATTAAACGCTTACAAGAGACAATTGGCGAAAGTTATTTTGATTATCTCGCAAATCTTCCTGATTTAGTTTTGTTAATGGATGAAGCACATCGTTATCGAGCTTCTGCTGGTGCGGCGGCAATTAATGAGTTAAAACCTGTTTTAGGAATAGAGCTTACAGCGACACCAAAAACAATAGGTGCAAAACCCGTAGATTTTAAAAATGTTGTCTATAGTTATTCACTTGCAGAGGCTATGAGGGATGGTTTTGTAAAAGAGCCTGCTGTTGCTACACGTAAAGATTTTCAACCTCAAAATTATACATCTGAACAATTAGAACATATCAAATTACAAGATGCAATTCATGCCCATGAAAACGTGAAAGCAGATTTAATTGTCTATGCAAAAGATTATAACAAAAAGTTCGTTAAGCCTTTTATTTTAGTTGTCGCTCAAGATACAAATCATGCACAGAAATTGCGTGATTTATTGGAATCAGATGATTTTTTTGCAGGAGCTTATAAGAGAAAAGTTATAGAGATTCATACAAAACAGTCGAATATAGAAGAAGATCAAAATATTCAAAAGCTGATTGCAATTGAAGATTCTCATAACCCAACAGAAATTGTTATTCACGTTAATAAATTAAAGGAGGGGTGGGATGTTACGAATCTCTATACTATTGTACCGTTGCGTGCATCGGCTTCAGAAATTTTAACAGAGCAAACAATTGGGCGTGGATTGCGTTTGCCTTATGGGTATAGAACAGGCGTGGAAGCTATTGATCGTTTAACAATTATTGCGCATGATCGTTTTCAAGATATTATTGATCGTGCAAACGATCCAAACTCAATTATAAAAAAGCATATTGAGATTGGAACAGGAGGGAATATCCCCTTTGAAAAGACCGATATAGTGACAGTTCCAAGTCAAGTAGAAGCTTTATTGATGCAAACGATGGTAACACGTAATTCCGATATAAATGGAGCATCTTCTGATTTACAAGGTATCATATTACGTAATACAGATTCCCCTACATTAACGCCTGAGGAGCAAGAAATTGCAGCGATCGCGTGGGATCTTATCAAAGAGAATGATAAATTGCCAAGTTCTCAAATGCTTTGTTCTGCACAGATACAAGAAAAAATTGCTAATAAAGTTATGAATATTAAGCCTTCATCACAAAAGTCTCTTGTATCAAAAGTGGTGACAATTCTGACAAAACAATTAACAGAACTGATAATAGATATTCCAAATATTATACTCATACCTTCGCGTGATGTTACTTATGGTTTTTATGATTTTGATTTAAAAAATCTAGAAATCTTAAATTTTCAACCTGTTAGTAAAGAACTTTTAATTCGAGAATTGCGTACCCATAAAAGCATTTTTCTTACTTCTAAGAATGAATATGTAAAAGAGCCTTATCTTAAAAACTACCTCATTCGTGGTTTGATTGATAATGACTTTGTTGATTATGATAACCATACGCTCTTATTACGAAAATTAGCTAGTCAGATAGTAGAACATTTCCGATCTTATTTACCCAATGATACAGCTGTTGAGAACGTATTAATTCACTATCAGCACAAGCTTACTAGTTTTATTGTTGCGCAATTAAGAGAACATCAATGGGAAACGCAAAAAGATTATGCGGTTAAAGTTACACGAGGTTTTGCAACTTTATCACCTATCCATTATGTGTTACCGCAAGGGACGTCTCCTCTTGATTTTCGTAATATTCCTGCCATTAAAAGTGATATTAAAAAACTTGTATTCAGCGGCTTTAGAAAATGCTGTTATCCTTTACAAAAGTTTGATTCAGTAGAAGGGGAATTACGATTTGCTCAAATATTAGAGGATGATGCACAAGTCTTGAAATGGATGAAACCCGCTCGAGGTTTTTTCAGAATAGAATATGATAAAGGATCGACTTATGAACCGGACTTTGTTGTAGAAACGAAGGATGCCAAATATCTTTGTGAGCCTAAAAAAGCCTCTGAAATGCAAAATCCTATTGTTTTAAAAAAGAGAGAAGCTGCAGTTCAATGGTGTTGTCATGCAACGCGCTATGCGGCGACTTATGGCGATAAAAAATGGTATTATGTTCTTATTCCCCATGATGCTATTAAAGCAAATAGTAGTTTTGAAGGTTTGTGTGCAGAGTTTACCATTTCAGAATCTATACTTGAGAGCTCGTAACTTTTTGCTTCAAAAATAAAACACATAAGTTTTTTAATTGACGGGTGTGAGGTTCAATCAAATGTTTGAATAATTATTTTTAACTTTTTTCTAACGACGTTAAAATAAAAAGAAAAATGTATAGAAAAGTTATACAAGATTATGCTTTTGTATGGGGATTTGTAGCACATTTACAATTTTTTATAAAAGTACAATCTTATTTTCGTTATGTGAAAAGATCTTTGAGTTATAGTCATAAATTAAAAAAATATTTTGATTTTATTGAGTAATTTGATAAATGTTCTTTTTTTAAAAAACTTAAACAGTTTATTGTTCTTTCATTTAAAACGCTTGAATATAATGAAATACCCAGAGGATAAAAGGGGGAGTTTTTCATATGACTTTAAATTTAACAAATACTGTTTTTAATTTTTTAAAGAAAAACCCGACGAAAAAGTTTACAGCTCGAGAAATTGCTCAATGGATATTTGAAAATTACCCAGAGAAATGCCGCCAAAAACAAAAGCATTCAACGGCGATAATCAATCCCCTTAATAGTGATGCAGCTCTTATTCAGCAAATTGTTGCTGAAATAGGATCGCAGCGCCCTCAATTACAAAAGCGTTATTCAGAAATTAAAACCACTGAAGGACGACCGCGACAATATTATTTTACTAAACAAACAGATAGTGCTGAAATTGACGCAATAGAGGACAATGCAAAGAGTAGAACAGAAGGTAGCTCTGTTAAAGAGCATGATCTTTATCCGTTATTATCTAAATTTTTATGGTCAGAGCTTGCAGTTTATAGCAAGCGCATTAATGAGAAATGTTCTCGTAATAAACATGGTGCAGGCGGAAATAAATGGCTTTATCCAGATCTCGTAGGGATGCAAGATTTAAGCAAGGAATGGAATCGTGAAATCAAAGACTGTGTTTTGCAATATTTTGATAAAAAGACAAAGCTTTGGTCTTTTGAAGTAAAAATTCTCATCAATCGTTCAAATTTACGAAAAGCATTTTTTCAAACAGTTAGTAATTCTTCATGGGCTAATTTGAGTTATTTAGTAGCTAGTGAAATTGAAGGAGTTGATACATTAAAAGAGCTTCGGATGCTTTCAAGTTTGCATGGAATTGGATTTATAAGACTTAATAAGGAAAACTCTTCCGAGAGTGAGATCTTAATTCCTGCCAAAGAACGTAGTGATATTGACTGGGATACTGCTAATAGATTAGTGGAGGAAAACAAAGATTTTCTTGATTATATTAAGCTTATTCGTCAATTTTATCAAACTGGTGAGATGCGTTCTCTAGATTGGGATCATATGTATCTATGAGGGGTATTTTTAAAAAGACTCCATTGTTTAAAAGCCCTTTTTTCAGAGTGATGAAAAATTACTCTAACTATTTTGTTTGACTTATTATATTGATATTGTATCAATTAAATTTTTTTCGCGTACCTCATGAGTGGGGTTGAGTCGGGGAAGAGTAAAAATTCTGTTTTAGGCCTGTTCTATTTTGTGCATTGGGCATGATTCCATTAGATACTAGACTTAATGACTATAATTTATTACAAATTTGCTACTTTAGAGAGTGAAATTCGACTTTTTTGCTTTGTTTATATCAAGCATTAAAAATATTACTTTCTCATATTGAAGTCTTCTTACGGAGAATTTACACTACTATTTCTTTAATTTCTACTGCTGTTCATTTTGATTATTATTAAGTTTTTTATTATCCGAAGTAAACATTCAAAAATATTAATTTTATAAAATATTCACACAGTTTACTCAATTTCTTGAAATAGATTTAGAAAATAAATTTTTCTCACATCTTATAGTAAAGGGGTGTACTATCACAGTTTGCCACAATACTCTCTTTATTTTTCAATAATACCGCACGCTAAACGTGCACCACCTCCGCCAAGCGGTAATGGTTCATCTGATTGATTATCAGCCCCTAAATGAATGACTAAAGAGCGCCCTTTAATTTCAGAGATTTTTTTTAATCGTGGAGCAAGAACGCTCATTATGGCATATCCGTGCTTATCAACATAAAGTGCTGGTAAATCACCAAGATGACCATTGACATTATAAGGTCCTAAATGTTTTCCGGTATGTTCCGGATCATAATGTCCACCTGCGCTTCCACCAATTATGCCATCTTTTGTATCACATGAAGGATTCACATGTACATGAAAACCATGCATCCCTTCTGATAAAGTAGATAAATTAGGGATGAAAATCAAACCGTACGTGTTTTCTTCAATTTTAATGCTACCAATAGCCTTTTTGAAATTGTTATCTTCTAATTTATAAATATTTACTTGTGTTGATAGTGCTAATACAGAATTTTTATGAATTAAAAATGCCATAAAAAACAATAATGATAATAATATTTTTTTCATAAAATACCTTTATACTTATTTTAAATAGATTATTATCTATAATTAATAATCTATATTAATAATATATTATATAAGTGTCTTAAATTGAACTTTTACAAAAATAATTTAAATAGAAATATTAGTTATTAGAAAGAGCAAATAAATTAAAGTATGTTTATATATATATTTCTAAACATAACTTTCATTTTTTGATCTATAAAAAATGTAGCTTCCATAGACTGATAATTATATCTCGCTTACATTTCTTCAAGAGATGCTTTAAAAAATCTACTTTTTTGATGTATAATAAAGAATTAAGCAAACAGTTTTAATAAGTTAGATGTTATTTCATTTATAATATGATAATCGTTTCATCAAAAAAAAGAACATATAATTTGTTGATGATTTAATTGTTTTTCATAGAAAAAATGACGAGAAATTTCTATTCATTATGAAATTTATAAGAGAAAGAATTATTATGATTCATATAAATTTCCCATAAAATACAGCATATACCGACACTTCCTCCCATTCCTGATCCTATCAGTGCTCCTATTATTATTCCGGCAGAAAGTGCTACTCCTATACCCATTGCGATAACTGGACCAAATCCTGGAAGAGCAATATAACCATAAGCTGAAAGAATTGCCGCGATAGCTCCTGATATGCTTCCATTTAAACCGCCAATGAAAGCAAATTCTTTAATAGAATGGCAGCACTTTTTTAAATTTTTTTTCTTACGGCTGTAAAAAGAAACGTTGCTGTAAGTTTTAAAATCAATCATATTCTTTTCTTTCATTTTGAATGCTAACTGTTCCTGAATAGTCAACGGATACGAAAAAATGGGACTTTTTAAATTTTACTAAAGCACGCCAGATGCCATTGTCATCTAAACGCAATCGTTTAATATTCTCAAAACCATTTTGCATAAGACAATTTTTAACTTGTGAAGCAGTAAATGAGTTCTGACCTATTTTAGTGACATTTTGAGTAGAGCTATAGGTAAAGGTTTGACAATAAGGAAGGTGAAAAACTTCACTTATTGAAGTAGTGACTATCAACGAGACACATACAATCATTATAAAAAAAGTACTTAATTTCAAAAATTTATTTAGTGTCATCTTGTTACCATTTGTTAAAACAACACTTCATTAACCTCTGTGTTACTAACAGGTTCCAAAGATGATTTTATTTTTAATATTATACTTAATAATAAAAAGATTTTAAAATCTATTGATTAAATAAAACTGTTTTTTATTATTTATTTTCTTATTAAAATTAATATTATAAAATAACTCTTTAAAAACGGTATTATTTTTCATTTTCTTTATAGTGCAAAATTTAACAGATGTGATTTAGCAAGATATCTTTACAATTTAAGCTTTAGTCTATAATTAAGTTTTATCTTATTTCATATCAATATGCTAAATATATATAATAATTTTTTCTTTCCTAGAAAGAACAAAGATATTTTTTGCATCAGTAATATGATATGATTGCAAAATGCAATTTATTATTTTTTTATTTTACGTTATTATCCATTATTGTTCAGTAGGGCTGTTTTGATGATTTTGTTGGAGATATTTGCATAATTTCCTTGAATCCATAACCCGGATACATTCCTTCGCGCATAAATAAATTACGTAATGGTGGAAAACTATGTAACAAACCAAGCCCAATGCTTCGTATGATATGAACAGGCAACATATGAGAAAGTAGAGCAGAGTTCAGTGTATGAACAGCTCCACTTCGGATTAATATATCTGGTTTGCGACATTTGTTATAATGTGCAACAATCATTTCAGAGTTAGAATTGGATATTTTATTAGGTAAAATATCAATTAAAGTTTGGACATCACGGAATCCTAAATTCAATCCTTGTGCCCCAATAGGGGGGAAAACATGAGCGGCTTCACCAACTAAAATTGTTCGATTAGCAGCAAAATGACGAGAAAGAAGTCCGAAAAGCGGCCATGCTTGAATTGATGTTTCTAAGCTTAGCTTTCCAAGCATTGATTGCATTTTGTTTTCGATCATTTTTGCAATTGTTTTTGGTTCTGTATTCAATAATTCTTCAGCACGGGAAGGATGAACAACCCATACAAGACTAGATCTTCGTCCTGGTAGTGGAACCTGTGTAAATGGACCGTGTTCTGTATGAAATTCGGTTGATGTATTTTGATGAGAAAACTCATGAGAAAAGTTGAGAACAAGTGCTTTTTGTGGATAATTCCACTGTTTGACACTTATCCCTGCTGCGGCACGTGTAAGAGAGTGACGTCCATCAGCTGCAATAACAAGTGGTGCTTGAATGACTCTACAATCAGCAAGAGTAATACATACATGTTTTTTTGTGTGATGAACAGATTTGGCTGCAGAAACAAATCTTGTAATATTGGGCGTATGTGTAACAGCATCGACTAAAGCACTGTTCAATTTTACATTAGGTATATTATAGCCAAAAGCTTTTTCACCAATTTCAGCAGAAGAAAAATGCACCGTAGGAGCATGCACAATTCTAGAAGTTATATCTATAATTCTCATGGAAGATAAAGCTGCTGCATGTTTTTGAAGATTATCCCAAATATTGAGTTTTTGAAGCATGCGTATTGCAGGCATCATAAGAGCAGTTGTCCGTAACTCATCTGTATGAGCAGGGGGCCCAACAAGAAAAACAGAAAGCCCCTCATGTGCAAGACTCAGCGCCGCTAACATTCCGACAGGGCCTGCACCAATAACAGCAATATCTTTATGCTCTTCCTTTTCAAATATCACAATGACTTGAACCTTTCTCCATTGAGAAAATATTTTAACATTTCCAAATGATCGCTCTCTTTTTATTATATGAAGCTCTTCTATTATAGTATGTAATAAATAATGCGATATAAAAAAGTAACCTTTTTATGATTTTTTAAAATGCTGAGTTATATCATCGGTAAAAAATGGCGTATTGATAGATGGTTGAAGACTTTAAAAACGAGGATAAGAAAAACTTGAAACGTAAACTAACAAAGAAAATCAAAACAAATGCTAAATTATTACGCCATAAAAAAGTAACAATGCCACAAGCAAAGGCCTTTTCTGTTCATTTACTAACAGCTTCGGGATCATTTTTAGCGTTTCTTTCTCTTATATCAGCCTCTCAAAAAGAATGGACAGCTATGTTCTGTTGGCTTGGGCTTGCTCTTCTCGTTGATGGTATAGATGGACCAATTGCACGTAAACTTGATGTTAAATACGTTCTTCCAACATGGTCTGGAGAGCTGTTAGATAATATTATTGATTACGTGACTTATGTCTTAATTCCTGCCTTTGCACTCTATCAAAGTGGTTTTATGGGGGTAGGGTTATCATTTTCATTGAGTGCAATTATTGTTATTTCATCTGCTATTTATTATGCAGATACTAGTATGAAAACCAAAGAAAATTTTTTTAAAGGATTTCCTGTTGTTTGGAATATGATGATTTTTACGCTTTTTGTCGTCAGACCAGGAGAGTGGATTACTTTTATCATTATTGTTTTATCGGCGATTATATCTTTTTTGCCAATTTATTTTATTCATCCAGTAAGAGTCCTTCGTTTACGTAGGGTTAATTTTCCCATTTTTCTCTTATGGTGTTTTTTTGGTATTTCTGCCTTCTTTTATCAACTAGAGGCTCCCTATTGGATTAAAATAGGAATTTCGGTAACAGGAATTTATATATATTGTATTGGTGCAATCATGCAAATATTTCCTCAACTTGGGGCAAAAAATATAAAAAAAACAATGAAATAGTTGTTTTAAGAAGGGTGTGAGATGCAAATTAATTTTGGAGCAGATGATGATATTTCTTTTACGAAAGAAGGGCGGGCTGGTATTATAAAGCTCACACGTCCTTCAGCATTAAACGCTCTTAATCAACGAATGGTTTCAGCTTTAAAAAAAGCTCTCAGAACATGGGAAACAGATGATAATGTTTCTTGTGTCTTAATTGAAGGGGAGGGGCGTGCTTTTTGTGCTGGTGGAGATGTTGTAGAAATCTATCATATGGGGAAAAGTGTTGCTGCTTGTCAATACTTTAGGGATGAATATAGCTTAAATGCTTATATCAAACATTTTTCAAAGCCCTACATTTCTTTCTTAAACGGTATTTGGATGGGAGGAGGGGTCGGTATTTCTCTCTATGGTTCGCATCGAATTGTTACAGAAAATACAGTTTTTGCTATGCCAGAAGGTGCGATTGGATTTTTCCCAGATGTAGGTGCAAGTTTTTTCTTACCATCTCTTCCCAATCATTTTGGCATCTATCTTGCATTAACGGGCGCACGCATAAAGTGGGGAGATTGCTTAAATTTAGGATTAGCAACACACGCCGTTGCTGAAACTGAATTCGATATGATTAGAAAAGCTGTTATTGAGCAAGGAGATCCCACTTTAGCTTTAAACGAGCGAGCAATTACAAAAGACTATGAAACAAGTCATGAAATACGTTGTATTATTAACAGTTGTTTTAGTGCCCATAGCTTAGAAGAATGTCTTGAGTTGCTACATAAAAAAAGCAATGAAGATGTTTTATTTGCTAAAGAATGTTATGATATTTTGCAGTCACGTTCCCCGACAAGTTTAAAAGTTATCTGGAAACAAATGAAACAAAATTCATCTCAAACGTTGGAAGATTGTATGAAAATTGAAAACCGCATAGCGCATCATATGATTCATTCACATGATTTTTATGAAGGTATACGTGCTATGTTAATCGATAAGGATAAAAGACCTCAATGGCAGCCAGATAAACTTTCAAATGTGACAGATGAAATGGTAGATTCTTACTTCCAACCTGTTGAACAAGAGTTATTATTGTGAAAAATAATTCTCACAAACAGATTTCAAAAATCAATTTAATCTATAACTGTTACTTACGGTTTTTGGCACTTATTTGCTTAGTTCTAGGTATTTGTTATTGGATACGCCTTGTTGGTGTTTTTCCAGGTATTCTATGGCGTTTTGATCTTATGCCTTGGCAGTGGCAATTTGCATCAGTTATATTGGCTATTCTCTATCCTATTGCCTTAGTTGGACTTTGGATGTATTCACTATGGGGCATCATTGTGTGGTGTATTGCAGCATTGATTGAAGCAATAACAATGTATTATTCCGATTTTATTTATCAGCCATTTGTACCATTATTTCATGGAATATTGTTTTTAGCTTTTATAGCACTACAAATTGTGATGATTTTTTTTAAAAGAGTAAAAAATAAAAAACATTGTGATTGAAATTTTCGAGCCAGAATAACAGGCTCGATTTTCAATCTTAGCTAACGTAAGTAGCTCATTTTAAAGATTCGTTCTTCAAAGCGCTGATGCTAGATATACTTTTTCTATAAAGTTCCATAATATATATTATGCGATAATATGATACAGAAGATAAATCCTTTATCCAAAAAGAAAACCCTACTTTAAAACATCATCATAATATTTATATCATACAATTTACTTTTAAAATAAAATTTGGTCTTTAAAGTACATTCCTTAAAGACCAAAAAATGAAATTACGTATAATAAAACTAAGAAAAATTATTGTGCTATTTGACAACGTTTCGTACGTGCAAGATCATTCAAAACAGCATTACGGTTATTTAAAGCTGAAATTTCATTACTTTCACTGGATTTAGGATCTATAAAAAACAAAGCAGGAAGAAATACAAGACTTGTTGCTGCTAAAGCCGCATTTTTATTTCTTGCTTTATAACGCTCTCTAATTGTAGCATCGATTTGGCGCTTATTAGCAAAAAATTCCCGTTGAATATCAGAACAACTCATTGTTCCATCATGTAATGTGGTAACTGGAATATTTTTTTCTAAACGCCCCCCACATGCTGTCAAAAAAAACGCTAAAACGACAATACATACACCCCATTTAAAATTTTCTTTATACATAAAAACCTCACTTTTAACACAAAATGTTTTTAATGAGATTTAAATAGAGCAAAAGTAAGATTAAAATTTTAACAAATATACTATCAACAAAAATATATTTCGTTAATAAGTTCACGCATCTGTTTAAAAAGTAAGACCTTGATATGCAGGTTTTACATAGGATGGGACGTAATTTGCGACCACATTGTAATCCAGCGATCTATCCATATGTGTGAGTATTGCTTGTTTTGGCTTTAAATATTCTATCCATTGTAATGCTTGATCAACAGAAAAATGACTTGGGTGAGATTTAAATTGAAGAGCTTCAATGATGAGAACATCCAAACCCATTAATTTGGATAACGTTTTTTCAGGAAACTCACTAACATCTGTGCAATTGGTCTTTAAAGTACATTCCTTAAAGACCAAAAATAGTGATAGTGAAATTACGTATAATAAAATAAGGAAAATTATTGCATTATTTTACAACGTTTCATACGTGCAAGATCACTCAAAACAGCATTACGATTGTTTAAAGCCGAAATTTCATTACTTTCACTGGATTTAGTATCCATAAAAAACAAAGCAGGTACAAATACAACACTTGCCGCTGCTAAAGCCACGTTCTTATTTCTTGCTTTAGAACGCTCTGCAATTGTATCATTAATCTGACGTTTATTAGCAAAAAACTCCCGTTGAATATCGGCACAACTCATTGATCCGTCATGTAATGTTGTCGTTGCAATATTTTTTTCTAAACGCCCCCCACATGCTGTTAAGGAAACCGCTAAAACCACAATACATACACCCCGCTTAAAATTCTTATACATAAAAGCCTCATTTTTGACATAAAAAACACTAAATATGTCAAAAATGAAATAAAATAAAGGATAAATTTAAAAGTATTTTATTTAACTTAAAATATTGCGCATAATAAGCTTATGCATCTGTTTCAAAAGTAAGACCTTGATATGCAGGTTTTACATAGGATGGAACGTAATTTATAACCTTATTGTAATCCAGCGATCTGTCCATATGTGTGAGTATTGCTTGTTTTGGCTTTAAATATTCTATCCACTGTAATGCTTGATCAACAGAAAAATGACTCGGATGGAATTTAAATTGAAGAGCTTCAATGATGAGAACATCCAAATCCATTAATTTGGATAAAGTTTTTTCAGGAAATTTACTAACATCCGTACAATAGGCAACATTCCCAATCCGAAAACCTAAGGAATGAATGTTTCCGTGGTGTTGTAAATGTGTATTGACGCTTATTTCTCCGCCCTGCCCCTGAATAATAAATTGGCTATCTTCATTGATAAGATGCTCTTTTAAAATGGGAGAATAAGATGAATCTTTTGGAGTTTGAAAACAATATCCGAAAGCACTTTTGAGATGCTCTAGTGTAAATCTGTCGGCATAGATATCTATTAAACATTTTTGTGCAAGTGCATAGCTGCGTAAATCATCAATACCGTGGATATGGTCTGCATGAGAATGCGTGTAAAGAGCAGCATCAAGATGGCTTACACGCGCATCGATCATTTGTGAGCGAAAATCTGGACCTGTATCAATAACGATCGTTGTTTTTTCTCCTGAAGGTTTAATACGTTCAACTAATAAAGAACTTCTGTAGCGTTTATTTTTAGGGTTATTCGGATCACATGTTCCCCAATCACCATTAGGTCTTGGCACTCCTGGAGAAGGACCACAACCTAATATTGTAAATCGGTATTGATCACACATATCTTTTGCCTTATTTCATTTTGCTAAATAAACGAAAAGCATTACGCGTTGTTATTTGAGCTGTTTCTTCAATGCTTAAGCCAATTGTTTCAGCCAAAACAGCTGCTGTATAACATACAAAAGATGGTTCATTTGTTTTGCCCCGATGGGGACTAGGTGCTAAAAATGGAGCATCTGTTTCCACTAACAAATGCTCATGGGGCACAATTTTTGCTATTTCACGGATTTCAAATGCGTTTTTAAAAGTAAGAATACCTGAAAAAGAAATATAACCACCAAGTTCAATTCCAGCACGAGCAAGTTGCATTCCAGACGAATAACAATGAAGGATAAAGGGAAAAGCTCCTTCTTTTGTCTGTTCACGTAATATTTTCTCCATATCGATATCGGCATTGCGTGAATGTATAACAAGAGGAATCTGTGTTTCTCGAGAAGCAATGATATGTTCATGAAAAACTTTCTTTTGCTCTTCTGGAGTAGAATAATCATAATGATAATCAAGTCCCCCTTCCCCAAACGCAACAATTTTAGGGTGATTCGAGAGCTGTATAAGCTCTTCCGCTGTAATATTTTGTTCTTCATGCGCATGATTGGGGTGTGTTCCAACGGAACAAAAGACTTGATCATAGCTTTGCGCAATGGCTAACAGCTTATCTAACTTATAAACATGGGTTGAAATTGTTATCATACGTTTAACGTCAGCATCTAAAGCCCGTTGGATAACATTATCCAAATCTTGTGAAAAATCTTCAAAATCAAGATGACAATGTGTATCAATCAACATGATGAGTATCTTCTTTCTTCAAGATATAACGAGGAAAAATTGGTTCTGGTGGTGGAAGATCAAGCCCTTCTTGAATTTTTGAATGACTTATATGATACAATAACCGATCATCTTCAGCAACCGCAAGGCTATCAAGAAGTTTCGCTGCTGATTGGGGTATGAAAGGCAAAAGCATAATTCCTATTCTCCGCAAGATTTCTACAGTTATATAAAGAACTGTAGAAAATCGCTCTCGATCATTTTTACGTAAACTCCAAGGTTGTTCGTTGGCAAAATAGCGATTGGCATCTGCTACAATTGAAAAAATAGCTGAAAGTGCTAAATGCATACTATAAGAAGATATAGCTTGGTGTACAGTTTCAAGTACTTGAAGAGATTGTTCTAAAAGCTGTTTATCTTGAGCTGAAAATGAAGCTGGTTTCGGGACTTGTGCATTACAATTTTTGGCAATCATAGACAAACAGCGCTGTGCTAAATTACCAAGATCATTAGCAAGATCAGCATTAATACGGTTCACAAGGCTTTCATGACTATAACTACCATCTTGTCCGAATGGCACTTCACGGAGAAGGAAATAACGGACCTGATCAAGACCATAGTGTTCAACCATTTCAAAAGGATCAACGACATTTCCAATAGATTTTGACATTTTTGCACCACGATTAAGTAAAAAACCATGTGCAAAAATATTTTTAGGCAATTCAATTCCAGCAGACATTAAAAATGCCGGCCAATAGACTGCATGAAAACGAATAATATCCTTACCAATAATATGCGTATTTGCAGGCCAAAAATCACGTTTTTTTGAATTTTCATTGAAAAAACCTATTGCTGATAGATAATTTGTAAGCGCATCAACCCAGACATACATCACGTGCTTTGGATTCTCAGGAACAGCAATTCCCCAGTTAAAACTTGCGCGTGAAATAGAGATATCTTTTAAACCTGATTTGATAAAACTTATAATTTCATTACGCCGCTCAAATGGAGCAATAAAATCAGGATGTTTTTCATAATATTCAAGAAGAGCCTTTTCATAATGAGAAAGTTTAAAAAAATAACTTTCTTCTTCATTCCATTCAACTGGAGAGCCTAATTCCTTCTCACGACGGATGTTGTCTGGTCCAACTTCCGTATCTTTTTCTTCATAATAGGCTTCTTGGCGAACCGAATACCACCCCGTATAACGACCGAGATAAATATCGCCATTTGCTTCCATCTTTTTCCAAATTTCTTGACAAGCTTGATAATGGCGTTCTTCTGTCGTACGGATAAAATCATCGTTAGAACAATTTAATACTGCAAGCATTTTTTGAAACACCGCACTATTACGATCTGCAAGCTGCTGAGGTGTCATGCCTAATGCAGCTGCTGTTTGTTGCATCTTGAGACCATGCTCATCTGTACCAGAAAGAAAAAATACATTTTTTCCGTTTAACCGTTGAAAGCGGGCTAAAACATCGCTTGCAATTGCACTATAAGCATGTCCAATATGTGGAGCACCATTAGGATAAAAAATGGGAGTTGTTATGTAATATGTGTCACGCATGTCATACTCGTTGTAAAACGCTATAAATAAAAGATATTATGACATAACGTTTGTTTATCGCATTGTCACGGAAAAACTAATCCTCATGAATGATCTTATGAACTTTAAAAAGCAAGTTAATAACAAACTGCTTTTTATCGAGATTAAACAGTTGTATTTCCTCTATTTCTTGATGAATCTCCCGCCATTTTTCCGCATATTTTTTTGAGAGAAATAAGTCTCCCTTTTCAACGAGCATGATAGCTTTTTTTTGAATTTTATTAAGAATTTCATCACAAAATTGTTGAAATTGGAATGTAGAAGAAACAGATGAAAATGTTTGTGCAAGAGTATGTACAATCATTGCGTTACAAACAGGTTTCTCTAGGAGAGCATCAATTGTTTTAATAATTTCAAAACCGCCATGGCAAACAAGTAAAGCAGCTTTTCGAGGACTTCCTTTAGATTTTTCAATAATCATTTCAATTGTTTTCTCATCAGGTAAATCCTGATTGGCGAAAATATGTGTAATAACTTTTTTCATTTCATCGTTATTCAAGGGACGAAAAGAGATTTTTTGACACCGTGAATGGATTGTTGGAAGCAATTTGCCAGAAGAATGCGCGATAATAACAAATAACGTTTTTGTAGGTGGTTCTTCAAGTATTTTAAGAATTGCATTTGCTGCATTTCTATTCATATCATCTGCAGAATCAACAATAACTATACGCCATCCATTTTCTTGTGATGTTCGGCTTAAAAAATGCATAATATCACGGATATCATCAACGAGTATTCCTGTTTTAAACTTTTGCGTTTTCACATCAAATCGACGTGAAATATACAAAAGACCAGGGTGACTTCCTTGTGTAATTTGGCGCCATGGGGTAGAATAAGGATCGGGTTTCAAGAAAGCACTCTGTTGAGAACTTAAAATGTTCCAAGCAAGATGAAAGGCTAATGTAGCCTTTCCAATCCCATATTCTCCTTCAAATAATAATGCATGATGTAAACGCTCTTCTTTAAGCATTTGTGTCAAAAAATGACGCACATCCTCATGACCAAAGATAACATTGTTCTGGGATGGTGATAAAATTGTATCAATATCATCATATTGGCGTAAGGTATTTACATTACTCATGAAAGCTGATCCAACAATACCTGATGACAAATATTTTTTATTTGATGAGCAATGGCTTCCACTGAGCCAGTGGCATCAATAACTCGAAATCTATGGGGTTCCTGTTTGGCCAATTGAAGAAAAGCCTGACGCCTTTGTTCTTGAATTTCCAACAGATCTTTTTCAAAATAATCAATTTCTTCTGTTTTTTTTCTTCGCAAATTTGCACGCTTCATACCACACATTGCAGGCATATCTAATAAAAATGTTAAATGAGGCAAAATACCATTGAGCGCAATACACTCTAAAACAGAAAGAAGAGAAGAACTGACGGTATCATTGAGTCCTTGATAAACGCGTGTAGAATCAATAAAGCGGTCACATAAAACGATTTTACCTTTTTGCAAAGAAGGTGCGATAACCTCAGTAACATGGTCGACACGTGCAGCTGTAAACAAAACAGCTTCAATCAACGGTCCATACTGTCGCGCCTGCCCCGACAACAAAATATGCCGGATTGCTTCTGCTCCTGGTGTTCCTCCTGGTTCTCGTGTTGTGACAACATCATAACCTTGGTGTGAGAGAGACTCAGCAAGTAAAGAAATCTGCACCGTTTTCCCTACCCCGTCCCCTCCTTCAAATGTAATAAAATAACCTGACACGTATGATCTTAACCTTATTAGCGCGTAACTACAAATATTTTCGTAACCATCCAATTGTTATTTCATAGAATGCATTTTTTACTTTTGCAAAGAAACTTCCTTCCTGAACATTCATTCCGGCAAAAACTGGTTTTTCCAGAAGAACCTTTTTATCTTCTAAAATTTGAATAACGCCAACTGATTGCCCAGAAACGATGGGAGCTTTCAATGGACCATGATATTTAATTTTTGCTTTAACATTTACTTTTTTTTCATTCGAAAGCATAAAACTTATTGGTGTTTTAACAATGAGTGGAACAAAATTTTGTTTACCACCATAAACAGAAGCACGACCAACCGTTTCTTCTTTTGTAAAAATCGTTTTGAGATCAAAAGCCGTCATTCCCCATTGAAGAATGCGTTCTATTTCTTTTGTATATTTTTTACCATCTTGCAAACCATTGATTGCTAAAAAAAGACGTCGATGATTTTTAGAAATGGTGGCAACCATTGAAAAACCTTCTTTTTCACTGTAGCCAAAACCAAATCCTTCTACACCAATTTCCTTAGAAATAAGAGGATTTTTATTACGTTGAAAAATATTATTCCATGTAAAATGAGGCTCACAATAAAGTGCATAATAGTCCGGATATTCCTGAACAATATGACGTGCTAATATAATCATATCACGCACAGTTACAAATTGTCCCTCTTCGGGTAACCCTGTTGCATTAACAAAATGACTCTGAGATAATCCGATTATTTTTGCGCGCTGATTCATCAACTTTGTGAAATGAGCTTCATCTCCCGATATTCCTTCAGCAAGAATAATAGCAGCATCATTTCCATTCACAATAATTAAACCACGCAACAGATCAGAAACACTGATTTCTGTTTTTATCTTTGCAAACATAGTGGTTGTACCGGAAGGTGCTCCACCCTTGCGCCAAGCATTTTCACTGACCTTAAATTTCTGCGTACTTTTTAATAATCCTTTTTTTAATTGATGAAATACAACTTCTGCTGTCATCAATTTTACTAATGAAGCAGGAAAAAAAGGAATAGCACTTTGTTTTTCATAAAGTATTGTCTCTGTATCATCATCGAGTAATAACAATTGTGAAGCAGAAATTTGAAAATCTTCTGCTTTCCCCCACATGACAAATACCAATATCCCCCATAAGGTCAATAAGATCCTTAATATTGTGTACATAGCTGCTCCTCCCATCCCAAAGATCAACATAAAAAATCTTATATAGGAAAAAACTTTTTTATTTCCGCAAATTGAGGAATTATTGATGACTCAAGAAAAGATTTTATTTTTATTCAGCGTTAGTAAAAGTAAAATGATGCACTTCTTATATTCCACCTAGATTCAATTTTATGTTTTAAAGCATGAGAGACAAAAAAATTTTTTTATTTGTTGTTTTATATTGATAGTAGATTGATTTATTATGATAAATTATAATCTTTTAACGTGTATCTGATTCAAAATACTGTAAGATTCTTTCGTTATATTTCCTCTCATATTGAATTCAATAAAATCGCTTGCTTACGCATCATAAGTAGGGTTCGTATATAGATAAAAATTATTAAAAAAGAGAGTAAAAATACTTCTTATCAACCTCTCAAGTGTTAAGAATTATCGCATAAAACATTGGGGCTTGCAAAGTGTATGACGGTGTCGGTTTATATCTTCATAAGTGTGAAGATGGTGATATCTAAAGGCGTTACAGTTATGCCATTCACAGGCGATGTCGTAAAATAGACCTGTAGCGTGTTGAAGTATGTCTCTTTTAAATAAGTTCGCGAATTGGCAATGTAAGCGTATTTTGTTTGAGACGCTCTGTTTTTCGTGAGGGAACTTACTCCATTAAAGAACATGATAAACAAAAGCATGAGGTAATATATAATCTCTTCATAAGATATTACCGTGGATACTTTGGAAAATTGCAAAGCCGAATCAAAAGAAAATATTTTTTTACTTGTTAAGCTTTTTATTCCTCTCAAATCGATTGTACAGTTGTTTTGGAGATTACACAAACAGACTGATACAATAATCTACCTTCGTCTAGCAAAAGCTATTACAGTAAGAAAAGTACGCGCTTTATTAAGCAAGCAATATCATAAAACGACGAATAGACCAGCAATGGAGTAGAAAGGCCGTACTGAATTTATAATAATAGCACCCCACCACGCTTTTTGAAAAGGACAAAGCGCTTTAAGATGAAAATCTTACACTAAATCCGTAAGTTCTTACCTTTTTTACTAGAAAATTATATAGATAAAAAATCAATGCATTTTTTCTTAAAACAGTTGTAGCCAATTGACCTTTGTTTTTTTGTTTAGCTTATTTATAGAAGCAACTTGATCGAATGGAATCGGCTTATCAACCATGATAGGACCAATTTCTGGCAATTTAACTGCAACAGTTTTATTACGTTGTTCCTGTTCAACAGCAGCTGCTTTAGCTAGTTCCTTTTTGTTTCCTGTATTGCGCTGCTCTTTTAACAAAACAGTTTCTCTTTTTTTCGAAACATTTTCCGACGCTAATGAATATGGGGCAGCATTTCCAGGAGTATAAGAGGACATTAAATATGCACCATCATAATAGCCAACAGGTGCTTCAGCAATATATTCTACTTTAACATCTGCAACCCCCCTATCTACATACCCCAGTATTGTCGCAGCTTGCCTTGATAAATCAATGATTCTGTCTTTCATAAAAGGTCCGCGATCATTCACTCTAACAACGATTGAAGATCCATTTTTCAAATTAGTGACACGAGCATAGCTAGGTAAAGGCATTGTAGGATGAGCAGCAGTCAAAAGATTCATGTCATAAATTTCACCGTTGGCAGTTAAACGTCCATGAAAATCTGAACCATACCATGATGCTTCGCCAACACGTTTATAAGTTGGATCACTTTGAGGATAATACCACTTTCCTTTTATTTGATAAGGTTTACCAACAATCGCTCGTCCACGCTTTTTTTCTTCCGATTGATTCTTCTTATTGGAGACTTGTTGAGGTAGTACAGAAGTGTTTACGTTAATTGGTTTATTATGATAGGAATCTTTTATTGAAAAATTCATAGTTTGGCTTGCGCAACAAGATACCAGTGACTGAGAAATGACGATCATAGAAAACAATTGAAGTGTTGGTTTAATCATAAAAGTAAATTTCTTTTTTCTATTTGAAGGCATCTATTCAGTCCACTTATTTCTGTTAAGTACTACTGTAAAAACCACGTCACGCTTTTTGTACGCAACGGAAGAATTTACGTTTTTAAATGATTCCCCTCGCGCATATACCACTCTTGAATTGGCCCCTTCTATCAAGAAATTAACGTATTGTTAACCTTTTTATGATCTTCATAAGAAATAAATGTACTATAGTAGATGTTAAAAAGAGTAAAAATTAAATAAATCAACATCTTATAGAAAAGTCATTTCATAATATAAAGTGTGAATAAGTGGTGATTTTAGCAACTTGTTTTGCGAATCATGTAATGCAGTGGGTATTAAAAAATCAACCTATAGATTGAGAAAATTAGAAACCACATGTGCTGCCAACGCAGGTACAATCCTATCGTAATCTTAAAGCTCTTTTTTGTTGGACAGGAGACAGCATAGCATCGCTCTATTTCAAAACAGCTGATAGAAAATGACAGGTTATAGAATCAACAAAAAACTTCAAAAAGAATAAAAACAAGAAAGATTCTTAAATTTTTTATAGCCTATTGATATTAATTTAAATTTGGTGAGCGCGCAGGGATTCGAACCCTGGACCTACTGATTAAAAGTCAGTTGCTCTACCAGCTGAGCTACGCGCTCTCATACAAGCTATCTAGTTTGCACACTATCTAATTTGTAGAAAGTGAAGGGAACATACGGTTGACTTTCCATTTGGTCAACACCTTTTGGAGAAAAATATTATTATTTTCTTCAATTATCAATAATTTTTCGTTTTCACCCCTTTACTTCATCATTGTATAAGTACTCTTTAATCTTATTTTTGAAGTTTCAATAAAGGAAAAATTTCACTGCAAAATATTGCATAGATTCGAAGCGTTAAAATTATGAGAAATTACCCCCTTCCCCTCACATGGGTTGTTGAGCATAATGGGTAGAGAAGAAAAAATACCTTTTATTATAATATTATTTTTTATATCTTTATATCTTAGTGTTCAATTTTCAAATATAAATACAGATTTATAAGATAATATATTGATTTATAATAATTTATCATTTTTATCACTTGAGTGATAAGTCTCAAATACTGTAAGCTTATCTCATTTCAAATCTTTTTTATATTGAAACAATAAAAAGCATTTTCTTGACCAATATAAGTGAGAGAATAAAACTATAAAAAAGAAATGAAAATACCTTTTATGCCTCCTTTCAATAATCAAAATTTATCGTAACATTAGGGTTCATGAAAATAGTATATAGCAGTTGACACGTTAGACCTGAAAATGGAACAATGAGCAACAATGGCATTTTGAGAGTATAATTTTATTTATGCATAATGAATATATAACGAAAGCCAGTTTATCCTATAGAATAAAGTAGATATGAAGCAAAAATTTAGTCTCATTGAAAATATCTCGAATGACTATAAATTGTGTTCACTATTAGAGCTGTAGATAATTTTACTAAGAATAAAAAAGCAGAAATAATATGCAGTATGTAAAATGATTTTAAATACCCATAGAGAGTTCTAAATATATAGAATACCTTCTATTTAACTTTTTTATATCAGAAATTACAAAACATGTAGATATATTTTTAGAAGAAAAGGATAATACTGGTCATAAAATTTGGTGTTAGATAATTCAGTCAGAACTATAAAGTATTTTATACATTATTTAATATTAATGTAGCTATATAGTATATAAATAATAATTTAAATATATCTATAAATAAACATATTACTTTATTAAACGATAAGATCAAAAACAAAGAAAATAATTTTGATTTGTCGATAAAAATTGTAAAAGTGTTATATATACATGTATTTTTACTTTACTAATTTTTATTATTTTGATTGGAATATTGAATGCTAACATGTAAACAGTATGAGCTACTCTTGTTTATTCATAACCATATAAAAGAAACTGGTGTTCCTCCTTCTTTTGAAGAAATGAAAAATGCATTAGAACTTTCTTCAAAGTCTGGTATTCATAAGCTCATTATAGCCTTAGAACAAAGAGGTTTTATACGTCGTTTGCCTAATCGTGCTCGTGCTGTGGAGGTAATTCGACTTCCTGAGAAAATAACATTTAACCTTTCTTTAGCACGTAAAATTTCTCCCAGTATAATAGAAAGAAATAAAAGGGAAATATCAAAAAGCTTGAGTCCCTTTGATGAAGAAGAAAAAAAAAATATCACCATTCCTATTATGGGACGTATTTCTGCAAGCGTACCCGCCTCTGCTATACTGCAGCAAATAAACAGCCTTTCTCTTCCACTCGATATGGTTAATACAGGTGAGCACTACGCATTAGAAGTTAAAGATGATTCTATGATGGAGGCTGGTATCTTTGATAAAGATACGATCATTGTGAAACGTCAAAATACAGCAATAACAGGTGAAATTATTGTTGCGTTTATTGATAAAAAAGAAGCAACATTAAAACGTTATCGACGCAAAGGAGCTTCTATTGCATTAGAAGCTGCAAATCCTCATTATGAAGTACGGACATACGAATCCGAGCGTGTAGAAATACAAGGCAAACTTACCGGACTTATTCGCAAATATTAAAAAATAAACCTTATAGTACGCGATATATATCGCAATAAGAAGCTGTTGAGTATTTTTTTATTGTGCCACACGCAATTGACTTCTTCTCCACAGACAAAGGATGCCCCCAATTCGGTTTATAAACAATCCAGATCCTTATCGAGCGGATTTCACTTTCCCTTCCCTCCATGTTCTTCACTTATGCAAGGCTTGGCAAGTAAGCTTTAAAATATTCACCACGTACTTTGAAAAGAACTTGAATGTTTTTAAAGAAAGCAGCCTTATATCCTCGTCCTCAATGATGGAATTTTACGATATAATAAGACAAAATTGTATGCATGCATAAAAACACATAAAATTTTGTAGAAAAAAATCAAATAACTTTGTAACAGACTGTATTGCATAGGTATAAAAATAAAGAACATTATTTTTAAGTTAATAAAAACGTAACTGAATCATTCATAGTAATTGTAGGATCATCATGGTAGCACCTCGTATTAGTTTTGTCTCCCTCGGATGCCCAAAAGCACTCGTAGATTCTGAGCGAATTATTACACGCCTTCGCTCTGAAGGGTATGAAATTTCACGTCAACATCAAGGAGCTGATGTCGTTATTGTGAATACCTGTGGTTTTCTTGACTCGGCAAGGAAAGAATCATTAGCCAATATTGATGAAGCTCTTAAAAAAAATGGAAAAGTTATTGTAACAGGGTGTCTTGGTGCTGATCCTGATGCTATTCGCCAAACATATCCTAATGTATTGGCTATTACAAGACCGCAAGCTTATGAAAGCGTTATAGAAGCTGTTCATACAGCAATTCCTCCAATTCATGATCCTTTTCTTGATTTAGTTCCTCCCCAAGGTATTCGTTTAACACCTCGCCATTACGCCTACTTAAAGATTTCTGAAGGATGCTCTAACCAGTGTAGTTTTTGTATCATCCCTACTCTGCGTGGTAATCTCACTTCACGTCCCATCAGCGATGTTCTTCGTGAAGCTGAAAAACTCGTGCAAGCGGGTGTAAAAGAACTTTTGGTTATTTCACAAGATACGAGTGCTTATGGTGTTGATCTTAAATATCTCGAAAATTCTTGGAAAGATCGTACAATCAAAACGAAATTCTTTGATCTTTGTCGCGAACTAGGCGATATGGGTATTTGGATACGTATGCATTACGTTTATCCTTATCCCCATGTTGATGAAGTTATCGAACTTATGGCTGCAAAAAAAATTCTTCCTTATCTGGATATTCCTTTTCAGCATGCATCACCGGCTGTTTTGCGTCACATGAAGCGTCCCGCACTTATGGAAAAAACAAACCGTAGAATTGAAAAATGGCGGAAAATCTGTCCAGATCTTACTTTGCGATCAACATTTATTGTTGGTTTTCCTGGTGAAACGAATGAAGATTTTAATATACTTCTAGAATGGCTAGAAGAAGCAAAAATTGAACGCGCTGGGTGCTTTAAATATGAAGAAGTAAAAGGAGCTGCCGCAAATGATTTGGGATTAGAAAATATTCCTGAAGAGGTGAAAGAAAACCGCTGGCATCGTTTTATGGCAAAACAACAACAAATTTCTACATATCTTTTAAAGAAAAAAATTGGAAAAAGACTCCAAGTTCTTATTGATGAAAGTCAAGGAAAAGTTGCCAAAGGACGGAGTCAGTACGATGCTCCAGAAATAGATGGTGTTGTCCATATATCATCACGACGCCCACTGCGTGTTGGTGAATTTGTCACCGTTAAAATCGAACAATCGGATGCCTATGACCTTTATGGTATAGCCGTTTAAAAATTTAACTCCTTCTCTGTCCTCAATGATGAAGATTTCTATCAGCATTGGTTTATAAAAGGTCGGCTACTCACAATCGAACTTGATCACTTATGTAACTCACTTCATGAGAATTTACGAGCAATTCTTGCCCTGAGTGTTGCTATACACTCCCAAAATATCAAGCAGTTATATATTCTCTTAATTTAATACCTTAAATGACGGTGATGGCGGCGCAACAGAATAAAATAAAATCCACAAGGTTCACTATTTTTAATTAACAAAAGAGAAAATCAACAACCGTACTATTTTCCTATTTTTGATATTGCGACAGTCATTGGTTAGTGAAAGGAAAATTTTTTCAAGAGAGTTTGATGCACACGAGAATTTCCTTTGTGATATGCAGGCAGATGTTTTTTATAGATGCAATATAAGAGAATTTGAAACAAAACAATCTGACGGTATTTAAATTAAAAAACAATAAATTATCATTATAAATAAGTATCTTATCTTAAACTCTTTGAACTTATTTTTTTAAATATCTAATTTTTATTAACACGTTTTAAAATCAAAGAATTTCTTATCAAGCAAATGACTTGGGCGTACATTTGTTAAAGCGCGAATCATCGTATCTTTACGTCCTGGCATTTGTCTTTCTATATTTTTCAGCATTTCTTTCATGGCATTACGTTGTAAACCATCTTGACTACCGCAAAGATTACAAGGAATAATCGGAAATTGCATTGCTTGAGAAAATTTTTCCATATCTTCCTCAGCAGCATAAACAAGAGGACGTAACACAAAAAGATCTCCTTCATCATTTTTAAGTTTTCCAGGCATGGCAGCTAATCGGCCACCGTGAAACAAATTCATAAAAAATGTTTCTAAAACATCATCACGATGATGACCTAAAACTAATGCAGAACATCCCTCTTCACGTGCAATACGATAGAGATTACCACGTCGTAATCGAGAACAAAGTGAACAATATGTCTGCGACTCTGCCAATTTATCTGTAACAATGGAATAAGTATCCTGATATTCAATACGATATGGAATTTTATAAGAACTTAAAAAGTCTGGAAGAATATGCTTAGGGAATTCTGGTTGCCCTTGATCAAGATTACAGGCAAGAATTTCAACGGATAAAAGACCTCGCCACTTTAAGTCTAAAAGAAGCGCTAATAAACCATAAGAGTCTTTTCCACCCGATAAAGCAACAAGCCATTTTTCTCCTGTAGAGAGCATAGAAAAATCATCCAAAGCTTGTCGCATATGACGTAAAAGTCGTTTGCGTAATTTATTAAATTCTACGCTTGAAGGAGCAACACGAAACATTGGATGACAATTATCTGCTTCGCTTATTAAAGGATCATCTCTCCCTTCGTTTTCTTCTATTACTTGATATTCAACTGGAACATCATTCATAATACCATATCCTGCATAAGTAACAGCTCGTTTTGCAAAGATAAAAAAATATTAAAGCAAGCTTACATTTATGTTTTTTGAATTTATAAATTAGATACACAAAAAAGAAATGGAACTATACAAATTTATGACTATAAAACATAGCAATAAACTTAATATAGAACCATTTACAAAAAGAACTTATTAACTTCAAATATTGTAAGAATAACACAATATTTTGAAGTTATCATACTAGAAGAGAGAAACAATTTCTCTTACAGAAAAATTATCGAGAATAAAATTCAACAACCAAATTAGGTTCCATTTGCACAGCATAAGGAACATCTGCAAAAGCAGGAATACGCGTAAAGGTTGCTTTCATCTGTTTATGATCTGCTTCAATATAATCAGGGACATCACGTTCTGCCAATTGCACTGATTCTAACACTAAAACAAGTTGTTTCGATTTTTCCCGAACCTCAATAACATCACCTGGTTTACAACGATAAGATTGAATGTTTGTGCGCCGCCCATTGACATTAACATGACCGTGATTGATAAATTGGCGAGAAGCAAAAATCGTAGGTACGAATTTTGCACGATAAACAACAGCATCCAAACGTGATTCTAACAGACCGATAAGATTTTCGCCAGTATCGCCCCGTCGACGAGCAGCCTCTTCATAGGTTTTATGAAATTGTTTTTCTGAAATATCTCCATAAAACCCTTTCAATTTCTGTTTAGCGCGCAACTGCACCCCATAGTCAGAAAGTTTTCCTTTACGACGCTGTCCATGCTGACCTGGACCATAATCACGACGATTGACAGGAGATTTTGGACGCCCCCAAATATTTTCTCCCATACGACGGTCAATTTTATACTTTGTTGTTTCGCGTTTACTCATCGCATTTCCTTATAAAATAAAACACGAGATCTTAAGATCCCAAGGAAACGCGCCCTCCTCTGCCTTTAAATACTAAAGACTGACAGAATACCTTAACATATCAATATGCAAAGTTATCCACGGGACACGTCAATTAATGCTATTTTCTTGAAAAAATAGCCAGATCATCATTATTGGTCTCGTAACCCAAAGTCAACTCCTTTCATGAGTTTTAAGCCAAATCCTTTAAACAAATTCTCCGTTAAAGAAGTGATATTTTTCGATGTCAACAACGCAAAATCTTGATATTTCTTTATATATTGATGGTGTATTTCTCCCGACAATGGTAATAAAGATCTGATATGTTTGGCGATCGCTTTCGCCGGATCAATCCACTCAACGGACCATAAAGCATGTTCACGAAAGAAATTAATCAAAAAAGGATAATGTGTGCAGGCTAAAACAATAACATCCGTATATTGTCCATTTTTTTCCACAAAACATGGCAGGATTTCTTTTCTTAACTCTTCTGAATCGATAGATTTTCCCCGTAAATAATCTTCAGCAAGTCCAGCCAGCTTTTTACTTCCCACAAGCTGAACATGACACTGTCCAGCAAAAGAGTTAATTAATTCATTTGTATAAGCACGTTTAACTGTTCCAGGAGTCGCTAATACGGAAATAAAACCAGATTTTGTTTGTTCTGCAGCTGATTTAATTGCAGGAACCGTTCCTACAAAAGGGACATGAGGAAAATTCTGTCGTAAATCTGCTATCATCAGTGTAGAAACAGTGTTGCAAGCAATCACACATAAAGCTGGATTGTAGCGTGTTAAAAGATTTGTAAAAATCTTCAAAATACGCTCTTTCAAAATATTTTCTTTCCAATTTCCATAAGGAAATCCTGCATCATCAGCAACATAGATAAATTGCATTTCAGGAATAAGAATACGCGCTTCCCTAAACACTGTTAAACCACCAATACCGCTATCAAAAAAAAGAACAGGTCGTTCATCCATTAGTTTTCACACTTATTTTTAATTTTTTTACGATCACGTTCTTCAGGTGCTCTACTCCCCCGTGGATATTGTGGCGAAAAATGATCCAAAGAAGATATAATGCCTCGCAATAAACGAACCTCAGGTTCACTAAAGTTAGCGCGCGTAAAAACAGAGCGCAAATTTGCAAGCATTACTTCTTTGCGTTCTGGGGGTCTAAAATACCCACGGATATTCAAAGCCTCTTCTAACTGAGATAAAAAACCATGAAATATTGTTTTATTTGCAGGTTCCATCTCTGCGGCACGAAATGCCGTATCGCTGACATTCTCTAAACCAGTTTTCATCCATTCGTAAGACATTAAAAGAACCGCTTGCGCAATATTAAGTGACGCAAAAGCAGGATTAACTGGAAAAGTAATAATTTCATCAACAAGGCTGATTTCATCATTTTCTAGTCCCCATCTCTCTCTTCCAAAGACAATACCTGTCTTATGTCCGATACTTTCACGCTGACGTAATACGCTTGCTGCTTCGACAGCACTTTTTACAGTTTTAAATCCACATCTTTCACGTGCTGTTGTGGCAAAAACATAGTGTAAATCTGCAATTGAATCACGCAATGTGTTAAAAATCACAGCATTGTTAATGACATGATCAGCTTTACTTGCAGCAGCTCTAGCTTTTTCATTTGGAAACATTTCTCGAGGATTGACTAATCGAAGCTTAGAAAGCCCAAAATTTGCCATTGCCCTTGCGACCATACCAATGTTTTCAGGAAGCTGCGGTTCAACTAAAATAATAATGGGACCATTTGTTAAATTTTCACGATTCTTATTCGTTCCTGCCATCAATCTTACCTAGTTTCACTTAAACTATCTCCCTCTCCACTATTTTTTACGAAACCTTTTTCACAATACTCTAATGCTGTTTAATAATAAATTATAGACAATGTTATCTTTTCATTCAAAGATAATAGTTTCTAAACCTAATAATAAATTTTAAAAGCCATTAAAGTGAACGATATCGTAGCGTTTTTTACATCAATTTTATCTACTTTTAATAGGAAACAGCCCCTGCAAATCATAATCTCAGTTGAATTATGAAATCATAAATCCTAAAAAGGGATATGCACTTTATTCCCAAACTTTTTCCTGCAAAGCTTATCCGTCGTTATAAACGTTTCCTTGCAGATGTTCAACAAGATGATCAGCATGTCCTCACCGTGTCTGTACCTAATACAGGATCAATGCTTGGATTAACAGCTTTCAACTCCAATATTTGGCTTTCTTATCATAACGACATCAAACGAAAATATGCCTATCAATTAGAAATTATTGAAGCCGATAATACTTTGGTTGGCATTAATACTTCTTTACCCAATAAGCTTGCGTTAGAGGCAATTCAAAACGGATTACTACCAGAATTAAGTGGATATAAAACAATTTTAAAAGAACAACGCTATGGGACACAATCACGAATTGACTTTCTTTTACAAGATGACATTCTTCCTGATTGTTACCTAGAAGTCAAAAATGTTCATTTTATTCGTCAGAAAGGATTAGCAGAATTTCCTGATAGCGAAACAAAACGTGGTGCACGTCACCTTGATGAGCTCATAGGAGTTGTACAACAAGGAAAACGAGCTGCTATGCTTTATATTATTCAACGAGAAGATTGCACAGCTTTTACAATTTGTCATGATCTTGATCCACTCTATGGACGTAAGTTTGATTTAGCATTAAAATCAGGGGTAGAATGTTATGCTGTAAAGTGTCATGTAAGTGTAGAAGGCATTTTTCCGATTCAGAGAGTAAAAATAGAAAATAGAAGAAACAATGACTGAGTATATCGAATATAATAAAATCCCTTTAAAATTTAATGGAAAAATCCGCATTTTCGATGATTATGCTTTTGCTAAAATGCGTGAAGTTGGTCGTATTGCTGCAGAATGCCTTGATGCGCTTACGGATATTATTAAGCCGGGCGTTACTACGCAAGAAATTGATGATTTTGTATTCGTTTTTGGAGCTAAGCGAGGAGCACTTCCTGCTGATCTAAATTATCATGGATACAGCCATTCATGCTGTACATCTATCAATCACGTTGTCTGCCATGGCATTCCCAATAAAAGACCTTTGCAAGAAGGTGATATTGTAAATGTTGATGTAACCTTTATCCTTGATGGTTGGCATGGGGATTCAAGCCGAATGTATCCTGTTGGAAAAATTAGGCGTGCAGCAGAACGCTTGCTAAAAATAACCTATGAAAGTCTTATGAAAGGAATCGCTGTCGTTAAGCCTGGAGCAACGACAGGTGATATCGGGGCAGCCATTCAACAGTATGCAGAATCCGAACGCTGTTCAATTGTGAGAGACTTTTGCGGACATGGTATCGGCCAGCTTTTTCATGATGCTCCTAATATCCTCCATTATGGAAACCCTGGAGAAGGAGTCGAATTAAAACAAGGTATGATGTTTACAATTGAGCCTATGATTAACCTTGGTAAACCACAAGTTAAGATTTTATCTGACGGTTGGACTGCTGTTACCCGTGACCGTTCTCTGACAGCACAATATGAACATACAATTGGTGTGACAAATGAAGGATATGAAATATTTACGCAATCTCCTAAAAATATTTTTTATATTCCAAATTCGCATACCTAACGCAACGTAGAGATGTTATGGCTAAAAAATTAAATCAAAAGGAAGGTACTCAAAGTAATCACTTTGCATTAACATCGAGTTCTCCACTCACCCCAGTATCAGAAAGAAAAAGTGAAGAGCCTCAGAAAAACGCACAGCTTCATAAACATTATCAAGGACATCGTGAACGTCTTCGGAAGCGCTATTTAAAGTCAAAAGGAAATGCAATTGAAGATTATGAGTATCTTGAATTATTGCTTTTTCGCACAATACCCCGTGCAAACACAAAACCCATAGCTAAAAATTTGATAGCGCGTTTTGGTTCATTAGCTGATGTGTTGGGAGCGGATATTCACCGACTTCAAGAAATTCCAGGATGTGGTCCCGCCACTGCAATTGATTTAAAAATTATTTCAGATGTTGCTGGACGTCTTGCTCGTGCGCAATTGTTTAAACGCGATATTTTTTCATCATGGGATAAAGTTTTAGCTTATTGTAAAGCTGTTATGGCTCACCAAACACGTGAACAATTTCGTATTTTATTTCTTGATAAGAAAAACGGCTTGCTTGCTGATGAGGTGCAACAAACTGGAACCATTGATCATACCCCTGTTTATCCTCGTGAAGTTATTTCTCGCGCTTTAGAGTTATCCGCCTCAGGACTTATCTTAGTCCACAATCACCCTTCTGGCGATTCCACCCCCTCTGATGCAGATATAACAATGACATATAGATTAAAAGATGCAGCAAATGCATTAGGCATTATTATCCATGACCATCTTATTATTGCACGAAATAACCATACGAGCTTTAAAGCGTTAAAACTTATATAAATCTTATGGGATAAAAAGACTTCATTCAACTATGAATAACAAATCAATTTTCTAAATCAATATCTAATATAGCCATTGAAAAATTATAGGAGAGCTCTTCTTCTTCATCATCTCGATAGATAATGCCTAAAAACTCATCTCCCATATAAACCTCACAAGAATCACTCTTTTTAGGCCGTGCTCTGACTTGCAATGCTGAGTTTTGGAATATATTTTTAAAATAATTATCAAGTTTTTTTATTTCATCAGCATTCACTATGCTCTCCTATTTTTTGAAACGATTAAAATAATTGCGTGTCGCGCAAATAAGACACTCTTATGATTCTGTAAAGTCAGTAAAAAAGCATAATCTGAATATTTACTTAATGTTACATATATTTACAACGTTCTTTATAAATTCATAAAGAACGTTTACAAAAAGAGTCTATCATTATTAAATATACCCGTATAGATTAAAAAATGGCAAAAAACTGTATATTTTTAATAATTTTACTTTATCTCCAATTTTAGCATCTGTATTTAGAATGCATATTTGTAAGAATAAATTGATCAATAATTTATAATTTTGTTCCTTTTATAAAAAATGTAAATAACAATATTTTTTTATTTAAAACTACATTTTTTAGCAAAAAATATTTATTACATCATTCAAAAATAATTCTTTTTAATAACTTTTAAAGTATAATTATCTAATCTTAGAAGAGTTACATCTCTGAAAAATATACAAAATAAGCTAATAAGAGTTTATTTTTCTTTTCATTCTTTATAAAAACTTATGTCACAAAAGAAAGATTTTTAAATAAG
This sequence comes from Bartonella sp. CL71SXKL, assembly GCF_042194935.1. Lineage (NCBI taxonomy): Bacteria > Pseudomonadati > Pseudomonadota > Alphaproteobacteria > Hyphomicrobiales > Bartonellaceae > Bartonella > Bartonella sp. CL71SXKL. The sequence goes on along the minus strand of NZ_JBHINI010000007.1, from coordinate 34,328 downwards.
CTTTTTTAATTTATACGAGATAAAAATATTGGGTATTTCTGTAAATTCTAAAAGCTATGAAGAATTCTTATTTTATAGGATAACGAGAAAGAAAATCGATAACACCTTTTTTATAAACTTTATCGCCTACAGCAAGCATATGATCTCGATCAGGAATTGATATAGCTTCACCACAAGGCAACAAGGCTGCCAATGGCTCTGCAGCACCGCCAATTTCATCTAATGAACCAACAGCAACAAGTGCTGGTTGTTTGATTTTGTAAACTTCAGACGCCGTTAACTCCTGTTTTGATGTAATGATACAAGCAGCAAGAGCACGTCTATCGCTTTTCGTTTGATCTGCAAATTTACGGAACATTAAACCGCGTGCATTGGTAATGGTGGAAATATCTTCTGCTAAAAGGGCCTCAGCAACGGGCTCCCAATTTCCTGCTCCCGTCACCATACCAATACCTAAACCACCAAAAATAACACTGTGTACATATATTGGATGCAAAAGAGCCATAAAAGCACTAATACGAGCCCCCATAGAATATCCCATAACATGAGCTTTAGATAACTCTAAATGCTGTAGTAACTTTACAGCGTCGCCAGCCATAGCTTGAGGTGTATAAAAGACAGGATCATAACTTTTAACTGAATCTCCGTGACCGCGATTATCAAGAGCAATAACACGATATCCTGCTTCAGTGAGAATACGAAACCAACCCGTTGCATACCAATTCACCCGTGCAGAAGATCCAAAACCATGGATCAACAAAATAGGCGCGCCCTGCCCTTCTTCTCGATAAGCAAATCGCAAACCATTATATTCAAAAAAACGAATATCTTCAGCGGTCATTTTTTATTGCACTTTCCACAAAGTACAGGATGAATAACACGTTGCCCTTTTTGTATCTTTTTTTCAGAAACTTCACCAGCGTTAATCTCAAGTGCAAAAGCTGCAGGAACTTCTGATGAAATGGTCTTTGTTGAAAATGGAGAAGTATTTTCAACAATCGATACAATAATTCCCTCAGAGTTTAAAAAAATCATATCTAAGGGTAAAGGGGTATTTGCCATCCACATAAAAATTTTCTGTTCATCTCCCGATTGGGAACTTTTTAGCTGCTTAAAGAGCATTGCACGATCGCGTGGAAAATCAGTTCGATACATTAAACCAGCTGCTGCTTGAGATGGCGTAAAAGCAATCTCTACCTTATAAAAAACCGGACCTTGCTTTGTATGTATTTCTAAAGGAATCGGATGCACAGGAATCTCTATGGGCTCCTTTGCTACAACAACACGCATATCTAGCATAAAAAGCATCACCAATAAAGCAATATGCCCCTTTTTAAAAGGCTTTAACATTCTTGTCTCCACCACAGAAAAATTTTAAATTTTGTTTATAAAATAAAAAGTACCAGAGTTTAAAAGTCAAAAAACAAGAGAATTGCTTCCTTGTTATTTTCTAGTTTCTTTCAACGTAATATGCACAATTTCCTTCATTTGGTTTATAGATTCACGAGAGCTATATTTTCTTTAAAAATCTACTTCTATAGCAATTTATGAAACAATCACCTTTAAAAATACAGAAAACATACTGATTTCACTCGTGAAATTTAATGCGTAGCTAAAGGAATGCCTATATCCGGATAAATCTCTGCTGTCATTAAACCTTTTTCTCCTTTACCAAAACGTACAAGAACAACTTGACCGGAACGAAGCTCTGCTAAACCAAAACGGCGCAATGTTTCCATATGAATAAAAATATCTTCCGTTCCTTGCCCACGGCTAAGAAAACCGTATCCTTTGTCACGATTAAACCATTTAACAATTGCTCGTTCTAGTCCACTTTCTGGAGTAACAACAACATGGGTACGGGCTGGAACTTCTGATGGATGAATTGCTGAAGAACAATCTATGGATTTCACCTGAACGCACTTTAATCCTCGTTCGGTTTTTTCCACAGCACAAATGACTTTAGCTCCCTCCAAAGCTGTTTGAAAACCATCCCTTCGCATTACTGTAACATGCAATAATATATCGGGGAAATGAGGTAAATCAGGTACAATAAATCCATACCCCTTACTACCATCAAACCACTTAATGACACCACTGATTTCGATAATCTCCCCACAAGCACCTATACTATCCTCAGATGGGGAACAATCCTTTAATGCATCCTTACTCGTCATAATAACGTGATCCTGTAGCTTATAAATTGTACGATATTGATTCTCTAGATTTAAGTAAACATTGCTCTTGTATCAACACGCAAGCCCCAAGATAAGATTTCCCCACATTGTCGTATCTTCTATGTTCATGTCAGAGAATATCAACATGAATATTTATAAAACTATTTGATTGTACACTTTACATACCTTACAAGAAGTGCCCTACAAAAGAGGTCATATAAAAGTTTTTTTACATAATGATATTTTGATTAATGTGTAACTTGCATGATGAAGAAGTTCAATATAAGGTGAAAAAACGACAATTCAATTAAGGAAAATGCGCAATGCAATTGAAGAAAATCCTTACGATAATCGCAGCATTTATGGCATTTACAGCAAATGTTTATGCGAGTGAACCTATTAAGATTGGTGTTTATCTTCCATTAAGTGGTCAAAATGCATTTGGAGGTCAGCTTGAAATTAGAGGTATAGAATTAGCCCATAAAAAAGTTCCAGAAATTTTAGGACGTAAAGTAGAACTTGTTATTATTGATAATAAGTCTGATAAAGTAGAAGCGGCTAATGCTGTTATGCGTTTAACAGCAAGTGAAAAAGTGAGTGGAATCATTGGTAGCTATGGTTCTTCGCTCTCGTTAGCAGGTGGTGAAATATCTGAAAAGGCAAAGACTCCAACCATTGCAACGTCCTCAACAAGTCCCCTTGTTACACAGGGTAAAAAATATTACTTTCGTGCTTGCTTTATTGATTCCTATCAAGGAGTAGGAATCGCAACTTATGTAAGCCAAACTTTACACGCAAAAAAGGCTGCTATCCTTAAAGATATTTCAAGCGATTATGCTATTGGTCTTGCAAGTTATTTTACGCGTGCTTTCAAAAAATTAGGTGGTGAAGTTATCTCAAATTTAAATTATAATTCTGGAGATCAGGACTTTTCAGCTGTTCTCACGCAAATTATCGCCCAGAAACCTGATATCTTATTCATTCCATCTTACTTTTCTGAAGGTGCTATCATCATGAAACAAGCACGAGAATTAGGGGCTAAGTTTCAAATTATGGGTGGAGATGCTATGGATAATCCAGAAACCATTACGATTGCAGGAAAAGCTGCAGAAGGTTTCTTACATACGACACTTCCCTATAGTGAGGATATGCCAAATATGTCAGTAGCTGCGCAAGAATTCACAAAAGAATGGAAAAAAGCTTACCCTGACAAAGAACCAAATATCAATTCTGTTTTGGGATACACGAGTTATATGATGTTCATGAAGGCTATTGAAAATGCTGGTAGCACTGATCGTGAAAAAATTACTATCGCACTTAGCCAATTAAAAGATTTTCCTACCCCCTTTGGGGATATGTCAATGGATGAAAATCATAATCCTAAAATTCCTATTGGTATCATTAAAATACAGGATGGAAAACGTGTTTATTTAGAAGAAGTTAAACCTGCTTTTTAATTAAAAAGTTGTACTTATTAAAATGCAAGAATTGGTTGAGGATCTTTTTCTCAACCAAAAACTTAGAAATTTCTTATTGTCCTATGTAAATTAACAAATGTGGAAGGATGAGAGATGAGCACTGAAATGTTCATCCAGTACTTTTTTAATGCACTGGCATTGGGATCTCTTTATGGGCTTATTGCTATTGGCTACACCATGGTCTACGGTATACTGAGACTCATTAATTTTGCTCACGGTGATATCTTTATGCTGGGAGCATATTTTGTTTTCTTTTCCACAATTGGCTTTATGCCTGCTTGGGCAGCTTTTCTTCTTTTGTTCCTTGCTGCTCTTGTTTATTATTCGGTCTTTATAGGCTTTAAAAGGCGTCCTCCAATTTATTGGATTGCTACTTTTTTAATTCTTGCGCTAGGATTTGTTTATTATTTTAAAATTTCCCCACAAGATTTTACACCGATTTGGGCTTTAGCTCTCTGTTTTTCCATTTTTATTACAAGTGCTGTGGGTGTTGCTGTTGATCAATTTGCTTATAAACCTCTACGCCATGCTCCGCGTATTTCGGCACTTATCGGTGCAATCGGTGTTTCTTTTTTTATTGAAAATCTTGCTACTGTACTCTTTAGTGGTGTTCCGAAAGGTGTACAACAGCCAGATTTTCTTGTAACACCATTTTTATGGCATCTAGGATCAGGAGCAGATGGTATCATCAGAATTGCTCCCATGTCTTTGATCGTTCCCTTTGTGTCATTAATTCTTATTTTATTACTATTATGGATTATCCATAAAACAAAACCGGGTCTTGCTATGCGCGCAATCTCCCATGATATTGAAACAACACGTTTGATGGGTGTGTCTGTCAATAAAGTTATTGCGTTTACATTTGGAATAGGCTCAGCTCTTGCCGCCATAGCAGGCATTATGTGGTCTTTACGTTATCCTCAAATTCAGCCTTATATGGGTGTTCTTCCTGGTCTCAAAGCATTTATCGCTGCTGTTATCGGAGGTATTGGTTCGATACCAGGTGCAATGTTGGGAGGATTGTTATTAGGGTTTATTGAAATTATGATTATCGCATTTTTTCCCGCGCTATCTGGATATCGAGATGCCTTCGCTTTCATTTTATTGATTCTGATTTTATTGATATTGCCCACAGGATTAATGGGTAAAAGAAGTCAGGAGAAAATCTAATGGCGAAGTCAGCGACAACTGTTTTATCGTGTATAAGTATTTTCGTTTTTATAGGTTTTTTATTTTATGCTGATAGCCATTTTAATGACTATACGCTTCGTATCATAAATCTGATTGCTATTAATGCGATATTGGCAATTTCGCTTAATTTGATTTACGGTTTTACAGGTATGTTTTCTCTTGGACATGCTGGATTTATGGCTATTGGTGCTTATGTTTGCGCAATTTTACTTCTTTCCCCTGAACAAAAAGAAATGATGTGGATTCTTGATCCTATTGCTGAACCATTATACCATTTACAGTTACCTTTTTTTATCGCTGTTGTTGTAAGTGGTTTGTGTGCTGCAGTTGTAGGTTTATTGATTGCTTTACCAATATTGCGTCTTGGTGGTGATTATCTTGGAATTGCAACATTAGGTTTTGCAGAAATTATTCGCATTGTCATTACGAACGCAACATCGCTCACAAATGGCTCTTTGGGAATCAAAGGAATACCTCAAAATGCAACATTATGGTGGAACTACGGTTGGCTAGCATTTACTGTTCTCTTTATTGTCCTCTTACTGCAAAGCAATACTGGTAACGTATTACGTGCTATCCGTGATGATGAAATAGCTGCGAAAACTATGGGAATTAACGCTTTTTTCTACCGTAGTTTTTCTTTTACTGTTGGAGCGTTTTTTGCAGGTATAGGTGGCGCATTAATGGCGGCTCTTATTTCAACCATTGATCCAAAAATGTTTAATTTTCTTTTGACTTTTAATATTTTGATGATTGTTGTTGCTGGTGGTCTCGGTTCAATTACAGGGAGCATTATTGGCAGCATTATTATTACAGTAATGCTTGAATGGCTTCGTATTATTGAAAGTCCATTTGACTTAGGTTTTATACATATTCCAGAAACCCCAGGACTTCGTATGGTTGTTTTTTCTCTTTTATTGCTGGTAATTATCTTGTTTTGGAGAAAAGGGTTAATGGGACAACGAGAATTCTCATGGAATGGAATTTATAGCTTTTTGACACGCAAAAAGCTTTCTAATACTGAGGGAAAGCTATGAACGACAACATCCTTTCACTCAATAATATTGTAATGCGTTTTGGCGGATTAGTTGCTGTAAATAATGTTAATATGGCAATTAAACGAGGAAGTATTACTGGGTTAATTGGTCCCAATGGTGCTGGAAAAACAACAGTTTTCAATATGATTTCTGGATTTTATGCTCCTACAAGCGGCATCATTCTTTTTGATGAGAAAAAAATTTCTGGAGCGTCTCCTTATATTATCTGTAGAAGCCATATTGCCAGAACATTTCAAAATATTCGTCTTTTTTCAGGGTTAACGGTTTTGCAGAATGTTATGGTAGGAGCGCATGTTCGACAAAAATATCCTTGGTTTTCTTCAGCTCTATTTTTTTCAAAAGCAATGAAAGAAAAGAAGGAAGTTTATAAAAATTCCTTGGAGCTCCTTGAACAGCTACAACTTGATCACCTTGCCAATCAATCGGCAACAGCTTTACCTTATGGTGTGCAACGACGTCTAGAAATTGCACGCGCGTTAGCCACAAAGCCCAAATTGCTTCTTCTTGATGAACCTGTTGCTGGCATGAATCCACAAGAAAGTGAAGATCTTAGAAAATTCATCGCAAAAGTGCAAAAAGACTTTGATCTTACAATTCTTCTTATTGAGCACGATATGAAAGTGGTTATGGGGCTTTGCCAACATATTTTGGTTATGGAATATGGCTGTTGCATTGCCAATGGTACACCAGATGAAATTCGTAATAACCCTAAAGTTATTGAAGCTTATCTTGGCGGAGATGTTTATGGATATTCTTAAAATAAAAAATCTTTACGTTCATTATGGCGCCATTAAAGCTGTCCAAAATCTTTCTATGTCCATAAAGCGGGGCAGTATTGTCACTTTAATTGGAGCCAATGGTGCAGGAAAAAGCAGTATTGTACGTTCTATTACAGGACTTAATCGCTCTGTTTATGGAGAAATTACCTATAATGGCAAATCTATTATTAAAAAATCACCAGAAGAGATTTTGCGATTAGGGATTGCTCTAAGTCCTGAAGGACGACGTATCATGCCCCATCTCACTGTTTTAGAGAATCTTCATCTAGGTGCTTATATTCGTCACGATAAGCAGGGAATTTCCCGTGATATTGAATGGATATTTGACCTTTTTCCGCGCCTACGTGAAAGAGCAAAACAGTTGGGAGGAACAATGTCAGGTGGTGAACAACAGATGGTTGCTGTGGGCCGTGCACTCATGAGCAATCCTGATATGGTCATATTAGATGAACCCTCGTTGGGGTTAGCGCCACTTCTCGTTCGAGAAATTTTTTCTATTATTCGAAAAATTAATGATATGGGAAAAACTGTTCTTCTTATTGAACAAAATGCATTTGCTGCACTTTCCATAGCTGACTATGCTTATATTTTAGAGGTAGGACATATTTTATTTCACGGTGAAGGAAAAACTATGCTCTCTGATTCGCGTGTTAAAGAAGCCTATCTTGGTGGATAAAGACTACGAATTAAGGAAATAGAGCTCATTCCCTCCACCTTTAAAAAAAGCATTTCTCATTAAGGATGAGAAATGCTCCTTTGTGAATTTTGACTATTACATCCACCATTTTTCTGCACTGAATATTCCTGCTTCTTGTTCAATAATATGCGCTATCTGAAAAATGACTTCTTCAGAAAAAGGTTTACCAATCAATTGCAATCCTAGAGGTAAACCATTTGATGACAGACCAGCAGGAACAGAAATTCCTGGTAAACCAGCCATATTGACTGGTACCGTAAAAATATCATTAAGATACATTGCTACAGCATCAGTTTTTATTTTTTCATCAGCAATACCAAAAGCAGGTGTTGGTGTTGCTGGTGTCAAAATAGCATCAATGCCTGAAGCAAAACATTGATCAAAATCACGTTTTACGAGTGTTCTTACTTTTTGAGCTCTTAGATAACAGGCATCATAATAACCAGATGAAAGGACATAAGTCCCCACCAAAATACGCCGCTTAACTTCATTACCAAAACCAACAGAACGTGTATTTTCATACATCTCAATGATGTCTTTTCCAGGCATGCGCAAACCAAAACGCACACCATCATAACGCGCTAAATTAGAAGAGGCTTCTGCAGGAGCTATAATGTAATAAGAAGGTAGAGCATATTTTGTATGAGGCAAAGAAATATCCTTAATCTCAGCACCTGCTTCTTTTAACCAATTTATTCCTTTTTGCCAAAGCTCAATAATTTCTGGAGACATTCCATCCACATGATATTCTTTTGGAATACCTATTTTCATTCCTTTGATTGATTGACCAAGATAACTTTCATAATCAGGAACTGGTAAATTGACGGAAGTAGAATCTTTTTCATCAAAAGAGGCCATTGATCTGAGTAAGATAGCACAATCACGAACATCTCTGGCAACAGGTCCAGCTTGATCAAGAGATGAAGCAAACGCGACAACGCCCCATCGCGAACAACGTCCATAAGTTGGCTTTATTCCTACAGTTCCAGTAAAAGCTGCTGGTTGACGTATTGAGCCACCTGTATCTGTTGCTGTTGCCCCAGCACAAATTTGTGCAGCAACAGCGGCAGAAGATCCTCCCGATGAACCACCGGGTACGAGTTTTTCATTCGAGCCTTTTTTTCTCCATGGACTAATAACGGGGCCATAATATGATGTTTCGTTGGATGAGCCCATAGCAAACTCATCCATATTAAGTTTTCCTAACATCACAGCACCGTCTTGCCATAAATTAGCTGTGACAGTTGATTCATAGTGCGGTTTAAAACCATCAAGGATATGTGAACAGGCTTGAGTATGAACACCATAGGTTGCAAAAAGATCTTTAATCCCCAAGGGGATTCCTTCTAAAAGCCCTCCCTGCCCTTTCGCTAAGCGACTGTCTGATTCAGCAGCCATTTTCATTGCCTGTTCTGCTGTTATTGTTACATAAGCATTCAAAATTGGATTAGCTAATTCTATTGCTTGTAAATAAGCTTCCGTTAATTCTGTTGCTTTGAGATTCTTCTTTGTTAAAGCATCACGAGCTTGCGCAATTGTGAGGGTTGTTAAATCAGTCATATTGGTTCTCAAATTTCAAAAATATAAAAAATTACTCAACAATTTTTGAGACAAGAAAAAATTTTTCTTCTGTAACAGGAGCATTGGCTACAATATCTGCTGCTTTATCACCATCTGTAACACTATCTTCACGCATTCGTAGAGTCATCGGCATCACAGATATTAATGGCTCAATTCCACTGACATCAACTTCATTCAATTGTTCTACAAAACCTAAAATAGCATTGAATTTTTTTGTCACAGGTTCTATCTCATCATCGTGGAGGGCAATCCTTGCTAAATGTGCTATCCGCTTGACTGTCTCTTGATCAACAGACATACTCTTTACGCCTTTCTGCTTTTTTGTTTATTTATTGATCTTTATTCTGGCTATACAAGGCTGCACTTGTAAGTGCAAGAATATTAGATAACATGAATAAAGAATATAACTATAGATCTGAAACATTAAAAAACGTATTATACCCTTATGACTGTTATTAATATAGATGAAGTTATAACACATCTTTTGCCTAAACAAACAATAGCAGGCTTAGATTTAGGGACAAAAACTATCGGAATTGCCATTTCTGATATGGGGCTGACTGTTTCAAATCCACGTCCTGTACTACAGCGAAAAAAATTTACAGAAGATGCTTACACACTTATTAAAATTTTTGACCGTGAAAATGTAGGCGTTATTATCATTGGCTTACCTCTTAACATGAATGGAAGCAGTGGCTCTCGTGTTCAAGCAACCAGAGCTTTTGTGAGCAATATGAAAGCTTATACAAAAATTCCATTTGTTTTTTGGGACGAACGTTTATCAACAATTGCTGCGGAACGGTCTCTTTTAGAAATGAATGTATCGCGCGCTAAAAGAGCAAGCCGTATTGATTCGGCGGCCGCCGCTTTTATATTGCAAGGTGCTCTCAATAGAATTCAACACTTTCATCATATGGAAGGATAGAGGACATTGAGCAAATGCCCTGCATTATATCGTGCAATGAGCATCCCGTAAGAAGATCTCCATTGTCCCCCAAGGCGGCTTTCCATATAGGCATTTGCAACATGTTCTATGTCTGTAGAACGTAATGCTGCTGCTGCTGCTGCATAAGCTACTTGTTCAACAAAAAACCTTCCTGCACCTTCATTTGCTGATGCCATATCACCTGCTGACTTAATGATTTCAATTGCTCGGGGTCCCGCTGGCCCAATATCAAGAGCAATTTTTTCCAACAATTTCTGAAACAATCCCGGTGCTTTTTCAGCAATAAGAATGGCATCCTTTACCAATTGATTAGCAGAACTATTTCTCACAATTCGCGCAGGCCCATTATGCAACATTTGTGATAATGGATTATTCTCTATAAAACTTTCAATACCAAGTTGTGCAATAATTTCACCAATAATAGGCACAACCAATTGACTTACATGATAAGCAATAATAGGTGTCATAATACGGGCAAAAGCGGCTTCAGAACGGTCATTTGCTGCATTGTCAAATGCTCTCGCTAAACGCAAAACCAATGCTTGTGAGGCAGCTATATCTAATGCAATATCTGCAAAAATACGTTCTGTCAGTGGAGGTAACGGCTGATTGGGCATTTTTTTCCGGAAAAAATCTATACCAAATTGAAGAGCCGCTCGTAAAACACCTGCCGATATGACAGATTGATCGAAACGCATCATCGTCTCGATATCTTTAATAACTTTAAGCCCTTCTCCAGCATTTCCCAAAAGCCAGCCATAACTGCCTTGGAAATCGACAACCCCCTCTGGTGTTAAAAGTTCTCCAGAACGCTGAATTAAATGACGAATCGATATAGATCCATTTAATGCGCCATTTTCTTGTATGCGTGGAATAAAAAAACAACTTAAATGACCATTTAAATCTGCACTAACAAGATATCCGTCAGCGGTAGGATTAATAACATTGGTTTTTACAACATTTAAACGATATAGATCACGTTCCATACTTTCATCGAAAGAAATTTTCTTAACACTTGGAAAATTGAAAGCGTATTTTTCAATATCGTCAAATGCACAAGTTAGAGAAGCAGCCTTTTTATGATGAATAGGCTTTGATGAAGAATCATATTGGCGTGATAAAAGTACATTTTGCCATTTTTTGAAGAGCTCAATATCACTAATTAAAACAGCAATAGCTGCACTCGTTATGATAACTTCATTCAAATGTCCTGTTTCTAAACCAGCAGATAAAGCTAAACGAATCGCACGCGCTTGATAGCGTACTCCATTTTCTGAACTCGCATTTTCCCAAAGTGAGGTAACCAAACCTGCTTGTCTAGAATATTGTTGAAGAGCTTGATAGGAAGAATGGATCTCTAATTTTTCCGTTGGTTGCCCCCATTCATCATTATAGCATAATAAAGGCTTATAATGATTCGCTAAGCAAGAAAGTTTCCATGCTTCTCGACTCGCGGCAAAATCCCCTATTTCTTCAAAACTTGCTAACAAAAACTTAGGCAAAGTAGAAGCAATACGAAACATAAGCGTATCGCTAAGAAATGTATTTTTTCGACGAGTATTTTGCGCAGATACAGCACTCATAGGTATATTCCTACATTCAAATCATTCATATCATAGACTATTTGTCTTTTTAGAGTTAAGAAACATTTATCATATTCAAACAAATGCTTGTTTAACCTGTTTAGAGAGAGATAAAGAAGAATGCTATGATGCAAGATAATTTTTTTCCACTTTTCCCTCATCAACATCTTTTAGCTATTAAAGATCTAAGTGTACAAGACCTTAATACATTGCTTGATCGTGCAGAAGCAAATGTTATCCTTTCTAACAAAATTGATAAAATAAAATCTACTTTGCATGGACGGACTCAAATTAATCTCTTTTTTGAAGCCTCTACGCGAACACAATCTTCTTTTGAATTAGCGGGTAAAAGGCTAGGTGCACATGTGATGAGTCTTGCGATCGGCAACTCATCTGTAAAAAAGGGAGAAACATTACTTGATACAGCTACAACTCTCAATGCGATGAAGCCAGATATACTGGTTTTTCGCCATAACAGTGCAGGAGCAGCAGCTTTATTAGCGCAAAAAGTTGATTGTTGTGTTATTAATGCAGGTGATGGTGCTCATGAACATCCAACCCAAGCTTTATTAGATGCTCTAACCATTAAAAGGGCAAAAGGTCGTATTGAAGGATTAACTGTTGCGATTTGCGGAGATATCTTACACTCACGTGTTGCCCGTTCCAATATCTTGTGTCTTAATGTTTTGGGTGCTCGTGTTCGTGCTGTTGCTCCCTCAACACTCTTACCCGCAGAAATCGCTCATATGAGTGTTGAGGTTTTTAACACGATGAAAGAAGGTCTTAAAAATGCTGACGTTATCATGATGTTGCGCTTACAGCATGAACGGATGACAGGCTCTTTTATTCCCTCTACGCGTGAATATTTCCATTATTTTGGCTTACATAAAGAAAATTTAGCCTATGCCAAAAATGATTCTATTATTCTGCATCCTGGACCATTAAACCGTGGTGTAGAGATTGCATCCGACATAGCAGATGGACCACAAAGTATGATTCCTACACAAGTAGAAATGGGAATTGCAGTGCGTATGGCTGTCATGGAGGCTTTATTAGATTCACGCGCAAAGATCAGTGGAGAAAAAAAATGATAAAACCAATTGTTTTTCAAAATGCTCGTATTATTGATCCTTCGCGCACAATCGATGAAATTGGTACAGTTATTGTTGAAAATGGACGAATTATAGCCGCTGGAAAAGAAGCTCTGAATCAGGGATTCCCTGAAGAAGCAGAAGTTATTAACGCACAAAACAAAGCAATTCTCCCTGGACTCGTTGATGCGCGCGTTTTTGTTGGAGAATTAGGGAATGAGCATTGTGAAACAATTGCATCAGCAAGTCAAGCGGCCGCAGCAGGTGGTATTACTTCCTTTCTTATGATGCCAAACACGCATCCAGTTATTGATAATATTGCTCTGATTAAATTTATTACGCATACAGCACAGGAAATCTCATTGGTCAATATTTATCCCGTTGCTTCAATCACACAAGGTTTCAACGGACAAGAAATAACCGAATTTGGTTTGCTCAAAGATGCAGGAGCCGTTGCTTTTAGTGAAGGCAAAAAAACACTTCAAAATTCATCTGTTATGCGGCGTGCAATGACTTATGCACGCGATTTTGATGTTCCATTGATGCATGAAACGCAAGATAAAGATCTTACAGGGCAAGGTGTGATGAATGAAGGACTGCTTGCCAGTTGGCTTGGTCTTTCTGGCATCCCTCGCGAAGCAGAAGTTATCCCACTTGAAAGAGATCTGCGATTAGCAGTATTAACGCAAACACGCTATCATGCCGCTCAAATATCGACAGCACTCTCTGCTGATGCACTTCGTTTAGGTAAAAAACGCAGTGAGAAAATTTCAGCGGGTGTATCTATTAATCATTTATCTTTCAATGAAAATGACATTGGTGAATATCGCACCTCTTTTCGCTTAATGCCCCCATTGCGTACAGAAGAAGACCGTATAGCAATGATTGAAGCAATAAAGGATGGGACTGTAGATGTTATTGTCTCTTCTCATGATCCTCAGAGTATCGACAAAAAACATTTACCATTTAATGACGCGGCAGTTGGCGCTATTGGTATGGAGACCTTATTGAGCGCAGCCTTACGCCTTTATCATGATGAGAGCCTATCTCTTCTACGGATAACGGAACTTTTGTCAACGGCGCCTGCAAAGCTCTTTGGACTCAATGCAGGAACACTCAAAAAAGGTGCTCATGCAGACTTTATTGTGGTTGATCTTGAAGAACCATGGGTTGTTTCGAAAGAGAAGCTCTATTCACGTTCAAAAAATACCCCTTTTGATAATGCACGTTTTCAAGGACGTGTGCTCCAGACCTTTGTGAAAGGGAAATCCGTTTTTAAACTTGATCAACAAACTTAATGAGATTCTTAATGAATGAAGCAGAAATATTTTTTCAGTCCACTCCATGGTTTATTTTCCTCATATCTTATCTCATTGGCTCGATTCCATTTGGTCTTCTTTTTACGAGATTGTTCAAAATTGGTGATATAAGAACAATCGGTTCCGGCAATATTGGAGCAACAAATGTTTTACGAACAGGAAATAAAAAGCTTGCTGCTCTAACACTTCTTTGTGATATGTTAAAAGGAACTATCGTTGTTTTGATTATAAAGTTTTTTAGTAATCCGCTAGACAAGAGTATACTTGTTTCTCTAGCGGGTTTTTTTACTTTCTTAGGACATCTTTTCCCCGTATGGCTTAAATTTAAAGGTGGCAAAGGTGTTGCTACCTATCTAGGGGTCTGTTTAGGAATCTATTGGCCCGCAGCAATTATTTTTATTATTGTATGGAGTGCGATTTTTCTTCTCATGCGTTATTCTTCATTATCTGCGCTTATTGCTGTTACGATCACACCGATATTTGTTTTTTATTTTTCCGCTTCTTATTTCTATTGTATGCTGATTGTGATGAGCGTATTTGTGTTTATAAAACATTCTGCAAATATCAGTAGATTATTAATTGGGGAAGAAAGTAAGATTGGTACGCAACACGGAGATAAATAAAGGAATCCTGCTTACTGATCGTCAACGTCTAAGCTGGTTACGGTTGTTGCGCAGTGAAAATATTGGAGCTGTTAGTTTTCGCAATCTCATTGATCATTATAAAACAGCAGAAAATGCTCTGGCAGCGCTGCCAGAGCTTAGTAGAAAAGGTGGTGGTTCTGTATCTATAAAAATAGCAAGCTTAGAAGATGCAGAAAAAGAAATGCAAGAAGCTGAAAGATTAGATATTCGGTTCATCGGTGTGGGCGAACCAGACTATCCAGCTTTTCTTAAGGTTACAGAAGCCCCTCCGCCGCTTATTGCTATCAAAGGTAATATTTCAATTTTTCAAAAAACTTCTATTGGAATTATAGGTTCTCGAAATGCTTCAGCTGCTGGGAAAAAGCTTACGGCTCAATTTGCGCGTTTTCTCGGAGAAGCAGACTTTGTAACAATTTCTGGTCTCGCTCGTGGAATTGATAGCGTTGCGCATCAAGCAAGTTTAAAAACAGGAACTGTTGCAGTCATGGCTGGAGGAATTGATCATATCTATCCTCCTGAAAATAAAAAGTTGCACGAAGATATTATCGCCAACGGTGGAGCCATCATCAGCGAAATGCCCATTTCTTGGAAGCCGCGTGCTATCGATTTTCCAAGAAGAAACCGTATTATTGCAGCTCTATCACTTGGTCTCTTGGTTGTAGAGGCAGCCCTGCGCTCAGGGTCCTTAATTACCGCACGTCAAGCAGCTGAAATGGGACGGTTAATTTTTGCCATTCCCGGTTCTCCACTTGATCCAAGATCTGTTGGTACAAACAATCTTATCAAAGACGGTGCTCTACTCACCACACATCCTTCTGACATTATAGAAACACTTACGCCATTAATTTCACCGCTTCCAAATTCGCAACTCAATTTTTTTGAGGAACCATCCTCTTTACAACTTGAAAAGGAGAATTTTAATTTAGCAGATGAAAAAAACAGCGGTCTCTCTTCAGCAGATGACAATGCAGCACGTGCAGCAGTTCTCTCCGCTCTTTCAACAACGCCAATCGATTTAGACACACTTAGTATCCACTCAGGTGTTTCACTCCCAGCTCTCTACCTCTTGTTGGTAGAACTCGACCTTGCTGGAAAGCTTATTCGACACTCTGGTGGTTGTGTGTCATTGTCGAATCTTGATCTTCCCCAAGAGCCTCAGCACTATTAATAATGCTTTGCCCTTCTTTGGCAACCATATCCAAAAGCAATGCTAAAAGCGGACTATGCGCCTGACGCGCCATCTGATTCATTTGCTTTGACATGTCTGTAATATATTGGATAACTTTTAAATGATTTATAAACATAATCCTCTATCCTTGAGCATTTCCCCTCCTACCTCTCAATAGACGTCTTAGTATTTCGCCGTATGTTTTTGTAATAACAGTGGAAAATAAATCGTGTAATTCTATATAGGGTGTATTCTAATAATGACAATCATAAGTTGTACAATATTCATGTTTTTTATATGGCTAATATTTTTTTATGTGCTCTTAAGCAATTGGCATTAGCTATTCGCGTAAAAGGCGTTTATAAAAAAATTTTTATTTCAATATTTGGGTAAAATTATGAATATCGTTATCGTTGAATCTCCAGCAAAAGCAAAAACAATTAATAAATATCTTGGATCTCAATACAAAGTTGTCGCATCATTTGGACATGTTCGTGATTTGCCTGCAAAAGATGGTTCTGTTTTACCGGATCAAGATTTTTCTATGAAATGGGATATAGATTCTGCTGCCGCTAAACGTTTAAATGAAATAGCAAAAGCCGTTAAAGAAGCCGATAGCCTTATATTAGCAACAGACCCTGATCGTGAAGGGGAAGCTATTTCATGGCATATTCTGGATGTTCTCCGTCAAAAAAAAGTTTTAAAAGATAAACCTATTAAAAGAGTTGTCTTCAATGCCATCACCAAAAAGTCTGTGCTTGATGCTATGAACAATCCACGTGATATTGATACATCACTTGTAGATGCTTATCTTGCACGTCGCGCTCTTGATTATCTCGTTGGTTTTACACTTTCACCTGTTTTATGGCGGAAACTTCCTGGTGCCCGTTCAGCAGGACGCGTTCAATCGGTTGCTTTGCGTATTATTTGTGATCGTGAATCAGAAATAGAACATTTTATCAAAGAAGATTATTGGTCCATTACAACACAGTTAAAAACCATCCGAAATGATAGTTTCCAAGCAAGATTGACAATGTTTAATCAAAGAAAAATAGGCAAGCTTGATATTCAATCTCAAGAACAAGCAGACCAAATTCGCCTTATGTTGGAGCAAGCCCAATATCATACACTCAGTGTTGAAGCAAAACCTACAAAGAGAAATCCTTTTCCTCCATTTACAACCTCCACACTACAACAAGCAGCTTCTTCAAAATTAGGATTTTCAGCTTCTCGCACTATGCAAATTGCCCAAAAGCTTTATGAAGGCATTGAAATTAATGGTGAAACGGCAGGGCTGATTACTTATATGCGTACCGATGGTGTGCAAATAGCACCAGAAGCTATTGATTCAGCACGAAAAGTTATTCATGAAACTTTCGGTAAAGACTATATTCCTGAAAAACCACGTTTTTATTCAACAAAGGCAAAAAATGCACAGGAAGCACACGAAGCGATCCGTCCAACAGATTTTCAACGCAATCCTAGTCAAGTCCGTAATTTTCTCGATAGCGATCAAGCAAAGCTCTATGAGCTGATATGGAAGCGTGCTATTGCCAGCCAAATGCGTTCTGCTGACATTGAACGTACAACCGTTGAAATTGAAGCACAGCAAGGAGAAAACCGTGCAAATCTACGAGCAACAGGATCTGTTATTCGCTTTGATGGCTTTATTTCCGTCTACACGGATCAACGAGACGAAGAAAATAATGAAGAAAATGAAACAACACGTTTACCACAAATAAACACTGGTGAAGCACTTACAAAAGAAAAAGTTGAATCCGTACAACATACCACAGAGCCCCCTTCTCGTTATTCTGAAGCTTCATTAATTAAAAAGCTTGAGGAGTTAGGAATTGGTCGTCCTTCGACTTATGCCTCCACATTGGCGACATTGTGTGACCGTGGATATATTGTCATTGATAAACGAAAGCTTATTCCCGATGCTAAGGGACGTATTGTTACGGCCTTTCTTGAAAATTTCTTTAATCGCTATGTAGAATATGGTTTCACAGCAGATCTTGAAGAAAAGCTGGATCTTATATCTGACGGCAAACTTTCTTGGAAAGACGTCTTAAGGGATTTTTGGGATGGATTTAATGCATCTATTAGCAATATCCAAGAACTCCGTATAACCAATGTCCTTGATGTTTTAAATGTAACATTAGCACCTCTCGCCTTTCCTGAACGCGAAGATGGAAGTGATGTGCGTTCCTGTCCTCTTTGTAAAAATGGTCAATTATCATTAAAACTCGGTCGTTATGGTGCTTTTGTTGGCTGTTCCAATTATCCCGAATGTAAATACACACGCCAACTTGGTACAGATACTGGAGAAGATAATGAAGCTGTACGCAATGATGAACCTGTTATACTTGGTATTGACCCTGAAACAGGAAAAGATATCTCTCTTCGCAATGGCCGGTTTGGACCCTATATTCAACTTGGTGAAAGCAAAGAAGTTAAGCGTGCAGGACTACCAAAAGAGTGGCAGGCAGAAAATGTAACCCTTGATAAAGCCTTGGCTTTACTATCCCTTCCCCGTGAAATTGGCATTCATCCTGAAACTGGAAAAATAATCACGGCTACGATTGGACGATATGGTCCCTATCTTAGCCATAACGGAAAATCTGCGCGCCTTCTTCATGCAGATGAAGTTTTTGATATTGGTATCAATCGCGCTGTTACAGTATTGGCAGAACAACAAGAAAACAAAACCAAGCAAAGCAGAACAACACCTGAAGCATTGGCAACATTAGGAGAGCATCCAGAAGGAGGAACCATTACCGTGCGCAACGGGCGTTATGGTCCTTATGTCAATTGGGGTAAAATTAATGCAACATTGCCAAAAGATAAAGATCCCATTAGTGTAACACTTCCAGAGGCACTAGAACTTATATCGGTTAAAGCATCGAGTAAAAAAACAACTTCAAAAAGAGCTTCTTCTAAAACAAAAGCAAAAATAAAAGAGACATAAATTTTGGCTAAAGGTGAAAAAAACATAAAATATCTCTCTTCATTCAAGGGGAAAACTTTTCCCAATAAGGAAGCAATCCTTTCCTTTATAATTGAGAATCCTAACCACTCAAGTAAACGAGAAATCGCTAAAGCTTTTAACTTAAAAGGCGATTCTCGTATCTGGCTTAGAAATATGTTACGTGAGTTAAAGGATCAAAATCTCATATCTAAACACCACAAAAGAGCAATAAACAAAGGAAAATTACCCCCTGTTTCTTTAGTAAAAATTAGCGGACGTGATAAAGATGGAAGTTTTATTGCACAACCTCTTGAATGGGAAGATTCTCCAAAGCCCAATATTGAAATACACTCTTTTCATCACATAACAGGAAGTAATATTGGTGTTGGAGATCATATTCTTGTAAAAGTTTTTCGAAATAAAAATTCTGAAAGCTCAAGCCATCCTTATACGGGACGAATTATTCGTAAAATTGATGTATCTCCCAAAAGCGCATTTGCTATTGTACGAAAATTGGAAAATAATCAATGGCGCCTTGATCCTATAGACCGCAAAACCAATGAACTCATTGTTGAAATGTCTCCAGAAATGAAGATTCAAATTGGTGATCTCGTTGAAGTCGAAATAAAAAAAAATACTGGTTACGGATTAAAGAGCGCAAAAATAAAGAATGTTTTAGGGCACATTAAGAGTGAGAAAACACTCTCAATGATAGCGCTTCTTTCGAAAGGAATTCCTTATATTTTTCCTGAAAGTGTTCTTGAGCAAGCCAAACATATCAAAGCTGCCAATATGGATAATCGTGAAGATTGGCGACAATTACCCTTTATTACAATTGATCCACCAGATGCAAAAGACCATGATGATGCAGTTTATGCAACCAAGGATAAGGATCCAGCAAATAATGATGGTTGGATTATTATTGTAGCCATTGCAGATGTTTCTTATTATATCAAAACAGGAAGCGCTTTAGATAAAGAAGCATTGAAACGTGGAAATTCTGTTTATTTTCCCGATACCGTTGTGCCAATGTTACCTGAACGCCTTTCTCATGATTTATGTTCTCTTCGTGAAGGAAAAGAAAGACCAGCTTTAGCCGTTCGTATGATTTTTGATGCAAACGGTAATAAACGAAAACATAGTTTTCATCGTACTATGATTCGTGTAAGAGCCAAACTTTCTTATCAAGAAGTACAATTGGCAATTGAAGGTAATATAAATGAAAAAATAACCCCTCTTTTTGAGAGCATTTTGCACCCCTTATGGGAAGCCTATGCATGCCTTAAAGCTGCGAGAAATCGTCGCCAACCACTAGAATTAGAAATTGCAGAAAAAAAGATTATTCTTGATCAAAATGGATGCATAAAAGATGTTGTGAGTGAAACACAATTAGAAGCGCATCGTTTAATTGAAGAGTTTATGATACAAGCTAATATTGCAGCTTCTGAAACATTAAAACAACATCACCAGCCGCTCATTTATCGTATTCATGAAAAACCTTCTCTTGCTAAGCAAGAAATACTTCGGAGCTTTCTTCAAAGTTTGGGGATACCACTCTCCCGCGGAAGCGAACTTACCTCAGCGCGCCTTAATAGAATTTTAGAAAAGGTCGCTCATACTCAACAACAAGAACTAGTCAATCAAGTTATTTTGCGTTCACAATCACAAGCAGAGTACAACCCTAAAAATAGTGGCCATTTTGGTTTGAATTTGCAAAACTATACACATTTTACATCACCAATCCGTCGTTATGCTGATCTCATTATTCATCGAGCACTCATTAAAGCTCTCAAATTAGGAAATGATCAATTAACAGATACACAAGAACAAAATCTTGCAGAAATTGCTACGCAAGTTTCTTTATACGAACGCCGTGCAATGATGGCTGAAAGAGAAACGATTGATCGGCTTGTTGCTCACTATTTAACGAATAAAATCGGTCGTATTTTTACAGGCCGCATTTCCGGAGTTACAAAAGCAGGTCTTTTTATCTCACTTGATAAACTCAATACAGATGGTTTTGTCCATATTTCTACACTTAAAAATGATTATTATCATTTTGATGAAGCACAACATGTTCTTGTAGGACAGCGTAGCCATAAAGGCTATCAGCTCAGTGATGTTGTAGAAGTAAAACTTATAACGGTACAACCTTTTGCTGGCGCTTTATGCTTTGAACTGTTAACAAAACCTCGTCCAATAAAATTTTCACCGACATCCTACCATAAAAACAAATTAAAAAAACAAAAGTATACTTTTTATGGGAAAAGAAAAAATTAAGCTTCTTGCCATCCATTGAATATAATATGAATAATAAATTCAATTTAAGAAATGACTTATATTATATAATATTTATACGTACAATCTTCTTTCTTTAGTATACAAGAGGATAAATTTTATTGTTAAGTCTATAATAACCATATAAAAATCTTGCAGTTTTTTATACTTAGAAAATGAAAGAAACTGCAAAGGATAGTTTTGGCTCCCTTTCATTTCAGCTCATCTTTTCATTGTTTAAATAAACAAGAGTACCTTAAGCCATTCTCATGAAAAAAAAACCTTTTGACTCTCAAAATAATTCTTTGCGTGCAATTATTGCCGCTATTGCAACCATTGGCACTGTTGGAACAGCATTGGCAATGGGAACACAACTTGTCTCTCTTCTTATGGCAGAGAAAGGACTTTCCAACAGTACAATCGGCTATAGTGGAACAGTTGGTGGAATCGCCACAATTATTGCAGCTATTTTTACGTCTCGAATTGCCTTATGCTTAGGAATCGCTCAAACAATATTGCTTATGATGGCGATAGGATCTTTAAGTTTTTTAGGATTCTATTTTTTTGATCCCATATGGATTTGGTTTATTTTAAAGTTTATATTACATTTCAGCATGACAGTTATGTTTATCCTATCAGAGTTTTGGATCAACAGTTATGCTCCCCCCAAAAAACGCGGTTTGATCCTTTCTATTTATGCTATTGTCTTAGGATTAGGGTTTATAATAGGTCTAACGCTGCTAGCAAAAGTGGGAACACAAGGATTTATTCCTTTTGCTGTTGGATATAGCCTTATTATACTTGCTACTATACCAATTCTTACCGCTTGGAAATTAAGTCCAGAATTTCAAAAAAATCAATATATGCCATTTTTTCGTTATCTTTTTCACGTTCCAAGTGCAATGATGGCGGTCCTTGTTTACGGGGCCATTCAAATGGGCGTCTTAACTCTTATAATACCCTTTAGTTTATCCATTGGTTATAATGAGAATGAAGCAGCACATTTTATGGCAACCCTTGCACTTGGGAATATTTTCCTCTTAATTCCTATCAGCATTATAAGCGACTACGCCAAAGATCGACGCTACCCGCTGATGAGTTGCGCTATTTTAGGTTTTATAGGAACTTTTATAGTACCATGGATTCTTCAATATCCATGGATTCTGATGCTTGATTTGTTTTTTCTGGGTGGTGTATCAGCGAGCCTTTATACAATTAGTCTTGCACATTTAGGAGCCCGTCTCAAGGGGCAAGAACTTGCTGCTGCTAATTCTGCTTTTATTTTTTGTTATGGAATTGGTATGCTCATCGGACCGACCTTTATCGGAAAATCCATGGATATCTTTAAACCCTTTGGTTTTTCAATAGCCATGGCTGTTTTTTTCGGTTTATATGTCATTTTGGTGTTTGTCCAACTTATGAGAAAATTAATCAGCTCTTGACTTTTTTGAGAACATCCGTAGTGTTGCCGGAAAATCTGATGATGTCGGAAATAAGTTTTGACAGAAATAATATTTTTTCAGTATAAATAGGGTATTTACATTATGGCTAAAGCAGCAACCATTAAGATCAAGCTTTTATCAACTGCAGATACTGGTTTTTTCTATGTAACAAAGAAAAACAGCCGTACAATGACAGATAAAATGAGCAAGCGTAAATATGATCCAGTTGTAAAAAAGCACGTTGAATTTAAAGAAACAAAAATTAAATAAATAAAATTATTATTAAATTGATAGATTTTATACTCTAAAAGAAATGTGGGAGTATTGCTCTTCAAAGTTATTTTTTGAGGGGTGTTTTTTTATTTCCTTAAGTTTAAAAAGTTTACTTTAAACTTTGTATGTTTTGTACGGATTTGGATAAGTTGATTTATTATTTAAGTTGCTTACATATATTCTGTATGAGTATTTGATTATTGTGATATCTAATGAAAATTTTGTCATTAAAACGAAACACTGTTTCGTCATATGAATAAAGTTTCTCGGGTCAATTATAAACAATACTAAAATAGAGTTATAATAATGTTAGCAGTTTCTTTATTTCATGAAAAAATCTTTTTCTCATTTTAATCTAAGAAGCTTTAATCTAAAAGTTATCGGTTTCAGTATTTTTGTCGCTGCTAGCATTCTTATCATTATGTCAACTTATTTTAAGAAAACTCAGCTGTTGCCTCAAAAAGAAAAATTTTCTTCTCAAAACACTGTTGAAGGAAATGCATTAATCATTGATGGCGATACCATTATGATTTCTTCAATTAAGATTCGACTAGCTGGAATTGATGCTCCTGAACTCCACCAGTTTTGTGGAAAAAAGGAAGCGCGCTACCCTTGTGGGCTTGAGGCAAAAAAATATTTAGAACAACTATTAAAAAATCAAACTGTTACATGTCACTGGAAAAAAACAGATAAATATCGCCGTATTCTTGCAACATGTAAAACAAAACAAGTTAGCAATATCAACGCAACACTTGTACATAATGGTTGGGCTGTAAATTATTATGAATATCCTAAAGAAGAGCAAGAAGCTAGAAAGAAAAAGAAAGGAATATGGGCATCAAGTTTTCAACGACCAAAAGAATGGCGCAAAGCAAATCCTCGCACAGAATAAGAAAAATATTTTTTAATTTTATTTACCAATGAAACAATGTAGCCAAATTATCAAACTTGAAAAAGAGATCTATTCCTGTCGTGTTTGCGTCCAACAACCCCATTATTTTCCTCCTCTTCCTCATGAACCAAACCCGGTCGTTTATTTATCCGATACCGCTTCGATTGCAATTGCAGGCCAAGCACCAGGGTTGCGTGTCCATGAAACTTCTATCCCTTTTAATGATCGTTCTGGCGAAAAATTGCGTAATTGGCTGGGTGTCACGAAAGAAGAATTTTATAATAGATCTCTTTTTGCTATTGTTCCTATGGGATTTTGTTTTCCAGGCTATGACAAAAATAAAGCTGATTTACCACCAAGACGTGAATGTCGAGAAATATGGCATGAAAAGATATTTCAAGCGATGCCTCAAATAAAGCTTGTTCTTGCTATTGGCAGTTATGCGCAAAAGTGGCACATTACAGAATTAAAATATAAAACCGTTTCTGCAACTGTTGGTGATTGGAGAAATATTCTTTCCATTCCCCAACCTCGAGGCTATAATGTTATGCCTTTGCCTCATCCATCATGGCGAAATACTTCTTGGTTACAGAAAAATCCATGGTTTAATGATGAGCTTATTGTATATCTGCGTTGTTTAGTGCGTAAATTTTTATAAATTAAAATATTGAGAATAAATATGGATCGTCTTGACCGAAAAATTTTACATCTTTTGCAAGAAAATGCGACACTTTCTGTTGCTGATATTGCTAAAAAAGTGGGACTTTCGACCACTCCTTGCTGGCGTAGAATTCAAAAACTTGAAGAAGATGGCGTCATTCAGCGTCGTGTTGCTGTTCTTTCTCCTGAAAAAGTAAACGCACACGTCACTGTTTTTGTGTCTATTCGCACAAACACACATAGTCATGAATGGTTTAAGCGTTTTTCAAAAATTGTGCAAGAATTCCGTGAAGTCATTGAATTTTATCGAATGAGTGGAGATATTGACTATTTATTGCGTGTTGTTGTGCCCAACATTGAAGCTTATGATCTTTTTTATAAAAAATTAATTTCTAAAATTGATATCCGTGATGTCTCATCTTCTTTCGCAATGGAACAGATTAAATATACAACGGAACTTCCACTTAATTATATTAAATTACACGACAAGACGCATGAACAAAACTCTTAAGATTTTTATATCCGTCTCATGATCTTTTAGGCATTCAAACTTTCTTGTTGAAAAACGACCATTTGTGCATGTGTTAAAACAGCAGCTTTGACAATACCAGCTGCCATAGCTGCTCCTGTCCCTTCACCAAGACGCATCCCCAAATCTAGAAGTGGTTCTTTGCCAATTTTTTTTAAAAGTTTACGATGAGCTGTCTCAGAAGAAACATGTCCAACAAGGGTATGATCAAGAGCTTTTGGATGCATTTTATAAAGGACCGCTGCAGCTGCTGTTGCCACAAAACCATCTAAAATAACAGGTATTTTTTCTATTCTTGCTGCTAAAATAGCACCAACCATAGCAGCAATTTCACGTCCTCCTAAGCGACGCATTATCTCAAAAGGATCATTAAAATAATCCTTGTGCAAAGAAATAGCTGTCTTAACCGCTGCAATTTTACGCTGATAAAAATCACCTTCTGATTCCATAGCATTTTCTGTCCATTCTTCCACTTCCCCTCCAAACAATGCTAAGCATAAAGCTGAAGCTATTGCTGTGTTTCCAATTCCCATTTCTCCAATACATAAAAGATCTGTTCCACCCGCAATGGATTCCATTCCAAATGCCATTGTAGCAGCCGCACTCCGCTCATCCATTGCGGCATCCTTCGTAATATTCATTGTTGGATATTCCAATGCTAAATCAAATATTTTTAATCCAAGATCATAAGCAATACAAATTTGATTGATAGCAGCTCCACCAGAGGCAAAATTTTCTACCATTTTTTGTGTCATAGATTGTGGAAATGGTGTAATATTCTCCTCTACAATACCATGATTTCCAGAAAAAATAGCGACCAAAGGTCTCGTTACGATAGGTTTTTCTGTACCCCTCCACCCCGCATACCAAACAGCAATATCTCCTAGTTTTCCTAATGTTCCTTGCTCTTTTGTTAAGTCTTTTTGCCGTTTTTTTGCCAAAATTATAGAAAACTCATCAGCAACAGGTAAATTTGTAAGCAAAGCACGAAAATCATCAAATGGACTAGCGGTCATAAGGATACCTTTTAAAATCTACAATGTTTATGAAAATCCCGTCATATATACAGGATATGAATAATTTATTGTTTTTTTAACAGTGCTTTAAAAATGTTAAATACTATGAAAGCAATAATTTCTACATTCTATTTTCAACCCTAATAACAAACGTGCAAGATTCAAAATGTTATTAATATCTTATGATTACCTTTACAGTGATACCCTTAACCTATTTTTTATTTAATAGGCATAATCAGCATGCCGTTTAATATATACATTCCAACAATTCTTATGCATAATAAAAGTTATAAACTTTCAAAAACTTATAAAATTGAAGAGATCAAAATTATCGCAAAGACATCCAAACGCAAAGGATCTCAACTTTAATATATGTTAATTATTAGGCTATTATTAAATGAGAGCATAAAAAGCTTCTTTTAAAATACATATATCTGCATTTGGTTTTGTCGCATCATTTGATAATATTTGCCTCCATCGACGTGCCCCACCCCGCCCATGAAATAAACCAATCATGTGACGTGTCACATGAGAAAGCCGCCCCCCCGATGCAATATGTCGAGCTGCATAATCACACATAACCTCAATAAGATCACTCTCACTCAGATTATTTTGCGTCTCACCATAGAGTTCAAAATCAATATGTTTTAACAAAGCTGGATTATGATAAACTTGGCGACCAACCATGACAGCATCACAGAAAGTTAGGTGTTCTTTGATTTCATCAATCGATTTAATTCCACCATTTATCCCAATGAATTTATGAGGATATTTACGTTTTAATTTGTAAACTCTTTCATAATTAAGGGGCGGAATATTACGGTTTTCTTTCGGACTCAATCCTTGCAGCCATGCCTTGCGTGCATGTATCCAGAGCGCATCACATCCAGCATTCCAAACCTGATTAGCCAAAAGATCTAACGCTAACTCTTCATCTTGTTCGTCCACTCCAATCCGACATTTGACAGTTACAGGTATAGTAACCTCTCGTTTCATCGCTTCCACGGCATTTGCCACAATGTCTGGATGTAACATCAAACAAGCCCCAAAGACACCTGCTTGAACACGATTTGATGGGCACCCGACATTAAGATTTATTTCGTTGTAGCCAAAATCCTCAGCAATTCGTGCAGCTTCTGCTAACTTTTTCGGATCAGCCCCCCCTAGTTGTAATGCAACTGGACATTCTTTATCGCTAAAAGCCAACAATTGTTCGCGAACACCATGAATGACAGCATCTGCTACCATCATTTCCGTATAAAGGAGAGCTTTTTTCGTTAAAAGACGATAAAAAAACCTGCAATGTCGGTCTGTCCAGTCCAACATTGGTGCTACTGCAAATTTTATAGTCGATGGAAGGTTGTAAAATATCATGAGGGTATTACTCTCATGTCCCTATAGCTCTCTCTTTATACATAGAAAAATACTTACTTTTAGTTTACGGAAAATTTTATTCTCTTATACTATCATGAGTATAATAACAGTTCATTATTTTCAATTGATATCAAGGTTTACTACAATCAATCATGATAAAACACAATTTTGCATTTCTCATAGATTAGTGTTCAGGTATATAAACATGAAAAAAGAAGATTTTCACCATAATATAAAAAACTCATTTACAAGTTCTTCTTACGCTCATCAAGCCTCCATCCTTACATGATTTAGCACAGCATTTAAGATAATAAATGCTAAACTAACACATTATACAATTTTTTATAATAGATTTAATTTTCTTTAGATTTTTTTAACTTATTGTGCAAATAAATGCTACAGAAAGTATCTTTATCTTCTCCTAAAGAAAGAATAAAAATCCTTATTTCACATGAATCTAATTATAAATCATTTTTTTCAATGAGTTATTCTTGGTAACATTCTTGAATTTCACTTTATAAGATAGACAAATTTCATCCTAAATATTCTATCTAATTTTGCCATTTTATGATTCTTGCAAAAAAAACTAAAATCAGGGTATAGACAGCCATTGCCTTTTTAATATCTATGACTGATATCAGTATCTCTTTAAGGAAAATATTTTACAATATTGCAGATAAAATCTGTAAAATGAAATGATCATAAAAGTTGTTCAATCTCTTGTTGGCTTTGCATATAGGAAGAAAGAGTACCAACCTCTTGTTCATTAAATAGGAGACCCAGTTTTGAACGACGCCATAACACATCTTCACATACTTTAGCCCATTCTTTTTCCATCAACCATTTTACTTCTACTTCATAAAGCCCATGTCCAAAATTTTTTCCTTTATTTGCCTTACCATGTGCAAAGATCACCAATGCTTCCGTACCGTAGGAGCGTGCAAGCCTGCGATGTGTAAAAGCATCTAAATCTGGCATCAAAAGAGCAATCCTATTTTCGATTGTATCTAATTTGTTATAGGGAAAATCACCCCCAGGAAGCACTGCCTTAGCCGTCCATGATGCTCCCTTTTTACCAAGCTCTTTTTCAACAAATTTCATCGCATCTTCAGCCAACTTACGATAAGTTGTAATCTTTCCACCATAAAGATTAAGAATCTTTGGTGTTGTTCCTGTTCCCATTTCTTTTAAAACATAATCGCGCGTAATTTCTTGTGCTTTTGAAGCTCCATCATCATAGAGTGGACGAACTCCAGAGTAAGACCAGACAATCGTTTCAGGCAACACTGGTTGTATGAAATATTCACTGGCTGCTGCACAAATATAATCAATTTCTGTATCAGTAATATGAACGTCAGCCGGATCTCCTTGATAATTACAATCTGTTGTTCCAAGCAAGGTAAACTCTTCTTGATACGGAATAGCAAATATAATACGCCCATCACCATTTTGAAAAATATAAGCACGATCATGAGTATAAAGCTTGGGAACCAAAATATGAGAACCTCTAACAAGCCGTACTGGTGGATGTTCTTTACAATCTAATATGCTTGCCAAAACATGATCAATCCAAGGTCCTGTCATATTCGCGACATAAGAAGCTGTGACACTATATTCTTTGCTACTTAACTTGTCTTGAAGAAAGATACGCCATTTATTGTCTTCTTTTTTTAAAGAGAGAACTTCTGTTCGTACTTTTATATCAGCTCCCCTCTTTTCTGCATCACGCGCATTGCCAATAACTAAACGCGCATCATCTACTCTTGCATCAGAATATTCAAAACCTCTCTGATATTCTTTCTTCAGTGTAGAGCAAAATTTTTGTGAAAAATTAATCGTTTTACTGCGCCACAATTTCTGATTCCAATTCCCTAAATAATCATAAATAAAAAGTCCAAAACGCAACATCCAAGCAGGGCGCAATTCTTTATGATAAGGAAGGAGAAAACGCAAAGGACGCACAATATGTGGAGCCATGCGTAAAATGATCTCGCGTTCTTTCAATGCTTCACGAACAAGTTTGAACTCATAGTGTTCAAGATAACGAAGCCCACCATGAATAAGCTTTGTTGACGCACTTGAGGTCCCAGATGCAAGATCGTTCATTTCAGCCAATCCCACTTTAAAACCGCGTCCTGCTGCATCTCTTGCCAATCCACACCCGTTTATCCCTCCCCCAATGATAAACAGCTCATAATGTGTTGTGGTTTTCATAATTTCACTTTTCATTATTTAATTTTTTTCTCAGTACTCAATAAAGCAACAGGAAAAAATAATACAAGTGTTCTTCATTGTATTATCAACGTACTTTTTCCTAAAATAAACACGCACAAAAAGCTTTTGATACCCTTATACATCAAAACAACATTTGACAAATTAAAGAGATTTTTTTTATCTTTTACAAAACATAATCCTTGCCAAACCAAGGTTCATCATATGAAATCTTTTTAGAGAAAAATTGATGTTTTTTCTCATTCTTAAAGACACACTATAGCTAAATGCTTTATTGCACATAGAGAGCGCTTTTCCTATAGTTCACTCAATGACACCCTAGAAAATGTGAAGGTATACAGATGAATTATCACTCTCAAAACTCGAAAATAACACTTCTTTCAAAAATTTTAGTCCCAGTTATGTCGAGTATTTTAATATTTTTACCTTCTTTATCAAACGCAACATCACACTCAAAAACAGCAAATAATTTAAGCTTAGAAAAGCTTAAAACACAACTTTTGGAAGATTCTAGCTTTCTATCTAAGCTTAAAGAAAAAATGATACCACATACTGATTCTCATCATATTCAACAAATTGTCAGAGAGTACCTCCTTACTCATCCAGAAATTATGATTGAAATGCAGCTTATTCTTCAAGATAAGCTGGAAAAACAGAATGAATACGAAAACCAAAAACAAACTTCTGTCATTCATTTGTTAGAAAAAGAAATTTTTCATTCTCCTCATGACGCTGTTTTGGGAAACCCAAATGGTAAAAGAGTGCTTGTCAATTTTTTTGATTACAACTGTGGATATTGTAAAATTTCCTATTCAAATATAGAAGACTTGATAAAAGAATACCCAGATTTAAAGGTTATTATCAAGGATTTACCAATTTTAAGCTCTGATTCTATGGCAGCCCATACTGTTGCCTACGCATTTCGAAAACAATTTCCAGAGAAATATCCTCAGTTTCACAAAACGCTTTTAATGTATCAGGGTCGTGCAAATGAAGCTAAAGCTATTAAAGTAGCTGTTTCATTAGGAGCAGATGAAAAAAAACTACGTAATGCAATAAAAGATCCCACTCTGCAAAACGCTTTTAAAGAAAATATTCAAATTGCCTCTACACTTCATATTACGGGAACACCTTCTTACATCATTGGTAATAAAATATTCATTGGCGCAGCCAAACAAGATATTCTAAAACAAGCGATAGACAATACACAGTGAATTCCTGATCCATTTTAGAAAGAATACTGTAAATGAGGTAATTTTATGCTTTCTCTTTTTTGACAACAGGCTTATAAGTGCAATTTTGCGTAAAGCAGATACGAGTTTTAAATTGCAAAGTATAATAATTTAAAGGAAATAAAAATCTTTAAAGCCTCAAAAGATGTCATCCCTAATCTAGAGATATTCGGTCATAAAATGAGATAATGACGATCTTCATTGATCAAGGAGTTAGAAATAAAATGACAACAAAAAAAATGGATTCGGCAAAAACCGCAATTGATACGAAAATTATTCGTGATCTTGCTGAAATTTTGAATGATACAAATTTAACGAACATTGAAGTTGAACAAGGGGAGCTTCGTATTTGTGTCTCACGCCAAAATACCTTAATTTCTTCTGAGCAAGCAATCTATGCTCCTGTTTCTACTCCTACTTTTTCTGTAACATCTTCTCCAGTTCCAACAGTTGAATCTCCTATACAATCTATCCAAGAAGATAAATCAAAAAACACAATAACCTCTCCCATGGTTGGAACAGCTTATCTTGCACCTTCACCAGGCGCGCAACCTTTTGTAGAAGTAGGACAAAATGTTTCTGAAGGGGAGACATTACTTATTATTGAAGCCATGAAAACAATGAATCAAATTTCATCACCACGCTCAGGCACAGTAACCACTGTTCTTGTCAAAGATGGTCAACCTGTTGAATTTGGTGAACCACTTATTATTGTTGAATAAAGCGAGGGGTAACCATGATTCGAAAAATCCTCATTGCTAATCGGGGAGAAATTGCTCTTCGCGTTTTACGTGCATGTAAAGAACTTGGCATAAAAACCGTGGCTGTTCACTCTACCGCTGATGCAGATGCAATGCATGTTCGTCTTGCTGACGAAAGTGTTTGTATTGGACCTCCTCCCGCTCGCGATTCTTATTTGAGTATTCAGCAAATTATTGCTGCTTGTGAAATTACAGGAGCTGATGCTGTTCATCCAGGTTATGGCTTTCTTTCTGAAAATGCAAAATTTGCGGATGTTCTAGAAGCCCATGATATTACATTCATCGGTCCAACAGCTACTCATATCCGAATCATGGGCGATAAAATCGAAGCAAAGAAAACCGCCCAAAAACTTGGTATTCCTGTAGTTCCCGGTTCAGATGGGGCCGTCACTGAAGAATCAGATGCTTTACGCACGGCTCGTGAAATTGGTTATCCAGTTATTATCAAAGCTTCTGCCGGTGGTGGTGGACGTGGTATGAAGGTTGTTCATTCTGAACAAGAATTTTCTATAGCTCTCAAAACAACACGTTCAGAAGCGAAAGCTGCTTTTGGTGATGACGCTGTTTACATAGAAAAATATTTAGAAAAACCCCGTCATATTGAAATTCAAGTCATAGGTGATGGTGCGGGAAATGCTATTCATTTAGGAGAACGCGATTGTTCACTTCAACGACGGCATCAAAAAGTATGGGAAGAAGCTACATCACCTGCACTTAATGAAACAGAACGGAAAAAAATTGGAAGTATTGTTGCAAATGCCTGTGCCAAACTTGGATATCGTGGAGCTGGTACTATTGAATTTCTTTATGAAAATGGCGAATTTTATTTTATTGAAATGAATACACGTTTACAAGTAGAACATCCTGTAACTGAAGCAATTACAGGTATAGATTTAGTCCATGAACAAATCCATATTGCATCAGGCTGTAAGCTTTCAGTGACACAAGATGAAGTCTGTTTTTCTGGTCATGCCATTGAATGCCGTATTAATGCAGAAGATCCTATTAACTTTACGCCATCACCTGGAACCATTACACATTTTCATACACCTGGAGGTTTAGGGATTCGTGTTGATTCAGGCGCTTATTCAGGTTATCGTATCCCTCCTTACTATGATAGCATGATTGGAAAGCTGATTGTTCATGGACGTACCCGTTTAGAATGTATGATGCGTTTACGGCGTGCTTTAGATGAATTTGTCGTCGATGGGATAAAAACTACACTACCTCTTTTTCGCGATCTTATTAATAATCAAGATGTTGCTGATGGTAATTATAATATTCACTGGCTTGAAAAATACCTTTCTCATCAATCAAAGTCTTCAGATTCGTAATTTGATAGCAAAATAGTGCATTCTTATAAAAGATTCTATAAGATATCAACATAAGGATAGTGCCAACCTTGCTGTAAAAAGTAGTAAAAGAGGAAATAAGTTAGTTATTTTTATTTATTATATAGTTTTCACTTAATATGCACAAAATTTGATAATTTTCTGTTTTCCTTTTTGTGAGTTTGTGCTAATCCCTACATGGTTACGCCCTTATAGCTCAGTTGGTAGAGCACCTGATTTGTAATCAGGGGGTCGGGAGTTCGAGTCTCTCTGGGGGCACCATTTTTTATTTTACACATGTTTGTAAATGAATCGGCTTTTAAAACCTTGTCTGTTAAAGTTTATGCTTTCTGCTTCTGCATAATTTAGCATTTTTAAGTTCTATTCTTGAAAAACTATGTAATACCTTAACAAATTATCTATTGATCTAAGTGTATTGCTCAATAATTTTTTCTTCCATTCAAATTAACTTTTTGCTTATCCCACAGAAAAAGCATTATAAATATACCTAATTTCCAGTCATATCTAGAAGAAATTTTAAACTATCGATGCAAATCTTACATAAAATTTTATTCAAATAGTGCAAATCAGCCATTCCCTCCAAGGTACTCTTTAGACGCACTAAATATCTGAATATTTTTATTTAAAAAATTAAAATCTTTTAAAGAGCTTTCTTATTGAATTGTACTTAATTTAAACTCAATAAAAACTTTCCTTGAATATATATGTCATTCTTACAAATTTATCTCTCATAAACTGTTAGAGTAATAACATTTTCTTTTCGCCAATATGAACGATCTAAATAAAATAAATATCTGGAAAGGTAAAATAATTCAAAAATACACGACCGGAATTTAATATAATTTATCAAACATTTTCAACTAAACATTTCTTATTATTACGAAAACGATTGTTAGAACTTTTAAAAAATATTGCTTTATAAAAAACTTTTAAACAGGAAAAAAATGATAAATATCATAATTACCTTTCATTTTTTCAGAAAAAACTACCATGTTTAGAAATGAAACTCTTAGATAACACACTCAAAGAATTAACTTATGAAAAATTATTTTAATTGAAACTTAAATAGTTTTACAAAGAACGCTTTAAAATGCGTATTAAAATGATTGACCTTTTACAAGAAATTTGTCAAAAAGCATATCTAGTTTGGAGGGGTGGCCGAGCGGTTTAAGGCACCGGTCTTGAAAACCGGCGTGCAGGAGACTGTACCGTGGGTTCGAATCCCACCCCCTCCGCCACAGCACTTTTATCGTGCTATAACTTTTTGATTCTGTGTAATTGTAGCTTGCCAGCGGGTTTTGTATATTTTGCCACTAGGTTTTGTACCAATTTATTTTTTCTCTGTAGCTTGCCAGCAGGTTTTGTATATTTTGCCACTAGTTTTTGTACCAATTTATTTTTTCTCAAAGAGTTTTAAAGGGTCTTCAAATGCCTTTCAAAGGATATTTAAAGCTCTCTTTAACGCGTTTTTCTGCTCCTATTTTTCCAGATCACTAAAGCGTGTAAAATCGGATTGAAAGGCAAGGGAAACGATTCC
This sequence comes from Bartonella sp. CL71SXKL, assembly GCF_042194935.1. NCBI lineage: Bacteria > Pseudomonadati > Pseudomonadota > Alphaproteobacteria > Hyphomicrobiales > Bartonellaceae > Bartonella > Bartonella sp. CL71SXKL. The sequence goes on along the minus strand of NZ_JBHINI010000007.1, from coordinate 68 downwards.
TGTCGGACCATGGCGTTGTTTTGCTATAATAACCTCGGCTTTACCCTTGGCTTGCTCCATTGCATCTT